>JBDTWO010000080.1:0-20013 GCA_040006635.1 Chloroflexota bacterium
ATGACATGAGGAGATAATATGAACTACACCTTTATCGCACTAGTAGAAAACAAACCCGGCGTGTTGAACCGCGTAGCGTCGCTGTTCCGCCGCCGCAATTTCAATATCGAGTCGCTGGCTGTCGGGCGGACTCAGGATCCCGATGTCTCGCGCATGACCATTGTGGTGGATTGCCCCAACGGTGACATGGATGCGCATCGCATCGAAGCGAACCTGTATAAGCTGGTCAACGTGATCGATGTGCAGGATGTGACGCATCAACCCAATGTGACCCGCGACCTGGCGCTGATCAAAGTGCGTGTCGGTCCTGAACGCCGCGCTGAGGTCAACGGGCTTGCGGAAATCTTCCGTGCCCGCATTGTGGATGTAGCAGTTGATGCCGTGATTGTCGAAGTTACCGGCACCGAGGACAAGATCGAAGGCATGATCGAACTCCTGCGCCCGATCGGCATCGTCGAAATGGTGCGCACCGGGCAGGTCTCGATGACGCGCGGTGTCCATGATGGTGTGCGCCGTATGCCCGGTATGAGCGACCGTCATTATGAGGATGTGTCCGTCGCGGCGATGGTGCCGTGAGGAAGTAGACAAGGAAACAAGTAGACATGTACACAGGGAAGCACGTGTGTACATGTCTACTTGTATACGTTTTTACATATTTACCAAATCAAATAGGAGCATATAACAATGGCTAAAATCAATTTCGGCGGTACGGAAGAAGAAGTTGTAACACGCGAGGAATTCCCCCTTGAGAAGGCGCGTGAAGTATTGAAAGATGAAGTCGTGGCGGTGTTGGGTTACGGTGTGCAGGGACCTGCGCAGGCAATGAACATGCGCGACAATGGAATTAAAGTAATTGTTGGTCAGCGCGAGGGAACAAAGAATTGGGACCGCGCCATCGCTGACGGCTGGGTACCCGGCGAGACGTTGTTCTCGGTGGAAGAAGCGGCGGAACGCGGCACGGTCATCCAATATTTGTTATCGGATGCCGGTCAGCGCTCGCAGTGGTCGAAGATCGTGGAATGTTTGAACGAAGGCGACATGCTGTATTTCTCGCACGGCTTCTCGGTCACGTTCAAAGATGATACCGGTGTGATCCCGCCTCCGCATGTGGATGTGGCATTGGTTGCGCCCAAGGGTTCAGGCACGAGTGTGCGCCGCAACTTTTTGGCGGGCAGCGGTATCAATGCCAGCTTCGCCGTGCATCAGGACCACACGGGTCGTGCCAATGAACGCGCCATTGCATTGGGCATTGCCATCGGTGCGGGCTATTTATTCCCGACCACGTTCAAGAACGAAGTGCTCAGCGACTTGACGGGCGAACGCGGTGTCCTTATTGGCGCACTCTCCGGTGTGATGGAAGCGCAGTACAACGTCCTCCGCAAGAACGGACATTCCCCTTCGGAAGCGTTCAACGAAACTGTTGAAGAATTGACCCAGTCCTTGATCCGCCTTGTTGGTGAGAACGGCATGGACTTCATGTATGCCAACTGCTCCACCACCGCCCAGCGCGGCGCGCTCGACTGGCATCCGCGTTTCCGGGATGCGGTTGCGCCGGTGTTCGAGGATCTGTATGAATCGGTGAAGAGCGGTAACGAAGCCCGCATCACCCTCGAAGCTAACAGCCGACCTGATTATCGTGAGCAGCTCGAAAAGGAACTTGCAGTATTCCATGACTCTGAAATGTGGCAGGCGGGTGCGGCGGTGAGATCGTTGAGACCTGAGAATTGGAAGAAATAAGTTAGTCTGTTAGTCCGCTAGTCTGCTAGTCATCTTGTCTGAGATGAGCCGACTAAAAGACTAGAAGACGAGGAGACAAGAAGACTATGTCTAACTACGTTAAGATTTTTGACACAACATTACGCGACGGCGAACAATCGCCCGGTGCGACGATGACCTCCGCTGAAAAGTTGGAAGTGGCGCGGTCACTGGCGCGTATGGGCGTGGATATCATCGAAGCTGGATTCCCAGCCGCCTCGCCGGATGACCTCGAAGCTGTCAGACGCATAGCGGTTGAAGTGGGCCGACCAGCTGTGGGTGAGTCCGAGGCGCGAGTCCCGGTCATCGCCGGGCTGGCGCGGGCGAATAAGTCCGATATTGATAAGGCTTGGGCGGGCGTCCAGGATGCGTTGAAGCCGCGCATCCACACGTTCCTTGCCACGTCGCCGATCCACATGAAACACAAGTTGAAGATGGATCCTGAAGATGTGGTGCAACGGGTTTCTGAAATGGTGGCGTATGCAAAAACTTTTTGCGAGGATGTTGAATTCTCGCCGGAAGATGCCTGCCGCTCTGAGCCTGAATTTTTATACGTGGTGTTGGGTGAAGCGATCAAATCTGGCGCGACGACGTTGAATATCCCCGACACGGTCGGATACACCACGCCCGATGAATATTTTGCGTTGATCGATGGCATCATCAAAAATACGCCGGGCATGCACGAAGGCATTACGATCTCAGTACACTGCCACGATGATCTGGGCATGGCGACGGCGAACACGCTCGCGGGCATTCGCGCGGGTGCACGTCAGGCGGAAGTGACGATGAACGGTATCGGTGAACGCGCGGGCAACACTTCGATGGAAGAAGTGGTGATGGCGTTGAAGACTCGCAAACCCATTTTTAACTTAGATACCGGAATTGAAACCCAACAGCTCTCGCGCGTCAGCAAACTGGTCAGTAATTACACGGGCATGGTTGTACAACCGAACAAAGCGATTGTCGGTGCGAATGCGTTCGCGCATGAAGCGGGTATCCATCAAGACGGAATGTTGAAACATCAGACCACGTATGAGATCATGCGCCCTGAAGATGTCGGTGTGAATCAAACCAAGCTCGTGCTTGGCAAACACTCCGGTCGCCATGCGTTGCGCGCGCGTCTCGCTGAAATGGGACATGCGCTCGATGAAGTTGAACTCGATAAAGCCTTTGCGCGTTTCAAGGAACTCGCCGACCGCAAAAAAGTGATCGTGGATGCTGATCTCGAAGCGTTGATCGCCGATGAGTTCTATCGTCCGCGCGATGTGTTTCATCTCGACGGCATGCAGGTCTCATGCGGTACGCTCGGTATGCCCACCGCTACCGTGCGTCTTAAGGGACCGGATGGCAAAGTCCACATGCATGCCTCGATGGGTTCTGGTCCGGTCGATGCTGTCTACAAAGCCATCGACACCATTGTCAAAGTACCGAACACGCTGCTCGAGTTCAATGTCCATGCCATCACCGAAGGCATCGATGCGCTCGGCGAAGTCACCGTCCGCATCCAACCGAAGGATGATATCAGCCAGACCATGGACGCGCAACGCGAAGTGCCCTACACGCGCGTCTTCGGCGGTCACGGTGCCGATTCAGATATCATCGTTGCCAGTGCCAAGGCGTACATTAATGCGCTCAATAAATTAATCGTTGCACAGACCGAAGGCATCAACCCGACGCCTGACAATCAAATGCACGGCGTTATGTTGGGATGAAGTACACCGCTTCGGACTCAGGGAAGGCTGATTCAGCGCCTCGGCATTTTCTTGATCTGACAACGACCGCGGACGACTGACCACCGACCATTGATACTTGGTCTGTTGTCGGCGGTCAACGGTCAACTCATATAACACTAACGGAAGTAGCAAACCTTATTATGGCAAAAACACCTCAAACCCTCTTCGACAAAATCTGGGAAACCCACGTCGTCTCCCAACAGGATGGCGCGCCCGCCGTCCTCTATATTGACCTGCACCTCGTACACGAAGTCACCTCACCGCAAGCCTTCACCGGTCTGCGCCAGCGCGGACTCAAAGTCCGCCGCCCCGACAAGACTCTCGCCACGATGGATCATTCCATTCCCACGACGCCCATTGACGTCCCGATCGCCGATGCGATGGCGGCGGCGCAGATCAAACAAATGGAAACCAACGCCGCTGAATTCGGGATCACCCTGCACGGCATGACCAGTCCGCACCGCGGCATTGTGCATGTCATCGGTCCCGAACTGGGACGCACGCAGCCCGGCATGACCATCGTCTGCGGCGACAGCCACACCGCCACACATGGCGCATTCGGCGCATTGGCATTCGGCATCGGCACCAGCGAAGTCGAACATGTGCTCGCGACTCAATGTCTCTTGCAAAATAAACCGAAAACGTACGAGGTCCGCATCAACGGCACGCTCGCAGATGGTGTTTCAGCCAAGGATATTATTCTCGCACTGCTGGCAAAGATCGGCGTTGGCGGCGGCACGGGGCATGTCTTTGAATACACCGGCGATGCCATCCGCGGACTCAGCATGGAACAGCGCATGACCGTCTGCAACATGTCGATTGAAGGCGGTGCGCGCGCTGGCATGATCGCCCCCGATGAAGTCACCTTCGAATATCTCAAGGGACGTGAGTTCGCTCCCCAAGGCGCAGACTGGGACAAAGCCGTTGCGTATTGGAAGACTCTGCCCAGCGATGAAGGCGCGGTCTACGACAAGTCCATTACACTGGATGCATCTGAAATTGAGCCGATGATCACCTATGGCACAAATCCCGGCATGGGCATGCGCATCACGGATCGAATCCCCACCGCGGAATCATTTACCGAACCTTCGCAGAGATCCGCATTCGAGAAAGCCATGAACTATATGGGACTGCAACCGGGTCAATCATTACTCGGTCAAAAAGTGGATGTGGTCTTCATCGGCTCCTGCACCAACTCCCGCATCTCGGATTTACGTCTCGCGGCTTCCTTCCTCAAAGGCAAAAAAGTTGCAGATGGCTTGCGTCTCATGGTTGTCCCTGGCTCGCAGGATGTCAAGAAGCAAGCGGAGCAGGAAGGCTTGGATAAAATATTCAAAGAAGCTGGTGGTGAGTGGCGTGAGGCAGGATGCTCAATGTGTATCGCCATGAACCCGGACTTCTTAACTCCGGGTCAATATGCTGTGTCTACCAGCAATCGCAATTTTGAAGGTCGTCAAGGTAAAGGCGGACGTTCGTTCCTCGCCAGTCCCATTACAGCAGTAGCTTCTGCGATTACTGGAGTAGTTACTGACCCGCGCACGATGCTGAGTTAATCATGACCACTGATGAAGTTTGGAAACTACCTGCCATCGTCAATCGCTTTCTGTCTTATCGCGCCGCCATCCCTTTAGCGCAGGAACAGATTGGCGTGATGATGTCGATTCTCAAAACGAGAAAACAGCCTGTCGAGAATTTTCTTGATTTGGGTTGTGGAGATGGCATCCTTGGTGCGGCGATTTTGGGTGAATATCCAAAAAGTCGCGGCGTGTTCGTGGACTTCTCCGAGCCGATGCTGAAACAAGCCCGCGAAGGATTTAAAGACTACGCTGGTCAACTCGTGTTTGAGAGTCTTGATTATGGCGATGAGGCTTGGGTAAATAGGATACAGGCTCACGGTCCGTTTGATGCGGTTGTGTCGGGCTTCTCCATTCATCATCAGCCGGATGTCCGCAAGCGTGAAGTCTATCAAGAAATATTTTCACTGCTCAAGCCCGGTGGATGGTTCATCAACATCGAACACGTTTCATCTGCCGCGCAACTTAATGAGGATTTGTTCGAGCATCACTATGCATCGGTGCAGTATGCCATTGAAAAACAAAATGGCGGCATGCGCACCCTTGAACAGGTCATTGAAGAATATCGAACTCGCCCCGATAAAGCCGCAAACATTCTCGCGCCCACCGAACTCCAATGCGATTGGCTCCGTGAGCTTGGTTACGAAGAAGTGGATTGCTACATGCGCATCTTCGAACTTGCCGTGTTCGGTGGGCGCAGACCCAATAAATAATCGTAAATCCAAAATCAGAAATCGGAAATCAAAATGGCTCAATTTACTACAGTAACAACCCGTATGCTAACTCTCCCGGTCAACGACATCGACACGGATCAAATTATCCCCGCCCGCTTTCTCAAAGCCACCGATAAAAACGGCATGGGCGATAATCTCTTTGCAGACTGGCGTTACAACACTGATGGCTCTCCCAAAGCTGATTTTGTTTTGAACAAACCCGAATCAGCGGGCTGTCAGATTCTTTTGGCAGGTGACAACTTCGGTTGCGGCTCGAGCCGTGAGCATGCGCCCTGGGCGCTCACCGGCTACGGCTTCCGCGCCGTCATCAGCACCTCCTTTGCGGATATCTTCCGCAACAACTCTTTGAAGAATGGACTCATTCCCATCATCGTGGATGACGAGACTCACAAGATGCTCTTCGACCTTGCGGAAGAAGCGCCTCGTGCCGAACTGACAGTTGATCTGGCGACCCAAACTGTTTCCTTCCCTGGCGGCTCGTTCACCTTCCCGATCGACCCGTTCAATAAGACTTGCTTATTGAATGGCATGGACGAACTCGGCTACATCATGGGATTCGAAAAAGACATTGCCGCATTTGAGGCAAGAGACTAGATGACTAGCGACTAGTAGACTATGAAAATCCAAATCTACGACACCACCCTCCGCGATGGGACTCAATCTGAAGGCTTCACGCTTTCGAGCAATGACAAGGTCCGCATCGCTCAAAAATTGGATGAACTCGGCGTGGCTTTCATCGAAGGCGGCTGGCCCGGTTCGAACCCGAAAGACGCAGAATTCTTTCAGCGCGCCCGTGACATGCAATGGAAGAACGCATTGATCGCGGCGTTCGGTTCCACCTGCCGTGTCAAAGGCGGACCCGAAGACGATGCCAACATCAAAGCCTTGCTTGATTCGCAGACGCCCGTCTGCACCATCTTCGGCAAAACGTGGACGTTGCACGTCAAAGAAGTATTGCTGACTACGAACGAAGATAACCTGCGCATCATCGAACAATCGGTGGCGTACCTCAAAGCGAATGGCAAGCGTGTGATCTACGACGCTGAACATTTCTTCGACGGCTACAAAGCGGACTCATCGTATGCGCTTGAGACTTTGCGCGCGGCTGTCCGCGGCGGCGCAGAGACGGTTGTCCTGTGCGATACCAACGGTGGGACATTGCCGTGGGAAGTTGAACGCATTGTTCGTGAGTTGAAGCCTGCGCTCAATCATCCGTTTGGGATCCACACGCACAATGACTCGGAATGTGCCGTGGTCAATTCATTGACTGCCATTCGCGAAGGCGCGATGCAGGTGCAGGGCACGATCAACGGCGTGGGGGAACGCTGCGGCAATGCCAACCTTATTTCCATCATGGCGGACCTGGAACTCAAGATGGGTTATGAATGTTTGCCCAAAGGAAATATTCAGCACTTATATGATCTATCACATTTCGTTGCGGAAGTGGCGAACATCACGCCTGATGAGCATCTGCCGTTCGTGGGTAAGTCGGCGTTCGCGCATAAAGGCGGCGTCCACGTGGCGGCGATGCGACGTTCGGCACAGTCCTATCAACACGTGGAGCCTGAGACGGTTGGCAACAAAATGCGCGTAGTGGTCTCGGATCTTTCGGGTCGCGGCAATCTGTTGAGCAAAGCGGAAGAACACGGCGTGGAAGTGGAAGGCGCAGAAGTGGTCGGTGTGCTCAATGACATCAAGGAATTGGAATCGCGCGGCTTCTCCTTCGAAGCTGCTGAAGCCTCCGTCACGATGATGTTGAAGAGACAGGAATACGGTTACAAGGCTCCGTTCGAATTAATTGATTTCTTTGTCAATGTGGAGCACCGGACCGGGCGCGGTATTTTCGCTGAAGCCATGGTCAAAGTGCGGGTGCAGGGCGAAGTGCTGCACACCGCCGCCGAGGGGAATGGTCCCGTCAACGCGATGGACAATGCTTTACGCAAAGCATTGGTTGGATATTATCCGCAGGTGGCGAAGTTTCATTTGTCTGATTACAAAGTCCGCATCCTGGATTCGGATCACGGCACCGAAGCCATCACCCGCGTATTGATCGACACGCGCAATTCAAACTCGCGTTGGAGCACGGTTGGCGCGAGTACCAATATCATCGAAGCCTCCTGGCGGGCGCTGGCAGATTCGATGGAATACGGTTTGACGGTGGCGCATTGAGGAAGTAGACAGGGAAACAAGTACACAGGTACGCACGGAAACAAGTATCTACCTATTTACTTATCTACTTGTTTACTTGTATACCAACACAAGGAATACACATGAACTTCAAAATTACCCTCCTCCCCGGCGACGGCATTGGACCTGAAGTGGTCGGTGAAGCCGTGCGCGTGCTAGAAGTGATTGCCAGCAAATATAACCATACGTTTAATTTTCAAGAACGCTTAATGGGCGGTTGCTCGATCGATAAGTATGGTTCATCGCTCACGGATGAAGCCCTGGCTGATTGCCAAGCTTCGGATGCGGTGTTGCTCGGCGCAGTGGGTGGACCCAAATGGGATGACCCGAACGCCAAAGACCGACCCGAGCGCGGACTGCTCGCGCTCCGCAAGGGGCTGGGCGTGTTCGCAAATCTGCGACCGGTCAAAGTGCATCCGGCGTTGATCGACGCGTCGCCGCTGAAACCGGAGAAACTCAAAGGTGTGGATATCATGGTCGTGCGTGAGTTGACCGGTGGTTTGTACTTCGGCTTCCCCAAGGGACGCGATGTCAAAGACGGTCGTGAGCGTGCAGTCGATACGCTGGAATATTACGATTACGAAGTGAAGCGTGTTGTGGAACTCGCGTTCAAGCTTGCGAAAGGTCGCAAGAAAAAGGTGACTTCGGTGGATAAAGCCAACGTGTTGGAATCGTCCCGTTTGTGGCGGCAGATCGCAACCAAGATTGGCAAAGAGAATCCTGATATCGAGTTGGAGCATACGCTGGTGGATACCGCCGCGATGCGCCTCATTACTGGTCCCGCATGGATGGACGTGGTCGTCACCGAGAACATGTTCGGCGATATTCTCACGGACGAGGCGTCTGTGTTGGCAGGATCGATGGGGATGTTGCCGTCGGCTAGTTTGGGCGAAGCAACTGTCGGGTTGTCCCCTGATGCGAGCGTCATGGGACTTTACGAACCGATTCACGGATCCGCACCCGATATCGCAGGCAAGGGAATCGCAAATCCAGTTGGTACAATATTGTCCACGGCGTTGATGTTGCGGCATTCGTTCAAGTTGGAAACCGAAGCGGAGTCCATCGAAAAAGCTGTGGAGCAGACCATCACCGACGGCGCGCGGACTGTAGATCTCGGTGGCAAGTTAACGACCCGTCAGATGACGGATGAAATTATCAAACATTTATAAAGGAGAGCTGCTATGGGCATGGAATCGAAATATATCTGGATGGACGGCGAACTGGTGGACTTTGAAAAAGCCACCGTGCATGTGTTGACGCCTGCACTGCATTATGGCGCGGCGGTGTTCGAGGGGATTCGCGCGTATGACACTGATGAAGGACCGGCGGTTTTTCGTTTGACGGAGCACGCCGACCGCTTGTTAGACTCAGCGCGCGTGTTCGGTGTGCGCGAGTTCCCGTTTACTGTGGAAGATATCGTAAAGGCTGTCAAAGATACGGTGCGTGCGAATGGCTTCAAGGATTGTTATATTCGCCCGTTGTTGTATATCAAGGGCGGCGCGTGGAATTTGAACGTAGATGCGGGTACGCCCGCGCTGGCAATCGCCACATGGCAATGGAGCAACTATCTCGGTGAAGAATCGTTGGCAAAAGGGATTCGCGCGAACATCTCCTCGTTCACGCGTCATCATCCGAATGTGAGCATGACCAAGGCGAAGATCGCCGGAAATTATGTGAACAGTTTCCTTGCCAAGACCGAATCGGAACGACTCGGTTTTCAAGAAGCCATCATGCTCGACCCGCAGGGTTATATTGCGGAGTGCACCGGCGAGAATCTTTTTGTGGTACGCCGCGGCAAATTAATTACGCCAGCGACTGCGCCAGTGTTGGAAGGCATCACGCGTCACACCATCCACACCATCGCAAAAGACCTGGGCTATGATGTGTTGGAACAGCCGATTTCGCGCGATCAACTTTATATCGCCGATGAAGTCTTCGTGTGCGGAACAGCCGCGGAATGTATCGGCTTGAGCGAGATCGACTTCCGTACGATCGGTGACGGCAAGACCGGTCCGATCACACGGGCGATCCAGAATGTATATCACGATGCGATCCGCGCCAAAATTGAGAAATACGAGAATTGGTGCGAGTACGTGGGATGAAGTAAAAGGATGAAGGTGGAAGGATAAAGGATGAACTCACTTTGAAGACCGATCTTCAAAGTGAGTTTCTTTTTTCAGCGAAGATCAGCGTTCTTCTGCGTCCAAATTATATTCATGGGTTGGTGTAATTTGTTGTATAATTTTTTCAACCAGCGAGGAAACTCTATGTTCAACACCATCCGCCCGTATATTACGAAAGATGAACCATTCGGTCCAATAGACTCAGGGGATATTGATTCGAAAGATCTGAAAGCCCTGTTGATGCTGTTCGAGAAGCACAACCTGATCTATAAAAATCTGCACAGCCGTCCGTCCATCATCATCGGGCGCCGGGGTTCGGGGAAAACCTATTACCTGCGCAGTGTCTTCTTTGACGGACAGTATGATTACTTTGTTGAGATCCGCACCCCGCGTGTGCTGGGACAGGTGGCAAAGGCAATCCAGAAATTGAGCGCCGATGTGGTCTTCTCTGAAATGGTCGCCGAACTGTGGGATACTATTTTGTGGATCAGCGTGCTGCTTGAGATGCGCAAACAGCCGGTCTTAAAGCAGGACACGTTGAATGTGGTCAATGCGTATCTGGATAAGATGCGCGTCCGCTCGACGGATTCGGTTGAAGACGCGCTCCGTAATGTCGCGGTCATACTTGAAGAGATCGTGGACAAGAGCAGTACGTCCGAAACCGATCTGTTATGGAACTCGAGCAGGATCAATCTCGATGACACCAAAGCCGCCGTGCTGAAGGATCTGGAAACCGCCGACAAAAGATTCGCGATCCTGATGGACTCGCTCGATGATTTTCAACTCGAGATCGACTCGGTCTCGCGCTCGCTGCAGGGACTGCTCAAGATCGTCGGCTCCATGAACAAGCCGCGTGATCGGGTGGACATCCGCTTCTGCCTACCCTCGGAGCTGTATCATCGTTTCACCAAGCTTTCCTCCAACCCCAACAAGGACTTCCGCCGCTCCCTCAAGCTGCAGTGGACCGCCAGCGAGCTCGTGCTGATCGGCGCCCAGCGTTTGATGTTCTACCTGGCGTTGAACTATCAGGAGTTCTATAAAAAATTCATTCACCTTGACTTGACCAAACGCGCCGACGCCTTGACGTTCTTCAGCGCGGCACTGCCCGAGAAGATCACCAACCATGTCGGCTACTCCGAAGAGACCATGTCCTACATCCTGCGGCACACGCAGTTACTGCCGCGCCATTTCCTGATCCTGTTGAATTCGATCTTCAAGAACCCCGGTCTCACCGCCCGCTTGACACCTTTCCCCGTCAGCGAAGAGCGGATCGTGACCGGCATCCGTCAGGTGGAGGATTTCATGGTGCGCGAAATATTCGTTGCCTTCAATTTGATCTATCCCACCGCCGAAGAGACCTGCCGCCGCTGCCTCCCCGAACTGGGACACAAGTTCACGATGGGCGACCTGCACCGCGTGTTTACGCGTCACGGCAAGTCGGTGTTTGGCAGTGACAACCTCTTCGACTTTCAGCGCATGTTGCTCGAGATCGGTGCGATTGGCAGAGTCGTCCCCGGCAAGGAACGGGACGTGTATATCAAAGGCAACTTTGAATACACAATTCAGCATCAGCTCTCGTTGAGCCAGGATGATGAGCTGTGCGTCCACCCGCTGTTCTCCGGCATCTTTCACGGCAGCGGCAAACAGGAGCGACCGGTCTATCCATATGGCAGTGCGCTGGAAGATGATGATTATCGGGATGGATATGAGTGAGATTTAAACAGGCATGTTACATGGACATGCCTGTTTTGTTTCGGCGGACTAAAGTCCTGTGTCTCGATACGGCTACGCCAGTCGACAACCACCTCAGTGCGTGGAAGTCTGCTCAAGCAGATAGGGCTTCCTCGGAAACCTATCCAGATTTTTTGCGTCATGTAGACGTATAATCAAGCAACGATTGGGAAAGGCAGAACGATATGGATATTCAGTTTCGTGAGACCAAAGCCTTGTGGGAGGGGACGCTCGAACAACCGTCAGTGACATTCCGGGGCACGGAAAATGTAACCGCCAGTATCGGCGAACCTTTTCAATGGGCAGACGGGGAAATGTTGGGCGGTAATTGGAAACCGCCGGTCGGCGGTAATCGTTTTTATCTTGTACAACTCGCGTTCACACTCAGCCCGCGCGGAAACATAAAGGTGACCTCGGCGGACTTTTGCCTGACGTTGAAATCACAAGGCGGGAAACGCGCCATTGTTTTCGACGCATTTCCGCGCGAGCAAACAGTGGAGCAGAAAAATGCCATCACGTTGGGAGTCGGCGCGAACTTCAAGTTAAGTCCTGTGGTCGAGGCTTCGCTGGGAAAAGCCGACATCACAGTTGATTTTGGCTATGTCGTGCCCGTCATTCGCGTGGAAGGTTTGCAAGAGCCAAAACTTTGCTGGCGCTATTCGGAACATGCGAAATATCCGCTGACGGGCAGCCGCCGTATGGTGGCGATCGTAGCTCTGCCCGATGGAATGAAGAACGCACTAGCGACATTGGAATTGACGGTGAATGCCGAGGGCAGGTTTGGTCCCATAAGAGTCTCGACACTGGAGATTGAGCCGGATCGGCTGAGATGGGTCGTGGGCGAGAAATGATTCTTTGTCTAAAGGTTCAAGACTTCAGAAGTCTCGGAGACTTCGGAAGTCTGAGTCAGGGAGATTAACTATGTCTTTGCTGCGTTTGACACAACATGTTGAAAGAGAAGACAACTATCGAATCGAAATGGCTTTCGAGGATGACGATGGAACACGTCAGGCTCCCGAAGCGCGGTTTGAATTTCAGATGACAAAGGAAGACCGCGCGGATTTGCGCTGGTACATGGAAGATTACCTGCAATATCCGCTTGACCCTGCGCCGCAGATCGCGGAACGAATCGAGGGGCGGATTAAAGAACTCGGAATCGAACTGTTCAAGAAAATCTTTGAAGCCAACCGCGATACGAGCGACCTGTGGGCGACTCTGCGGCATAAATTAGCAGATACGCGCGTGGAGGTGGCAACGGACGTGAAAGGCGCGACCGCACTGCCGTGGGAATTGGTGCGCGACCCAAAGACCGACGAGGCGCTGGCGTTACGCGCGAAGACGTTTGTCCGCAGTTTCAACAAGCCCGCACAAAAGGTTCACAAGCCTCAGCCCGCAGACAAGGTACGGATTCTGCTGGTGATCTGCCGACCAGGTGGAAGTGCGGATGTGCCGTTCCGTTCGGTATCGGGGTATATGCTCAAAGGGCTGACCGACGCGGCGCGTGAGCGGTTTGAATTGGATGTGCTGCGCCCGCCAACCTTCGAGCAGTTGAGCAAAACGTTGCGCAACGCCAAAGCCAATGGCAAGCCGTATCATATCGTCCACTTTGACGGGCACGGCGGATACCTGAACACGGATACATCGAAGCCAGCAGAATTTCTGCGCTCGCTGATTCCGCTGATGTTAAGTGGACCGCGCAACGGCTCGCATGGCTATCTGTTCTTTGAACATCCCTTGCCCGACGCGAAGAACGAAAACTCGCAACTGGTGGATGGTCCCGCGCTGGGCAAACTGCTGGCGGAGACCGATACGCCCGTGTTGATTCTGAACGCGTGTCGTTCGGCGCACGCGGATTTTCAGGAAAAGCCCAACGTCGAAAAGGATGTGGACGAATCGCAGTCGCAGGTGCGCGCGTTCGGTTCGCTGGCGCAGGAGGTGATGAACGAGGGCGTGGCGGGCGTGGTTGCCATGCGTTACAACGTATACGTGGTGACCGCCGCGCAATTCGTGGCGGACTTGTATACGACCCTCGCCAGTGGGCAGGGACTCGGCGAAGCCGTCAGCATGGGACGCAAGCAGCTCGCCGCCCAGCCGCTGCGCGAGATCGCATTCGACCCCATCCCCTTGCAGGATTGGTCGGTGCCGGTTGTGTATGAAGCCGCGCCGATTCAATTGTTCCAAAGCGTGGTAAGCGCCGCGCCAATCAAAATTGACCTATCGAAAACCACCCGCGCCGAGGATAACCTCCCGCGTCCCGATGTCGGATTCTTCGGGCGCGATGAAACCATCCTTGCGCTTGATCGCGCTTTCGATACGCAGCCTGTTGTGTTGTTGCATGCGTACGCAGGCAGCGGCAAGACGATGACTGCCGCCGAGTTCGCGCGTTGGTATGCGCAGACGGGCGGGTTGCGCGGACCCATCCTATTCACCACGTTTGAGCAATATAAACCATTCACGCAGATTCTTTCTGCGGTGGAAGAAACATACCGTTCCGTGCTGGAACAGAACAACGTCCAGTGGCTGGCGCTTAGCGACGAAGACCGCCTAAATCTGACGCTGCAAATCTTCCAGCAGATTCCCCCGCTGTGGATTTGGGACAATGTCGAGCCAGTTAATGGATTCCCGACAGGCGCGGATTCGGCGTGGAGTCTGGCGGAACAGCGCGAGTTGCGCAGCTTCCTGCAAATCGTGACGGGACAAAGTAAAGCCAAATTCCTGCTGACCTCGCGGCGCGACGAACGCGAATGGCTGGGCGACATCCCCATGCGCGTGACGCTGCCGCCCATGCCCATGCAGGAACGCGTGCGCCTGACCCGCGCGCTGGCTGATAAACAGGGCAAACGGATCGCTGACGTGCAGGACTGGCTGCCCCTGCTGCGCTTTACGCAAGGCAACCCGTTGACCATCACCGTGATGGTTGGGCAGGCGCTGCGCGACGGGATCACCTCGGCGGAACAAATCGAAGCCTACCTGAATAAACTGCACAACGGCGAGACAGCCTTCGACGATGAAGCCAGCGAAGGACGCTCGAAATCACTGGGCGCTTCGCTCAGTTACGGCTTCGAGCAAGCCTTCAACGCCGACGAACGCAAAGTCCTCGCGCTCCTGCATTTCTTTCAGGGATTTGTGGATGTTGATGTTTTGAAATTAATGGTTGCAGATGAAGATTGGGGCATTGGTTCAAAAGACTTTACCAATGAAACAGGCATTACCATTTTAGATAAAGCCGCCGACATCGGCTTGCTCACCTCGCACGGCGGCGGCTACTACACCATCCACCCCGCCCTGCCATGGTTCTTCCGTTCGCTCTTTGAGGAATACTATCCCGAAGAGACTCCCCAATCCTCAGACGACCCCAATCGTAAATCGTCAATCGTAAATCGCAAATCGGCACTGCGCGCCTTCGTCAAATCCATGGGCGAACTTAGCAGCTACTATACTGAACAATATGAGCACGGCAACCGGGACGTGATTGCGCCCCTGCGTAGGGAGGAACCCAACCTGCTGCACGCGTGTTCATTGGCTCGTCAACATAGATGGTGGGACGCGCTCATCAAAACCATGCAGGGACTACGCACACTCTACAGTTACACGGGACGCCGCGCCGAGTGGAAACGGCTGGTGGAGGAGATCGTGCCAGACTTCATTGGTACGGATGATTTGCCCCTGTCAGGGCGCGAAAAGCAGTGGAGTCTGGTCACTGAATATCGTGTGCGCCTTGCAAGGGAATCTCGTGATTTAGTAGAAGCCGAGCGACTTCAGCACTTGCTTGTGAATTACCAACACCGACGTAATGCATCCCTGATTGCTCGCCCTGCCGAATCGTTGAGCGCTGAGGAGAAAAATGGAATCCGCTCGCTGGTAGTGTCTATGGACCAACTGGGGCAAATTCAAAGAGACGTTGGCATGGCAGAATGCTCTCAGACATTACAAGATGCTATTCCACTCTGCCAGAAGATCGGTGATAAAGTCGAGGAGGCAGTCCTTTCCTTCAACCTAGGACACGCTTACTTGCAGTTGCCTGCCTTGCGGAATCTAGACGAAGCCGAGCGCTGGTATTCCAAAATTCTGGATTTAGTAGACTCTAAAGATAATTTATTGCGAGGTAAAGGAAACTACTGTCTAGCTCATGTCGCCTACGAACGCTTCCAAGATGCAAAGAAAGTAGAAAAGACGGAAGATGAATTATTGGAATATCTCAACGCCGCCCTGGACTACTACCAGCAAGCCCTCACCCTCCTGCCGCCCGATGCCGTGGATGATCTGGCGGTGACGCACAATCAACTTGGTGGAATCTACTATGAAATAAATGATTTGGAACGCACTTTGTATCACAGCAACCAGTGTATTCACTACATGGAAGTTGGAAACGACATCTATGGCGCAGGAACAATTCGTGGGAACGTTGCACGTGCCCTTGCACAAAACGGACGCTTCTCCGACGCGCTGCTCTACGCCCGCGCTGCGCTGCGCAATTTCGAGTCCTATGGGGGGAGGGCGAAGGATATGGAAGATAGAGCGAAGGAGTTGATTGAGGGGATTGAAGATGACATGAAAGGGTGAGAGGAGCTTCGAATATCGAATATTCGAATGTTCGATATTCGTGGCTGGTCCGTCTGAGTGCTTTTCCAAAACCTAAATTCTATTTGCCAATCCCTTGACTCTTTCCTCCCTCCGTCATAGAATACCGACCAACATAACAAAAAACGCTGACGAGGACGAGTACGTTTCAAAGCGATTTCCAGAGAGCCGAGCAAAGTGGTCTAAAGACCATAATTCTGAAAGCAAGGTAAAAGCGCAGAAACCGAATGGACCTCCGAGTTGCCAAGGCAAAAGCAGTCTGATAGTTCGACGGTCAGATAGTCGAGTAGCCAAAGTCGGGAACTGCACCCGTTATCACCGCAGAGTTACTTAGTGACTAGCAGACCAACGACTAGCCAACTAGCTGACTACAAGAGTGACGCTGGCTTTGATTTCCTGTGTGCATCACGCAGGAATTTTTTGTTAAGAAGCACCGCGTTTAACTTGGGTGGCACCACGAGACTCCCCTCTCGTCCCAATTGGACGGAGGGGCTTTTAATTTAATCGTGAAAGAATTAACCGCGAAGAGCGCGAAGAACGCAAAGAAAACCCAAAGATTTTTCTTAGCGATCTTAGCGGGCTTGGCGGTTTGAAAAGGAGACTTATGCTACTTGAAGCCACTACAACCCAAACAATTATCCGCGAGATCTCCGCCGACCTCGAGACGCCCATCAGCGTGTACATGAAACTGCGCGGTGAGACACCGTCCTTTTTGCTCGAGTCCGTCGAAGGCGGGGAGCGCATCGCGCGTTATTCGTTTATCGGTGTCCAGCCGCGCGCGCAGTACATCATCCGCGGGAACGAAATTGAAATCAAAGATTCCAACGGAACCCGCAATACTCACCATGATGGCGACCCAACAATTTTTCTACAGCAGGAAATGAGCCGCTTCAACTTTAAAGCGCAGGCGGGTGTGCCGCGTTTCATCGGCGGGTTGGTGGGCTATCTCGGGTACGAGTCCGTTCGGTTTTTTGAACCAACTCTAAGGGGGAAGATGAAGCGCGCTGAGAGCAGTCGAAGCGTCCCCGATGGAATTTATCTCCTCGCCGATACCGTCATCGCGTTCGATCATGCGCGGCGCAGTCTGTCGCTTATTGCGAACGTGCTCGATGGTGATGTCGACTCCGCGAATCGCAAACTGGATGAGATCGAGGCGCGCATCCATGCGCCGCTGCCGCCGGTGGCAAAGCGTGATGTGCAAACATCCAAGACGCGCTCGAACATGACGCAGGGACGTTTTGAAGATATGGTGCGCGATGCCAAGGAGCACATTCTTGCGGGCGATATTTTTCAAGTGGTGCTCTCGCAGCGCTTCAGCCGCGAAACCAATGTCGAGCCGTTCGATGTCTACCGCGCCGTGCGCCGCCTCAACCCCTCGCCGTACATGTTCTTTTTTGATTTCGGACTCGTGGACAATGAGCCCCTATTCATTGTTGGATCATCGCCTGAGATGTTCGTGCGTTTGGAGGGACGAACCGCTTCACTCCGACCGATCGCCGGGACTCGTCCACGAGGCGCCGACTCCAACGCTGACGCCGCGCTTGCGCAGGAACTTCTCGCCGACCCGAAGGAACGCGCCGAGCACGTGATGCTCGTGGACTTGGGTCGCAATGACCTGGGTCGCGTGTGTGAATATGGCACAGTGAAAGTTTCTGATTTCTTCACCGTCGAAAAATATTCGCACGTCATGCACATCGTCTCGCATGTCGAAGGCAAACTGCGACCCGAACTCACTGCCTTCGATCTGGTGCGCGCCGCCTTCCCCGCTGGCACGGTCAGCGGGGCGCCGAAAGTCCGTGCGCTGGAGATCATCGCTGAACTCGAACCCGATGCGCGCGGCGCCTACGCAGGCACGATCGGTTACTTCGGCTTCGACGGCAACATGGACACCTGTCTCGCTATCCGTACAATGGTTGGGCGCGGCAACACCTTCAGCGTCCAAGCAGGCGCAGGCATTGTCGCCGATTCAAATCCAACCACGGAATTTCAAGAGACCGTGAATAAAGCATCCGCGATGTTGAAAGCCATTGAGATGGCAGAGACAAATAGCTAACATGTCGTTGCGAGGAGGGTGCTCTTCCCGACGAAGCAATCTCCTCGAAACAAAAATATGATCGTTATTGGGAGATTGCTTCGGGCTATCGCCCTCGCAACGACATACAATGAAACGAAAGGAACATAACCTATGACAACCACTACTTCCAAACCCCGCCTCCTCACCGGTGACCGTCCCACAGGGCGACTCCATCTCGGTCACTACGTCGGCTCACTGGAGAATCGTGTGCGATTGCAGCATCAATACGAATCCTTCTTCATCATCGCAGACTTGCACACGCTCACGACCAAACCCGAGCCGCAGTATATCAAAGAGATTCCAACCTATATCAAGGAAACGGTGTTGGACTATCTCGCCGTGGGCATTGACCCCGATGTCAGCACCATCTTTGTTCAATCAGCAATTCCTGAAACTTATCAGTTGAATCTGCTCTTTGAAATGCTGGTCACCGTGCCGCGCCTCGAACGGATGCCGACCCTCAAGGACATGGCTCGCGACGCTCACATGGACACCATGCCGTTTGGTCTGCTCGGCTATCCCATCCTGCAAGCCGTTGACATTTTGCTGCCGCGTGCGCAGATCGTCCCGGTGGGACGCGACAATCAATCGCATGTCGAGCTCGCCCGCGAGATGGCGCGCCGCTTCAACAACCTCTACGGCGAAGTCTTCCCCGAACCGGATGCCATCATCGGCGATGTGCCGCTGCTCATCGGCACAGACGGACAAAGCAAAATGAGCAAGTCCGTTGGGAACGCGATCTATCTTTCTGATGATGCGGAGACGGTCAAGCAAAAAGTGATGAACATGTACACCGATCCGAAACGCCTGCGCGCCACTGACCCAGGGACAGTTGAAGGCAATCCCGTCTTTATCTACCACGATGCGTTCAACCCCTCCCACGCCGAAGTGGATGATCTCAAAGAACGCTATCGCGCTGGCAAAGTCGGCGATGTGGAAGTCAAAGAGAAACTCGCGGTCGCCATCAACAATTTCCTTGAACCGATCCGCGAAAAGCGTGCTTACTTCCTTGCGCATCCCATGATCCCGAACGATGTCCTCGCCACCGGCATCCACCGCATGCAAGCCGAAGCCAAAGCGACGATGGAACTCGTGGGTGAAAAGACCGGCTTGTCTTACTCGCGTGATCTGTTTGTCGATCAGGTGGATATTTTTGGCGAATACGATGGATAACAAAAGACCTAACCACGGAGTCACTGAGTCACGGAGATTCTTTAAAAGTTTTTCTCAGTGTCTTCGTGTCTCAGTGGTTCAGAAAGGTTTACACCCATGCTAGTGTTAATCGATAACTACGATTCATTTACCTATAACTTGGTGCAGTATTTCGGCGAACTCGGCGCGGATATCAAAGTCTTCCGCAATGATCAGGTGACGGTCAATCAGATCGCCGCGCTTAACCCGTCGCACCTCGTCATCTCCCCGGGACCCGGCGAACCGCTCAAAGATGACGGCATCTCCTCCGACGCCATCAAACACTTTACGGGCAAGATTCCCGTGCTCGGCGTCTGCCTCGGACATCAA
>JBDTWO010000081.1:0-19796 GCA_040006635.1 Chloroflexota bacterium
CAGCGCGGACTGATGATCGTCAGCGAGAATCGCTACTTTGATCTGATTCAGGAGTCGGTGGGGCGGGATACGAAATGGGTTAGCGCCTTTCGTACAGCATGGGGACTCGACTCCACATCGTCCCAATATCAAGCGCGCGGCGCGGCGGCATTGACGTTGTATCGTCTCACTGCGGCGATGTTCGACGGTTTGATGCCCGAAAAACATCGCGAAGTGGTGAAGCATACATTACGGCTTATCAAAGAGGCTGGCTTTCAATGAATAATTTAGCGCAACGCGCCGTGAAAGTGCATGAACGACTTATCGAATTTTATGGCGAGCCGACGTGGCGTAATCCATTGCCAGCCGTTGACGAACTCGTTTCAACCATCCTTTCGCAGAACACGAATGACGTGAACCGTGACCGCGCCTTCGACGGCTTGCGCGCCAAATTCCCAACTTGGGAAGCGGTGCGCGATGCCGAGACGAAGGATGTGATGGATGCAATTCGCCCTGCGGGATTGGCGAATCAAAAAGGTCCGCGCATTCAGCAGGTGTTGAAAGCCATTACCGAGGAACGTGGCAGTCTCGATCTATCTTTTCTCAAAGACATGTCTGTGGACGATGCCCGCAACTGGTTGACCAAATTCAATGGCGTGGGACCGAAGACCGCCGCGATCGTTTTATGTTTTTCCTTGAACATGCCAGCGTTCCCGGTGGATACGCATGTCTATCGCGTGACGGGTCGCATCGGACTCCACCCTGAGAAGATGTCTGTTGAACAAGCGCATCCGCATCTTGAAAGTCTATTCCCGCCTGAGACGTATTACGCCGCACATTTGAATATCATCCGCTTGGGACGTGAAATTTGTACGGCGCGCAAAGCGAATTGTGAGGTTTGTCCGCTAAAGAAGTTGTGCGATTTTGGAAAGACACAATAATATGTCGTTGCGAGCCCGATAGGGCGAAGCAATCTCCGTCACGAGGTTGGGGATTGCTTCGAGCCACTTCGTGAGAGCGCCGCCCTCGCAATGATGTGAGTCGAAAATAAAAGTGGTTACCATTTTCGGTAACCACTTTTATTTCATTATGCTGGCTGTTTCTTCAACAACTCCAGGAAATGCTTGCGGAACTTTGACACCTTCGGCGCGACCACTGCCTGACAATACGGTTGGAAGGTATTGCGCGCGAAGTATTCCTGATGATAATCCTCCGCTATGAAGAACATATTCAATTTTGTCACTTCGGTGACGATGGGGCGGTCCCAGATCTTTTGGGCATTCAAGTCCTTGATGAGGTCTTCGGCGATTTGCTTTTGCTCAGCATCGTGATAAAAGATCGCGGAACGATACTGCGTGCCCGTGTCCGCGCCCTGGCGGTTGAGGGATGTGGGGTCATGGATCGCGAAGAAGACATTCAACAGGTCGCGGAACGAGATCACCGACGGGTCATATTTGACCTGCACGACTTCGGCATGTCCTGTATCGCCGCCGCAGACTTCGCGATAGGTGGGGTTGGAGATATGTCCGTTCGAGTAGCCTGATTCAACCGATACAACGCCTTTCATTTCATCGAAAACAGCTTCGAGACACCAGAAGCAGCCCCCAGCCAGTGTTGCGGTTTGAAGATTGGTGTTCATATGATTACTCCTTTTCTTGTTGTGCCAAATAGACAACGCATCAACAGGAAATCTTATTAAGAAAGTATTACAAAGTTACAGGATACCCTATAGCTTCAATGTGTTCGCTGCTTCAAAATCTGCGGTCTTGATGTAGGCATGGTTTTGCAGATGCCGACTCAGTTCTGCAGAATCAAAGAATTGAGAGTTTGTCGTCTTCTTCTTTAGAGTGTCTTGCGATATGGCAGAACCTTCCTGAGAATCTTTCATCAAGGTTTCATTGATCACAGTCAGGTCTTCAGGGCGACAGCCGCAATAATCCAGCATGGATGATGCCGTCTGGCGCGGGTTCAGCTTCCAGCTTTGGTAGGGAATCGCCAGCATCTCGATCCCAGCGTTGTGTAATTCCGTGTAGCGTCCCAAGTTATCCTGCCACATCAAAGTTAAGAGTCCGGTTCCAGAGAGATGCCGACCAGACTCATATCGGGCAATGGATGGAACGAATACCTGCATCCAGCCGCGCGTTTCTGCTTCAAATTGGAGTATTTCTGCGGGTGTTCTTTCCTTATCATCAACGAAAGCGCTCAGGCTGGACTTGATCCATGATTCCGCATCTCGATATAAATAGAGATTCTTCGCGCGCGGATAGAATTCATGCAGCCAGTCACCCAGTTCAATTACCCAACTGCGGCCCTTGATGACCCATGCAGTCTGTACCGGGGTCTTGCACAGCAGACGTATGCAGGCATCTAACAACATCTTGAGCATATCCTGCTGGTTGGGTTGCATAAAACGGGCAGCCACCAGTTGCGTCAGCACATCGGGTTCTGACATATTGATCACCCCTGGTAATTGAGCAAAGATCTTGCTGGCAAGCGTGGAGCCACACCGCCCCACGGACTGGATGAAGATCAACTTGCTATCATCAACTGTCGCAGACTGTGCTAACTGAAGCATGCCTTCAAAAGGCAGTGTGATCACGCGCACGGCGCTTTCATATTGTGCCTGGTAGTAGAACGGCGCCTGCGAAAGCTCTGCCGGGGAGGCTGTTTCGACGAACACAGACTGACCCTTCTCAAAATCAAGAGCGTATAAAGCGATGTTTTTGTTTGCCAGAATTTCTTCAGCATTGATCTGACCGCGCTCGCGTAATTCAAAATCCTTAATATCGGTAGCGCTAACCGCGTCACTCCGTTTTCTACCAGTTATTTCAAAAGTCGTTGCGTGCATGGTTTGCCTCCTCTTGTTCAACTGAAACTTCAAATTGAGAATTTGATACAGAGATTCATCAATTATGAACATTATAGACATATTCCGTCTCATTACAAGAGGTAATTTCCAAAATAAAAAAGAGAGCAGAGACTGCTCTCTATAAAAAGTTATCCCGCAGTTCAACTGCGGGATAACTTTTTATTATTTATTACAGTACCGGCGATTCTTCTTTTTCCGGTTCGGGTTCAGTTACTGGAGCGGCTGTCCGTTCGAGGATCAGTTCTCCGTCAGGGTCCATGGTGACCAATACCGAGTCGCCGTTTTGGAATTCGCCGCTCAACACACGGTCAGATAGCGGGTCTTCCACTTTTTGCTGGATGATGCGGCGTAATGGACGTGCGCCAAACTCTGAGTCGTAGCCCAAGGTGGCAAGCTCGGCGAGAGCTTCGGGAGTGGCGGTCAGTGCCAGTTCATGTTCGGTGAGGCGCAATGCAACCTTATCCAATTCGAGCGACACGATCTTTTGGATGTCTTCCTTGTTGAGCGAGCGGAAGATCACGGTCGCATCGAGACGGTTGATGAACTCGGGTTTGAAGGCGCGCTTGAGGGCTTCGTTCAACTTCTTGCGCATGTCTTCATAAGAGAGACGTTCTGCGGTAGCTTCATCGCGTTTGAGCGCAAAGCCCAACGCTGATTGTTTCTTGATCACATCCGCGCCGATGTTGGAGGTCATCACGATGATCGCATTGCGGAAGTCCACTTTGCGGCCCTTGGCATCGGAGAGATGTCCCTCTTCCATGATCTGCAACAGCATATTATGGACTTCGGGATGTGCCTTCTCCACTTCATCGAATACCACGATGGAATAGGGGCGGCGGCGAAGCGCTTCGGTCAATTGACCGGCTTCTTCGTAACCGATATATCCAGGAGGCGCGCCAACCAAACGCGAAGCAGTGTGGCGCTCCATGAACTCGGACATATCCAACTGGATCGCGGCATCTTCACTGCCAAACCTGAACTTGGCAAGGGTCTTGGTTAATTCGGTCTTGCCAACGCCTGTCGGTCCGAGGAACATGAATGAACCGATCGGACGCTTCGGATCTTTCAACCCGGCGCGTGCCCGGCGGACTGCGCGACTGATCGCCACGATGGCATCTTCCTGCCCAATGACACTCTTGCGGAGTTCATCTTCCATCTTGAGCAAACGTTGAGATTCGGCTTCTGCCAATTGCATCAGCGGCACACCCGTCCACATGGAGACGACTTCGGCAATATCTTCTGCTGAAACAACGGGACTGGTCGCGCGATCCCAACCGGTGCGCAGACGTTCGATCTGCTCACTCAATTCGATCTCGCTCTCTTCCCATTCCTTCACGTCTTCAGCATTGCCTTCTTCCTGGGCAAGGGAGCGGTTTTGGCGGGCTGTTCTCAACTTGCTGAACAAGTCCTTCGACTCTTTGGCGGAGGCGCTTTTATACATGCGTACACGTGATGAAGACTCATCGATCAAGTCGATGGCTTTGTCAGGCAGGAAGCGCTCGGTCACATATCTTGAAGATAAATGCGCGGCGGCTTCGATGGCTTCATCAGAGATCACGAGATGATGATGTTCCTCATAAGCCGAGCGGATACCCTTGAGGATTTGAATAGTCTCATCTTCGGAGGGTTCATCCACGGTGATGGGTTGGAAGCGACGTTCGAGCGCAGCATCCGATTCGATGTGCTTGCGGTATTCGTCCATTGTCGTCGCGCCGATGACTTGTAGTTCACCGCGTGACAACGCCGGTTTGAGAATATTCGCCGCATCGACAGATGAACCAGCGGCTCCCGCGCCCACGAGCATGTGGACTTCATCAATAAATAAAATCGCGCCAGATTGTTTCAACTCATCGATTACGCGTTTGAGTCTTTCCTCAAACTGACCGCGATACATCGTGCCAGCCACCAATGAACCCACGTCAAGTTGTAACAAGCGTTTGTTCATCAACGGGGCCGGGACGTCACCATCCACGATGCGTTGGGCGAGACCTTCGACGATGGCAGTTTTGCCAACGCCAGGCTCACCGATCAACGCGGGATTGTTTTTGGTGCGACGCGCGAGAATCTGAATCACACGTTCGATCTCCATCTCACGACCGATGACCGGGTCAAGTTTCTTTTCTTCAGCTTTGGTCGTCAGGTCAGTAGCAAGCTGATCGACCAGCGGGGTCTTTGGATTCGGTTGGGCACCACCTTTCGAGCCCGCGCCAGCAGGCGTCGGGGAGGAGGAGGATGCGGATTCGTTCAGCACGCGGCGAGTCTGCCTGCGAATCTGATCCGCAGTGACACCGAGTCTCCGCAGTACCTCCATCGCAGTGCCTTCCACGCGCACCAGTCCCAGCAAAATATGCTCGGTGCCAATGTAGTGATGACCGAGTCGACGCGCTTCCTCAACGGCATGCTCAAGCACTTGTTGAGTGTCCGCGGCAAGTTCAACATGGTTTGCATCGAAACTACTTGAAGAAGTTGTGACGCGCGCGATCACTTCGCGCACACGTTCAGAGGTCATGCCGAGTTCGCGCAACACGCGCCCCGCCACGCCGCCTTCTTCATCCATCAAGCCCAGAAGCAAATGCTCGGTCCCGATATTATTATTGCGAGCGCGTTCCGCCTCTTGATGTGCCAAGCTTAGTACGCGCCTTGCTCGCTGTGTAAATCTTTCCATTCCAGCCATAGGTTTCTCCTAATAAGTACGGTTATTCTACCAAAAAGCAGGGTGACTCCGTGTTGGAAAATGATTAGAGTTTGGATACAATAGTCCCATACATCACGAAAGGACTTTATGGACTCAATTTGTGTTTTTTGCGGATCTGCGGACGCGGTTCACTCCGACTATAAATCTGCCGCGTGGACAATGGGCAGACTCCTCGCTGAAAGAGGGGTTCGGCTCATTTACGGCGGCGGCAAGACCGGTCTCATGGGCGCGGTAGCCGACGGCGCACTGTCAGCAGGCGGGGAAGTGATCGGCGTGATTATCGCCTCCATGAACAATCAGGCTCTTGCACATGACGGTCTCACACGAATGGATGTTACCCCCGATATGCACTCGCGTAAGGCGCGCATGCACGAACTCGCCGATGGTTTCATTGCCCTGCCCGGCGGTTACGGCACGTTTGATGAACTATTCGAAACCATCACCTGGAGTCAGATCGGGCATCACGAAAAACCGATCGGTTTATTGAACACGAAGAATTATTACGCCCCCTTGCTCACGGCAATTGATCATGCGGTGAGCGAAGGCTTTGTCTTCAAAGAACATCGTGATGCTTTGATTTATGACAATAACCCGAATACATTATTAGATGCGATGGCGACCTATGAACATCCGCGTGATGCGGTGAAGCGCTGGATGAGAACTGAATGATGAATGCTGAAAGATGAAAATTACAAGGTTTGAACTTCCCGCAAAAGACCTACCAGCACAAATGAATTTTTATTCTAGTGCGCTTGGACTTCCCGTCACTTTATCTGACACAAGACTGGAGATAAAAGCCGGGAAAACGGATCTGGTCTTTACGCAAGCGACCTCTGATTTCGATGGTGCTTATCATTTCGCATTCAATATTCCCGAAAATCAATTCAGTGCAGCGAAGGCGTGGATTTCAAGTCGCATCCCATTGCTTCACGATGAAACCGGAAGAGATGAATTTGATTCTGACAGTTGGAATTCGAACTCGGTCTATTTCAAGGATGCGGCGGGAAATGTCCTTGAATTTATTGCTCGGCATAATTTAAAAAATGCGGTATCGGGTGAGTTTGATCGTAACCAAATTTTAAATGTCAGTGAGATCGGATTGCCATCTGAAGATGTAATTGCATTTGCCAACGAGCTTTGTGCACGCTTGGAGTTATCCGTTTTCAAGCAGGAGCCTAATGAAACCTTCACGCCCGTTGGAGATGACAACGGCTTATTCATCCTGCCAATTAAGAATCGGATATGGATTCCGAATTCAGGTGTGCCCGCCAAATTATTACCCGTCAAAATATCTTTTGAAGCTAACGGTAAACAGTGGGGATTGCGTGGTGTACCGTATGAGATCATATAACGCACTTACTTGATTTGTCCCATCCAGCCCTTTGTTCGTTGCCATTGATTTTGAAGCAAGTGTTGGGTCTGCATTCTTTTTATGGAATCTCTGTATAGCTTTTCGTGAATGTCCAGCGTGTGTTGAATATTGTGATTCTACACACGCTTATATCCGGCTTGTCCCATGTGGGTGGCTTGATCAGGGTAAGCCAACACTTTCATGATCGCATCACTAAGGGCGTGAGTATCTCCGGGTTTGACAAGATATCCATTGATTTGGTCCTGGATGATCTCAGGGATACAAGTTGCTTCTACAGCGACCACGGGCAGCCCGCTGGCGGCGGCTTCGAGCAGAACGATGCCTTGAGTTTCGATCTCGGATGCTGTAACAAATAGACTTGCCATTCGATAGATCTCGGAAAGATACTGGCGGTCTGAGATAAATTCAGAAAAGTGTACGCGGTGCGCGATCTCAAACGAACTACAAAAATTCATCAATGAATTTTTCTCACAGCCATCTCCAACAATGAGGAGATGGGCGTCGGTGTTTTGTAGAGCAAGGACTGCCGCCGTGATAATACGTTCCACATGTTTATCGGTATCGAGCCGCCCGACATGTAGGATGATGGGAATGTTCAAGGGGAGATTCAGTTTGGTACGTGTGGCAGTTTCATCGTCAAAGGAAAGAGGCGGATGGAATTTTTGCAAGTCGATCCCGTTGCTGATGGTTAAGGTCTGAATCCCTGTAAACATTGCCAGTAATCCTGAAACGTCTGTGCCATGCTACTACAAATTTACCGAAACTGCGAAGTTTCCTCAGACTTCTTTGCCGTGTGGCTCTGATTGCGCTGAATGATCAGTATGCTCGCTTATTTGAAAATAACGCCCAGCGGACCCTGCGGGTTGAGGATGGCTGTCAATGCGCTGAATGGCACAACGACTTGCTGCGGTCCAGCCGCCCCCGGTCCGACTTGATACGTGTCGAAGGTGATCGTCACGCCGTCAGGGGAGAGGGTCCAATTACGGTAGTTTTCAGGTGTGGGTTTTGCGCCCTCTGTGAATGGACCATCAAAAAATTGTAGTTTGCTAAGTTCCGTGATGCAGTAATTCGAGATCGTTTCGAGATAATTTGAATTGGGCAGGAAGAGATCGCTTAGAGCCAATTCTCGGCTTTGACCCAGATCATAGTTCAGTGTGATGCTGTTCAAACCGGGATGCGCCGCCGTATCGGCATAAAATGCAAAATCGAATTTGAAACTCCAAATATCCATCATCACGGAAGAGGATATATACGTTACGGCTAGCGAACTTCCGTTGGAATTGGATGTGACAGGCAATTGTTGAAAACTTTGCCGCCACATGTCCACTTCTTTTGTGACGAGATCATTGACCCGTTGATTGAACGCCAGCAGACGCGGATCATCGCTGCCGGTTAGTTGTGGTATTTGCGCCGTGATCGTATATCTTGGAAAATTGGAACCAGGATTGTCTTCATTGAATGGCACTGAGACCAAGGTCACCTGCTGGCTGAGGAGCGGCACAGAGGTCGGAACCATTGTTGGAGTAGGGACAAGAATCGTTGGTGTAGGGACGCCTACATTGAAGGTCGCATTGCATGCCAGCAGGAAGAAAAATAACACGCTGATGAATATGGATATTCTTTTTCGGTTAAAGGGGTTCATGGTTAAAAGTCTCCTCGTTTATATTCTGGGGAATAGGACGCATTTGAGGAGATTTTTGTTTCAAGCGTTTATTTTTTGCAGAGCTCCTTCAAAATCTCCAACGCCTCCTGCTTGCCCCCAATCCCATTCTCGCCGCCGGGTCCCACGCACGAGGGACAGCCATCTGTGCAGGCACATTCGCTGACGAGTTCATAAGCGCGCGCAATTAACTCGTCGTGCATTTCAAAAAGTTTTTCGCTAAAGCCGATTCCCGCCGGGACTTGGTCGTACAAAACCACAGTCGGTTGACCAAAGGATTGATTCTCAACGGGTTCGATGTGTGTGCCCAAGTCACCGCCATCACACATCAGGAACAGAGGCGCGAGATTGCCGAGTACATAGGCGAGCCCGGCGAGTCCGCTGCGCATGCGGACGTTCGCTTCCACTTTGTGATGGCAGGTCGGGCAGAGCGTGGTGAGATTCTCGAGTCGATTCGCTTCTTCGCGTGAAACAAATGCTTTGAACGGGGTCTTATGATGCACATCATGTTGACGTCTTGGCTTTGTAGGGGCGGGGTCTCCCCGCCCACTTTCGCGATCATTTGTCGAGGGGGTCTCTGGTGCGCCGCAAACTTGACATGTATATTTATCACGCGCACGCACGCGGTCACGGATCTTTGCCCATTCGGGGCCGTAGTCGTTCGGGTCGTTGGTCCAGGCTCCAGCTTCGCGCAGACGCGTGATGGTCGCTTCAGAAAGTGAAAGCCAGTAGCCAGTCGTCTGTAATTCAGAGGGCGGCAAATCCAATGGCTCTTCGCCTAAATTCTCGTGCGTATACCAGCGGCGTTTGCGAAAGCCGGTCACTTGCGTGGTCACTTGTAACTCGCCCCACGCCTTATCGCCGCCGAGGACGGCGGCTCGAGCAGAATCAGAGAGTACTTCAACGGTTGTGCCGCGCAGGGGTTCGGTGTAGTAATCGCTGAGGATGGGTTTGAGACGGGCGATATGTTGTTCGAGATTCAACTCTTCGACAAAATATTGCTGCGCCTCATGCAAATAGATCGCGCCGGGGTGCGTCATCCATACCGCGCTTTCACCATCTACGGTGCCAACAGTCTGTGCACGTTCATCAATAATGGTTTGCAACACAACGCCCTGCGGCGATGCCGAACGCAACGAAATATTTGCGGCGGGATATTGGTCTGCCATCCAAAAATATTTTTCCTGTGAAAGATGCGCTTCGTTGTTCTCGACCAAAAAATTCAAATACTCTTCGATCGTTTGCGCGGAGATCGTGCCAAAGCCTTCGCCTTTTTGAAACGGCAGTTCGAACATCGCGCAACGCACATGTTCCAACAAAATCAAAAGATGATCTGGATTCACTAAAGCCTGTTCAGGCGAACGTTCAAAGAAATATTCGGGGTGGTGTGCCAGGAACTGATCGAGCGGACTCGCCGAGGCGACCAGCACTGCTACTGCGGATTCAAGACCGCGTCCCGCCCGACCCGCTTGCTGTCTCGCTGAAGCGACAGTTCCCGGGTAGCCGACGAGGATCGCTGCGCCCAGCCCGCCGATATCGATTCCCAATTCGAGGGCGTTGGTGGCAACGACAGTTTTGACACTGCCGTCGCGGAGTCCTTTTTCGATTTCGCGGCGTTGGGATGGTAAATATCCACTGCGATACCCACGAACGAAAGATCGAGGATTGGGCAGTGACTCGTAAGGGATCAGTGGTGTCTCAATGCTCGAGTCTGGAGTGAGTTCGCCTTGTAAATAACTCAGGATGATTTCAACGCTTCTTCTGGATCGTGCAAATACCACCGTCTGAACATTACTATTGACCAATTCCTTTGCCAGCCGTACCCCTTCGAGCAACGATGATTTGCGCAAGCCGAGCGATTTATCCACGAGTGGAGGATTGTAGATGATGAAGTGCCGTGGTCCGCGGGCGGAGCCGTCGTTGTCGATGAGTGTGACGGGTTCCTCGATCAGCTTTTCGGCGAGTTCTTTGGGATTGCCGATGGTGGCAGAGGCCAAAATGAATTGCGGCTTTGCGCCGTAGAAATTTGCCACGCGTTTGAGGCGGCGGATGACGTTGGCAACATGTGAACCAAAGACACCGCGATAGGTGTGGGCTTCGTCAATGACGATAAATTTGAGATTGGCGAAAAAGTCCAGCCAGTTGGTGTGATGCGGCAGGATGCCGGTGTGCAGCATATCGGGATTGGTGAGGACGATATTGGCGGTTTGCCTGATTTTGGCGCGAGCTGAGGGTGGTGTATCGCCATCGTAGATGGAAGTGATCAGTGACCAGTGATCAGTGGACAGTGACCGTAGTACTGATAACTGATTACTGATGACTGATAACTGATCTTGAGCTAAAGCTTTGGTGGGGAAGAGATAGAGTGCGCGTGAATTTGGATTAGAGATCAGTTCTGCGATGACGGGCAGGTTATACGCGAGGGTCTTGCCGGAGGCGGTGCCGGTGGAGAGGATGATATTTTCGCGCGCACGCGAATGAGTCCATGCTTCGAGTTGGTGGGAGTAGAGCGAATGGATCCCAGCGGCGATCAAGGTTTGGGAAATAGGAGCAGGCAGATCAGTCGGAAAGAGACGCGTTTGTGCGGGGCGAGAAGGTAGCGTCCGCCAGGCGAAAAGATTGGGGGCCGTATCCGGGTCACGTTTCCAGAAATCCAAAAGAGCGTTGATGGGCATGGATTAATCTATTTTGCGGTTCAAGACTCGAAATGCGACTGCGCCAACTCCCAACGGCAGCCAGAATGTGACGCCGCGATAGGCGAGCGTAATAATGACCGCCTGACTCCATGGCACGCGCAATGAGGTGAGCGCGAGCGGCAGGACACCTTCGACAATGCCGATGCCGGAGGGCGTGGGGGAGACGATGAGGAAAAGATAAGCGATGGAAAAACCGCCGATGATCGTTCCGGCGGTGAAGGGAACTTGAAATGAAAAGAAGGCTGCCATCAGAACGCACATCATCAGGGTTTTGTTGGCGAGCGCGAATAATAAGGGTTTGATCAGACTGCGCGATTTTTCAGGCAGGGACTTAAGGTCGGCTGCCATTTCGTGGGCGAATGTATGCGCGCGCGCTTCGCTGAGATAATCACGTTTGATGAAGGGTTTGGCGATGCGGTTGACGAGCCTTGCGATTGAGGCGAGCGCGTTGCCCAGTGCCTCGGCAGAGCGGGAGCCGAGATAGAGCAAAGAGCCCAACGCAATTGCGATGGCTAAGATCACGGTGGAGGCGGCGATCTCGGTGGGATGGAGATCATTGCGCCGAAAGAGGGTGATCAGCCCGAAGGTGAGTACGACCATGAAGGCGAGATAATCGATAAAAACATATAAGATGCTGATGACAGTTACTTTGCCGGGTGATTGTCCGCTGCGGTTGGCGTCGCTGATGAAGACCGCCATGCCGCCCATCCCAGCGCTGGGTGCAATGATGTTGACAAAGGTCGCGGCGGCGGACATGAGCGACATTTTGTAGATGGTGCCATCCATACCAAGGGCGCGGTAGAGCGAAAGATAAGTTAGCCCTGCTATAAGAAACCATCCGCATTGGATCAGGATGGCAAGCAGGACGAACCAGATATTGCCCTTTTGCAGGGTCTGGACAATAGTTTCAATTTCTCCGAAGCTAAGGTAGACAAAAGCAGCGCCGAGGAAGAGGACCAGAATGATAAAGAACTTGCGCATATGGAAAGGATTATACCCAGTGCGGTCACAAATTGCGCTTCCCGTTTTCGACAAAGCGTAATATGCGACCGTGGGTATTAAATAAACCTCTTGCGAAAGCATTTCTTTGTCACGGATTTACACAGATTTTCACTGATTTTAAAAATTCGTGAACTCCGTGGCTGAAAAGTCCCAAGGCAAACTTGCTTCACGACTTATGCAAGAGGTCTAATACACAAACACCCGCGATTTCTTCGCGGGTGTTTTATGACTGGGTTGTTTTACTACCGGATAAACGTGATGACGAGTTTAGTTTCTGCGCCGTCCGCCGCCGCCGACCAGGAGTACGTAATAGAGCAATTGCAAAACGGCAGTGATGAGACCGGCAACATAAGTGAGGGCTGCGGCATTGAGAACTTGATTTACGCCGCGCGTCTCTTCTTCCGTGCGGATGATGCCGGATTGTGCAAGCATTTGTTTGGCACGGGCGGAGGCATTAAATTCAACCGGCAGAGTGGCGAGAGCAAAGAGTGTGCCGCCCGCGAAGAATAGTATGCCCAGCCAGGCGATGCTGGTTCCCAAACTGGAGGCGCGGAAGAATACCAAGCCAACCATGATCATGATCCAGCCGAGGTTTGAACCGAGGTTAACCATTGGCACAAGCGCAGACCGAAATTTCAACGGAAGATAGTTTTCAGCATCCTGCAGGGCGTGTCCCAATTCATGAGCAGCGATTGCAACCGATGCCACGGATGAAACATTTGCCACTCCGGGTGAAAGGTATAGGGTTTTATCCTGCGGGTTGTAATGGTCGGTCAGGTTGCCACCGATACCCAGCACACGGACGTTGCGCAGTTCGGCACCGCCCTCGACACTGGTATAGACCGAGCGTGAGATCAATTGTTGTGCGGCTTGTATGCCGGTGAGTCCGCTGTTGGTGCGGATCTGACTCCACTTGTTATAGGCGTGCTTCACATACCATGAAGTGATGCCCATCAAGATGAAGGCGGGGATCATGAATATGAGATAGAGCGGGTCAAAGAAAAACATGTTTCGTTCCTTTCAAGTATTACTACGGATTACACTGCCCTGGGTTGCTCAGTGCGGGTTAAGGAATGGGAGTGTTTACCGGTGTTGGCATGGAGGTGGGGATCGCTGTGTTGTTCAGGATCGCCAATAAGGTTTGCACGGCAGTATCCAACTGCGGATCAAGACCGGCTTTGAAATCATCGAGGGTCATGGGGACGTACACATCGGGGGTTAAGCCCTTACCGTCGATCGTGCGGTCATTGGGGGTATACCACTTTGCGATCGTCACACGGACTGCACCTTCCTCGTTCGAAAGCGGCACCCAATTTTGCACGGAACCTTTGCCGTAGGAGACCACACCGATCAGTTTGGCACGTCCGTAATCCTGCAGGGCACCAGCTGTAATTTCAGAAGCAGAGGCGGAACCTTCGTTGATCAAAACTACCATGGGAATATCCGTGGCGAGCCCGCCGGGGATCACATCAAATTGGTTTTGCTTGCCATCACCGTATTTTTCATACAAGACCACGCCTTTGGAAGCGAACTGTGAAACGACTTCAACCGATGTTTGTAAGTAGCCGCCGCCGTTATTGCGCAGGTCAAGGATTAGGCCTTTGGGGTTCTTTGCCATTAACTCGGTGAGGGTGGCTTTTAATTCGCTGGTCGTGTTATCACCGAAGGTATTGACCTGCACATAGGCAATATCATTCTCGAGCATTTTGCCGGTAGCACTCTTGATCGTAATCTTGTCGCGGATGATGGAAACTTCCAGGGGGGCGGCAACATCCTTGCGAACCACGGTGAGAACGACTGTTGAACCCGCTGGTCCAAGCACTTTGCGGCGCACTAATTCGCCATCAATGCCGGTCATATCTACACCATCTATTTTGATGATCTTATCGCCAGGTTGTAAGCCGGCTTTTTCAGCAGGTGAGCCTAAAATGGGGCTGATCACGGTCAGGAAATCGGCAGTGGTGTCCACGTAGGCGCCAATACCTTCATAAGCCCCGGCAAGATCGGCATTCGCATCTTTATAGGTTTGAGGATCCATATAGGTGCTGTGCTTATCGCCCAATGATTCCATCATGCCATTGATCGCACCCTGCATGAGTTTGACATCGTCTATGGGTTGGACTACATATTGATCGTGGATAATATTCCACGCTTCCCAAAAGGGCCCGAAGAGGGTCTGTAGGTTAGATGGGGTTGTGGACTGTTGCTCAGGCACAACGGTCGGCGGGAGATAGGGTACTTGTTGATCCTGAGTGTTGTTGAGAAAGGGGATTTGTCCGCTGGTCGGCACCAGGTGCCCGGCGATGAAGCCGCCCGCGAACGTACCAGACAGCAATATCACTGCGACAAAGATACCGATAACGATTTTGATTGTTTTAGCCACAAAAGCCTCCAATAGATGACAGCCGCCTTAGAGAGACTGTCATATTAAGATACTATGCCGGGATTAAAGGATAATGAATATTTCTTGTAGAAACTATATGAATAGTATTAATCTCGTGCAAACGAACGATTGGCAGGGCATGTTTGTAATAGACCTCTTGTGTAAGTTGGCGATGAAAAGACTTAACCAGATTTTTTGCCACGGATTTACCCTTGGGTACGATGTCACGAATTCGCACGGATTTTTTGATTTAATCAGTGAAAATCTGTGTAATCCGTGGCTAAAATACTTTTGCAAGAGGTTCAATTATCCCCATGTACATTGAGCGCATGCTACTCTGTTTTTTTCTTGCTTTCCAATTCTTCGACCTGTTTTCGCAGCTCAGCCATGGATTTGTTCGACGTGCCTTCCAGCGGTTTGCTGAGCGAGTCTTTCAGAGCGCTCATCCAGCGTGAGTCGCCGCTTTTTGTCCAGCTGCGCGCAATGTAGTACATCACGAAGTTCGAGCCAACGATCAATACGATGAAAAGCAGCGCGGCGATTGTGACTTTGGTTGATTCCATTTTATTTCTCCTTTCGTGGCGCGGGATGGTATCCCGCGTATATAGAATTTGGCGGGATGCCATCCCGCCCTACGCATCACTCAACAAGATCGGTAGATGATTCCAATCGGTAAAGACTCCGCTGGCTTCAGCGGTGGGTTCATCGGTGCCATAGAGAATACTGGGCATGCCCACTTCAAGCGCGGCTTTGGTGGTGCGCGGCAGGTCGTCTATCATGACGCATTTGCGCGGGTCGGGTTCATTGGCGAGTTCCTGTGCGATGGCAAACGCTTCAGGCATTGGTTTGCAGTATGGCGCGACGGCGTTCACATCCACGATGCCATCGAAGAGGTCCTCGAGTTGCAGCACGGCGAGGACGCGTCGGGCGTGGTTAGAGTCCGCGTTTGTAAAGATCAGTTTCCGGCTGGGCAGCGAAGCGATGATCTCGCGTTGAGTCGGATTGGGGGTCAGAAAATCTTTCAGCGGCAGGTCATGCACAAAGGCGAGGTAATCTTCCACATCCACTTTGTGGCGCGCCTGTAAGCCGCGCAAGGTGGTGCCGTACATTTTGAAATATTGTTCGCGCAGTTGCGGCACCTGCTCGGCGGGAATGCCCATACGCTCGTGCATATACAAATTCATGCGCTCTTTGATGGCTTTCCACAAGCCGGTGGAGTTCGGGTAGAGCGTGTCGTCGAGATCGAAGAAGAGAGTTGTAAATCGCATGGCGCGATTATAAGATACTCGCTTGTTTTTCTGCACGCAAAAATGCAATTGTAAGGGCGGGTATAATCGTGACATGCCTATTCGTTTATTATCTTCGGAAGTTGCCTCGCAGATCGCCGCGGGTGAGGTTATTGAGCGCCCGGCTTCGGTGGTCAAAGAATTGTTGGAAAATTCATTGGACGCTGGCGCGCATACCATCTCGATTTCTGTCGAAGAGGCGGGACGGAAATTAATTGAGATCGCGGACGATGGTTCCGGCATCCCCTCGGCTGAATTGGACTTGGCGGTCGCGCGGCATGCGACCTCGAAGCTGGTCCGCTCCGATGATCTTTTTTCCATCTCGACGCTGGGTTTCCGTGGCGAAGCGCTGGCTTCGATCGGTTCCGTCTCGCGGATGACGGTCACCTCGCGTGTGAAGAAAGAAAATGAAGGCGCGCGATTAAGCGTGGAGGGCGGTAAAAGCGGCAAGCTGACTAAAGTCGGCACTACGGTGGGGACAACGATTCGGGTTGAAGATTTGTTTTATAACGTTCCTGCGCGTTTGAAATTCTTGAAGACGGATGTCACCGAACGCCGCGCGATCGATGCGTTGGTGACGCGTTATGCGTTGGCTTATCCCGATAAACGTTTCAAATTATCGGAAGGCAAAAATGTGACTCTGCAAACAACCGGCGACGGCGATCGGCGTGCCATCCTTGCCGCGCTATATGGCGTGGATGTTGCGAAGCAGATGCTTGAGATCATGGCGGAAGAAGAAGGTATTCGGCTGACCGGTTTTATCAGCCCCACTTCGTTAACGCGTTCGAATCGCAAAGAGATCACATTCTTTATCAACGGTCGCTGGGTACATGAGATCTCCTTGAGCACCGCGCTCTTGCAAGCCTATCACACCCTGTTGATGGTGGGACGTTACCCGATGACCGCACTGTTCCTGGAGATCAACCCCGAGGAAGTGGATGTGAATGTGCATCCCGCCAAAGCCGAAGTGCGATTCCGAAATCAGGAAAAGATATTTAGCTTTGTGCAACGCTCCGCGCGCAAGGCTTTACTGGCGTATTCACCCGTCCCGAATGTTGCGACATCTCTGTGGGGAACGACGCGGACTGTGCCGTCTGAACAATCGAAAAATATTGGTATTGATTGGAGCATTGCTCACGATGAAGAGTTATTGGTAAATGGTAATTCCGAATCGGCAGAAACAAGCCTCCAAGCTTCTCGAAGCCAAGTACCAGTTACCAATTACCAGCCAGCCTCACTTCCAACAGTGGACCGTATTCCCCTCCTCCGCCTCATCGGTCAGATCGGCGCGACGTATATTGTGGCGGAAGGTCCAGATGGTTTGTATCTTGTTGATCAACATGCTGCACATGAACGCGTTTTGTTTGAGAAACTTATGGCGCAACATGACATGCAGAAAATTCCGTCACAGTCTTTGTTGACGCCCGCCGTTGTCACCATTCCGCCGCAATCAGCCCAATTACTACTTACCCAATTACCCACCCTCCAACACTTCGGTTTCGATGTGGAAGAATTCGGACCGAATACATTTCAAGTCCGCGCGATGCCGGTGCTGTTTATGGGCAGCGATCCCGCTGTGGCATTGCGTGCCCTGGTCGAAGATTTTGAAGAAGACGAAGCGCCACTCCAGAATGAGATCGAGAAAAAACTAGCGGCACGCGTGTGTAAGCGCATGGCGGTCAAAGGTGGGCAGGCTTTATCGACAGAAGAACAACGAACCCTGCTCACCGACCTCGAAGCCTGTGATTCGCCGCGCACCTGTCCGCATGGACGCCCGACGATGATCCATCTTTCTGTCGATGTGCTCGAGCGTCAGTTTGGGAGGCGTGGTGCCCGCTAATCGTAATGATCTGCTTGTATCCGCATTTGCGGAATATGGGCTTGAAGCATTTCTCCATTCCACGCGCACGCTGGTGGTTTTGTTGAACGAGGGCGGCAAACTGCTCGCCTGGAATCCCGCGTTCGATTCGATCAAACAAGCGTTGCATGATGCGACCTTGCTGAGGGATTTCCTGTCCCTTTCAAGCAGGACGGTGTTCGACCTTTTACTTTCCAATGTGACGCATGACCGCATCCAGACTCAGGGAGAGTTGGATCTTGGTCAAGGGAATCGTCTCAACGGATATACCTGCTTCCTCTATCCGATCCCCGATGGACAGGTGTTGTTCATCGCCGAACCGCCGCATGCTGTTTCAGATTTGGAATCTGTTTCTACAGAATTACAAAAAACCAAACAAAAACTCGAAAGAAAAGAAACCGAACTACAGGCGGTCCTGGCGCAGGCGCATGAAGTCTCGCATACTGACTCGCTGACCTTCCTCCCCAACCGTCGCCAGGTCATGGTGGACTTGCAGAATGCGGTCACATTCTCTGATCGTTATGGCACGCCGCTGACCATCTCGATGCTGGATATTGACTTCTTCAAGAAGGTCAACGATACGTACGGTCATGCCGCAGGCGATGAAGTTTTGCGCAGCCTGGCGGGAAAACTTCGCCAGCAGATTCGGCATCCCGATACGATCGGACGCTATGGCGGAGAAGAGTTCCTGATCGTGTTGCCGCATAGTACGGTGAGTTCTGCTGTTGAACAGGCGCAACGTTTGTGCGAACAGGTCCGCTCGCTGGAAATTGTGATCGGCGATCAGACACTTTCGATCACGATCAGTATGGGCATCGCACAATACAAAGTCCAGAAAGAGGACTGGCAAGCTTTCCTCAGCCGCGCCGATCAGGCGTTATATAAAGCAAAGAACAACGGCCGAGACCAGTGGGTCGTGGATGAATAGAATAAAAATGAGCTCACCAGTCTAGATGGTGAGCTCATTTTTATTGTCTTAGAACTTTGCTAGTTAACTGTTACCATTTGTTTGCTGCATGGCACGCGGCGCGCGGGGCAGGAAGATGTTGAACGATGTGCCCACGCCCATCTTGCTTTTGACCTCAATCCGTCCGTTATGGCCTTGCACGATTTGTTTGCAGATGGAAAGTCCCAGACCTGTACCGGCGACTTTGCCTTCATGCTCACGCACGCGGAAGAATTTCTCGAATAAATGGGGAATGGAATCTTCAGGAATGCCCAAGCCAGTATCCTGAATGACAAGCGATACTTCAGCATCTGTAAAGTTGCCGGTAATGATCACCGATCCATTCGGACGGTTGTATTTGATGGCATTGCTCATCAAGTTGAGCAACACCTGTTTGATCTTATCGCGGTCGGCTTCGAGGAGTGGCATATCGTGGGGCACATCTACGCGGATCTGGATACTTGTCTCCTGTGCCTTGGTGACCATCACATCACGGACCTCGTAAAGCAGGTCCGCGACGCTGAAGCGGGTCTTACGAAATTGCACGCGACCTGATTCCAAACGTGCCAGGTCTAGGAAGGATGAGGCGAGCGAGTTCAGGCGCAGGGTCTCGCTATGAATATTGTTGACGATCTGGTCACGTTGCTCACGTGACATCTCAGGGCGCAACAACAAATAGGTAGCTGTGCTTAGTGATGCGAGCGGTGTGCGCAGTTCGTGCACGAACTCGGCGATCAAGTCCGATTGTTGGAACAGGCGCGCATTCTCGATCGCTACCGCCGCTTGAGCACCCAGAACCGTTAGCATGGATTCGTCCGGGTCGGTGAACTTGCCTCTTTTTTTATTGATTACTTCCAAAACGCCCACCACTTTGTTCTTGGTGATCAGGGGAATACCCAGCAGGGACTTGGTAGATTGACCGATGGATTGTTCCACGCCTTTGAAAAAACGATCGTCTTTGTGGGCATCGTCGATCCGTACGGCACTGCGGTTGAGCACGATCCAACCGGCGATACTGCTCTCGAGCGGGACAATGAGTCCGCGCATGGT
>JBDTWO010000082.1:0-19778 GCA_040006635.1 Chloroflexota bacterium
AGCCGACGCCTGATTCCCACACCCTGAGCCCGGCCGCCACGTATAGCGGACTCCCACCCGCCACATCGAGCCGCACAGGACCGGAGGGAGGCAATAGATATTCACGCTTGAGTTGACCGAAGATTAAGTAGTTGGGAGTCATTATATTGGTATGTCATTGCGAGGGCGGTGTTCTTTCGCCCGAAGCAATCTCCAACATTGTGATGGGGATTGCTTCGTCGGGCTAACGCCCTCCTCGCAACGACATGTTATTTTCTATTCAACTCATCTTCCCGTTCAGGGATGGTAAAACGCTTGATCGTAGTGTAATCGACCAGCGAATTTAAATTCCGATTCATCCACACCGTGAACGACCAAGCCCACGGCAAGATCTGCATCGCGCGGGGACGACGCACCAATTGCACAACGGCATTCCCCACTTGATCGGCAGTCAGCAACAAAGACTTGGGAGTCGTCGCGTTGGTCTTGCGTTTGATACCTGCATGTGCTTGAAATTCAGTCACCACACCACCGGGATAGATCATCGAAACATTGATGCCCCAGGGTTTCACTTCACGCCGCAACGCTTCAGAGAAGCCGTGCACGGCGTGCTTGCAAGCGGCATAGACAGTATATGTGGGCGTGGCAACAAGTCCAGCCATCGAACCCATGTTGATGATATGACCTGATCTCTGCTTCATCATGATGGGCAAAACCTGACGCGTGGTTTGGATCACACCCAACACATTGACATCAAACTGCGCTTGGATATCTTTCACCGGGTCAAGATTCTCCAGCCAATCCAATCGTCCGAAGCCGGCGTTGTTGACGAGCACATCAATACGACCGAACTTATCCATGGTATGTTTTATAAGCGTTTGAATCTCTTCAAGTTTGGAGAGGTCAGCCTGCACAACCAAAGTCTCTGCGCCGGTGTTCATGGTGGCGATCTCTTGAGCAAGCGCATTCAGCCGATCCACGCGACGGGCAGCGAGTACCAACTTTGCACCCTCTTTGCCGAATTGACGTGCTGTTGCTTCACCAATTCCCGATGATGCGCCGGTGACGATGATGACTTTACCTTTAATGTCCATGGCATGGCTCCTTAATGCTAAGAACAAGGTGACAGTCACTTTAAAAGTGACTGTCACCTATATCATTCTACGGTCCCCAACGCGGTTGGTAGTCACAATAATCGTTATTCGTTAATCGGCGCAAGTCAGTGCCATCGATGCGGATGATATAGATCTCACAGCCATTATCTTCATTGTAGTGATCGAAGTAGGCTGTGAACGCCACCCACTTCCCATCCGGTGAAAAGGACGGTCCCTGACTGTTGCCGCCACTGGGTGTAAGCTGCCGGACGTTCGAGCCATCGGCATCCATGATGAAGAGTTCACGTTTCCAAGGTTCACCAGAATAGGTGACGATATACTGCCCATCGGGTGACCAGTCGCTGCGGCCACGGATGGCGGGGAGACTGGTGATCTTCTTTAGTTTCGAGCCGTCCAGTTTAACCGTGTACAGTTGATTCGTTCCATTCTTATCGGAAGCAAACAAGATTTGAGTCCCGTCCGGCGACCAGGTTGGGTCCCAGCCGTTGATGCCAGGGATATTCCCGGAATTGCTGCCATTTGCATTTGCGATCTCGATCTGAAAGGTATTTTTTGCCACTGAATTATGCATGTAGACGAGTTGTTGTTTATCGGGTGAAATTTCAGGCGCATTATCGACACCAAAGAGGCTGGTGAGTTGCTCCACACTGCCATTATCGAGATCCAGACTATAGACTTCATAATTGTTATCCGCTAAATATGCCGAATACAGCACATGTTTTCCATCCGGTGAAAGCGATGGATAGAAATGGCGGATATTATTTTCGGTGGTCAATCTTCTGAATTCAGATCCATCGGCTTTCATGATGCAGATCTGCTCGGTACCCTGATCTGTGAAGACCTGGCAGGTGAAGGCGATATGTCCGCTGGGTTGGTCGGAGGCGGATGGTGATGGGACGGAGGTCTGTGCGGAGGAAGAGCTAGAGGTGGGCGTGACTATCGCAAGGTTAAATACAGGAGTCGCAACGGCTTGCGTGACTTGAGGCACTGAAATATTGGAGGGTGTAGAGGCTTGGAGTGTGGCGAACAGGTTGGGGGTCGGAGTGGAAGCGGCGGGCATGTTACAGCCCGCTGTCATCATCAAGATGAGCAACGTCAAAATGGATTTGGTCTTAGTCATGTTCAATCTCAATGGATTCAAGGTAGCACTCCTCGCCGGTCAAAATTTTGGCGCCGACGCTCCCGCAATAGGGGCAGGCTATTTTTTTATCAACCGGGTGATATTTTTGGAAGCACGCCATGCACTGCACTTCGGCAGGTATAAGACGGAAGTGCAGTAGCGCGTGTTCCGCAGGTGTGCCTTGGCTGATTTCTTCCCAATGGGCTTGGAGGGAGTTTGGATCAAGTTCGGAAATTTCGCCGAGGGCGATGTGTAGAGTCAGAGTGCGGGATGAATGCGTCTCATTGATATGCCGAATAACTTTTGTGAGGAAGGTTTGGGTGATATTCAATGCGCGCATGATTTAAAAAACCAAACAGCGAGCTGTTTGACTCCAGAATTTTGAAGTTGCCTCAGGTCGGTCTATAAGCCGCGTTCTGTCCGGCGAATTGCTTCGCTTGGGCGGTCATCTCTCTAGGCAGTCTACCCGAGACTAAAAAGGAACGAGCCGTTCCTCATCTCTGCTTGACCTTGCTCCCAGCGGGGGTTGCCTGGCGCGCGCGCATTACTGCGAACGCCGGTGGTCTCTTACACCACCTTTTCACCATGACCAACCCTCATCCCCAGCCCTTCCCCCGAAGGGGAAGGGAGTCCCCTCTCCCTTCGGGAGAGGGTTAGGGTGAGGGCGGCTGTTTGTTTCTGTGGCCCGATCCGATAGATTACTCCATCCCGAGGTTTCCTCGGCGCTGTGCTCTGCGGAGTGCGGACTTTCCTCGATTCTGACAGGCAGAACCGCGATCGCCCAACCAACCTGAGGCAAGTTCATGATACACGCAAGGGGGACGAGCGTCAACGGCATGAGCGGTTATCTAAAACACCGATAATATTCAAATTGAAAGGTAGTAATCAATTGGACATGCGGTAAAATAAGAAACAAGTACCACATTCGATTGGAGTCACTGTGAGCAATTGGCCCGGAAAAAAAATCATCGGTCTCACCGGCAATATCGCAACAGGCAAGAGCGTTGTGCGCCGCATGGCAGAACATCTGGGTGCCTACACCATTGATGCCGATGCGCTCTCGCACCGCGTCATTTCAAAGGGCGGACCCGGTTATCAAAGCGTGCTCGACCGCTTCGGCACGTGGCTGCTCGATAAGGATGGGCAGATCGACCGCACCAAACTGGGACGTCTCGTATTTTCCGATGGCCAGGCGCTCGCCCAACTCGAAGATATTATCCACCCGTTTGTCTTACAAGCCGTCGATGTACTCATCAAACGCGCCCCACAAGCCGTGGTGGTAATCGAAGCCATCAAATTACTCGAAACCGACCTGCGCAGTAAATGCGACAGCATCTGGGTGACGGACGCCGCACAAGCCGTGCAGGTTGACCGCCTGATCCGCAAACGCGGACTGACTCAAGATGAGGCGCTGCAACGCATCCATTCCCAGTCTGGTCAAAAAGAAAAGCTCGCCTCCGCGAAAGTCATCATCAGCAACAATGGCTCGTATGACGATCTGTGGAAACAGGTCAACGATGCCTGGAAGCACATCGCCCCTGCTCAAGAAGCTGGACAGGCAACCCAGGTTTTACATAAACCCGGAGTAGGCGCACTCAGCCTTCAGCGTGGCAAGCCGCGCGATTCACAAAAGATCGCCGAACTGATTACCCGCCTGAGCAAAGGCAAACGCACCATGAACCCGGATGATGTCATGGAAGCCTTCGGCGAGAAAGCCTTCCTGCTTCTGCAAATGGATGCGGAACTTGTCGGTGTGGCGGGCTGGCAGGTGGAGAATCTGGTTGCGCGCACGCTCGACCTTTATCTTGACCTCAAAGCCACAGCCGATAAGGCTTTGCCGCTTATTCTGGAAGAAGTGGAACGTGCCGCAGGCGACTTGCAATGTGAAGCCTCGCTGGTCTTCCCACCCATGGAATTGGTCGGCTTCGATGCGGTCTGGAAGCAAGCCGGTTACGAACGCCGCACGCCGGAGTCTTTAGGCGTCCAAGCCTGGACCGATTCCGCGCTTGAAGCCATGCCCAAAGGCGGCGCGTTATTTTTCAAACAACTTCGCACTGACCGTGTCCTGAGACCGATCTAATCCATCCGAAAGTCTTTCGTGATCGTTTCAAACGATATGAAGTCTCGGTAAATAAGTAAATAGTAATTGGCAAAAGGCGGGAGGCTCGTTTCAACCAGCGGCTGGTGTTGCGCTGATAAAATTTTCCATGCCCAATTTACTGCATCTCAATTACTTGTTACCAATTACTACCTCCAATGGCAAATATCCTCAACAACATCCTCTTTATCTTTCAAAGACTCAACTGGCTGAGCGTTCTTGATATTCTGCTCGTCACGCTGATCTTTTTTCTGGTGTTGTTTTCACTGCGCGATACACAGGCGATGGTCTTGTTACGCGGCGTCATTTTTTTGGTCGTGGCGCTGGTCCTGCTGACCACGCTCGTTGAACTCCCCGCTTTTTCATGGCTCGTCCGAAATGCGTTACCGGCTTTGCTTCTTTCCATCCCGGTCATCTTTGCGCCTGAGATCCGCCGCGCGCTCGAACGGCTGGGACGTGCCGGCACCTTCAGCATCACCACCACCGCGAAACAAACATCCAATATGGATATGCAAAAGGTCATCCGCGCGATCGTGGATGCATCCGCGCGACTCTCCGCCCGGCAACACGGAGCATTGATCATCATTCAACGGCTGGATAGCCTCGAGCAATACATCGAGACCGGCGTGCAGATGAGCGCCCACGTCACGCCTGAATTATTGTTGCAGATCTTTTATCCCGATACGCCTTTGCATGATGGCGCGGTTATCATCGCCGAGGGACGCATCGTAGCCGCCGCCTGTGTGATGCCGCTCTCCGCCAGCGGTGTGCTGAACAAAACCCCCGAGCGCCAAATGGGACTCCGTCATCGCGCCGCGCTGGGGATTTCAGAAGTCAGCGATGCGGTATCCGTTGTCGTTTCAGAACAGAGCGGTTCGATATCCATTTCAAATTCGGGACGCATGATCCGCCGTATCGACCCGGAACGTTTGGAAAATATCCTCACCGCATTCTTCCGTCCCGATAACACCACGCCGCGCCGCGTCTGGTTGAATCGTTTCTTTCCGTATCTCTTTCATCGAAAGGATAAGTAGGGGCGAGGTCTTCTCGCCCTGATTTGAGCGAGGTCATCTCGCCCCTGATTTGGGCAGGGTCTCCCTGCCCCTACACAAACATCATGCGCTGGTTCGCTTCCAACATTCGCACTTTTTTGCTAGCCCTCGTCCTCGCCCTCGCGGTCTGGATCTCTGCCGTCACGTCAGCCGATCCTGATGAAGTGCGCATCTATCCCAAAGCGATTCCCATCGAAATCATCGGGCAGGATTCTGCCCTCATCATCACGAGCAACCTCCCGTCCAGTGTGGAGGTGACTCTGCGCGCGCCTCGATCCATTTGGGAAAAACTGACCGCACAGGAAAATTCAGTGCAAGCCACATTGGACTTATCTGGACTCAGCACCGGCGAACACAGCGTGGACATTCAGGTACGACTCCTCGTTGGCCCGGCACAGATCGTTCTTGCCAACCCGACAACTGTTACGGTGGCACTCGAACCGCTCGCCACCCAATCCCTGCCCGTGGACCTTTCTCTCAGTGGACAGCCCGCCATCGGCTACAAAGCTGGCGATGCGCTGCTCGACCTGCAAGAGGTCTTGATCTCAGGACCCGAGTCACTCGTCAAGCAGGCGGCGCGGGCGCGCATCCTCGTCAGCTTGGAAGGGGCTCGAGAAAGCATTGACCAATCTGTCGTTGTCCAGATCGTGGACGAGAAGAATAATCCGCTGAGTGGAATCGGCGTCACGCCGCAGTCTATTCATGTCAATATCCCAGTCATTCAACAGGGCGGGTTCCGCGATGTGGCGGTGAAAGTCATCGTGCAGGGACAAGTCGCCAGCGGCTATCGGCTTGAGAACATTTCGGTCTTCCCGCCGGTGATCACGGTCTTTGCGTCAGACCCCAAATTGGTGAATGCCCTGCCCGGCGTGGTGGAAACCCAACCGCTGGACTTGCAGAACGCCAAGGAAAATATTTCCACGCGGCTGGCACTCGTGCTCCCTGAAAATATCACGGTCGTCGGCGCGCAGACCGTGCAGGTGCAAGTGGGCATCTCCCCCATTCAAACCAGCATCACGTTATTGAATCAACCGATCAATATCATCGGGTTATCTGAGGGGCTTGCCGCCCAGGTGTCACCGCAAACCGTGGATGTGATTATTTCGGGACCGCTCCCCATTCTCGATGCACTGACCCCTCAGGATGTTATCGTCTCAGTGGATGTGACCGGGTTGGCACTGGGCACCTATCAACTGACACCCAAGTGGGAAGTGTTGGTGGGCAATGTACTGGTAGAATCCATTCTGCCCAGCACCATAGAAGTGGTATTATCTATCCCCGGCACGCAGACACCCACACCCTCACCGACTCCCAAGCCGTAAATACACTACACAAAGCAAAATGCCGAATGCAGGTAGAGACGTGAAGTTGAAGCCCTGTTACAAGATACGTGTTGTGTATTGCGTAAATCCAAAATCAGAAATCGAAAGTCGTAAATCAAAATGACCAAACCAATCGTAGCACTCGTTGGCAGACCCAACGTTGGAAAAAGCACTTTATTCAACCGCCTCGTCGGCGAACGCATGGCGATCGTGGACGAAACCCCCGGCACCACGCGTGATCGTTTATTCGGTGAAGCCGAATGGAACGGTATCACCTTCCATGTGGTGGACACGGGTGGTATTGACCCAGCCCACGGCGGCAAGGGCAAGACACCGCTCTCCATCGGCTCGGCAGATTTTATTGACGATATCCGCACGCAGGCACAAGTCGCGATCAATGAAGCGGATGTGGTCCTGTTCATCAATGACGGGCAGACCGGTGTCACCTCGCCGGATCTGGAAGTAGCAAAGATCCTGCGCCGTTCGCAAAAGAAATTACCGGATGGAACTTTATGGCCTCCGATCGTGGTCGTCGTCAATAAATGTGAAGCGCGTGAAACGCGTGACCAGGCGGCTCAATTCTATGAATTGGGGCTGGGTGACCCGATCGCGATCTCAGCCGTGCATGGAACCAGCACCGGCGACCTGCTCGATGGACTCTTAGCTGTTTTCCCCAAACAGGTCGAGGAACCCGAAGATGAAAATGTCAAGATCGCGATCGTCGGTAAACCGAATGCGGGCAAGTCGAGTCTTTTAAATAAATTGGTTGGTAAAGAACGCGCTATTGTGAGTCCGATCCCCGGCACGACGCGCGATGCGACCGATACCAAGATCGAAGTGAACGGACTGCCCGTTACCTTGATCGACACGGCTGGCATCCGCAGACGCGGCAAGATCGAACACGGCGTGGAGCAATACAGTGTGCTGCGTTCGTTCAAAGCCATCGAACGAGCCGACGTCGCTTTGCTCATGATCGACGCAACGACGGGCATCACATCCCAGGATGCGCACATCGCTGGTTTCATTCTCGAACAATGGAAATCCACCGTGGTGATCGTCAACAAATGGGACGCGATCGAAAAAGACTCGTTCACCATGGAAGACTACACCAAAAAGATCCGCCTGGATTTGAACTTCATGGACTACGTGCCGCTGTTGTTCATCTCTGCCAAGAATGGGCAGCGCGTGGATACGGTCATGCCGATGGCATTGCGTGTGCAGGAAGAACGCCTCGCCCGCCTGACCACCTCCAAGATCAACGCCGTTATCCACAAAGCGCAGGACGCGCATCCGCACCCCTCGCACGCGGGACAGCAATTGAAGATGTATTACGGCACCCAGGTCCGCAGTGACCCGCCTACGTTCATGATCTATGTCAACAAGCCGAGCTTGATGCACTTTACCTATTTGCGTTATCTGGAGAACCAGATCCGTGAAGAGTACGGATTTTTGGGGACGCCGATCCGTTTGGTGATGAAGGGACGGCATGATTAGGGGGCAGCGGTTAGCTGACAGCGATTAGCGTTCAGCGTTCAGTAGTCAATTTGCAACCGTCAGCAACTTGCTGGCGGTTGTATAATTAAGGTATGAACACTTCCATGCAGGAGGGAAAGATGCTTCGAAGCCTTTGGGTCGTAATCATAATTTTGATTCTTGTTACTGCATGTGCATCCGCGACTCAAACCGCACCTTTTCCATCGATTCAAAACGCGACATTCACTCCCTCCCCGCTCCCAACGGACACGAACACATCCATTCCCACAGAAACACCGACAGCCTCCATAACGCCCCTGCCAACGATTCCCACCTTCACACCGACATTCGATGCGCGGACAATTGTCACGGTCACGCCCGCGCCGAAGGCAGAGTGCCCGAAGGAAAATTCAACTCTCAAACTGGATGGTGATTTTCAAAGCTTTGATAATCCAGGAAATGATATTTTAGATTTTCTCAACAAAGGGGGAGCATCAAAAACTGTCATTTCAGAAATAAATAAGGCAAGCTTGCGTGGATACCCTTTTGGTCTTGAAGAAGATTTGACCAACGATCACGTGCCAGAACTTATAGTTGCAACAAACGGTAAGCTCTTGGTTTTTGGTTGCATCAAAGGGAGCTACAAGGTGTTTCTAAATTGGGATGATCCTAGAGGTTCCATATATGTCATTGACATCCAAGATATGAATTTAAACGGTTTGCCTGATATTGTTGCCAGGACAATTCCTTGTCAAGATGGTTCTTGTACCAAATATCGAATCTACGAATGGAATGGACAGGAACTACAAATTGTTTTTGAAATAGGCGCAGGTGTTACAAGGGTTGAGAAGGTTGAAGACATTAATAACGATGAGGTATTCGAGTTTTTATTTACAGATGGTGTTTCTGCATGGCTTGCTCCAGAAGCATTACCAAATCGGTTATTTATACATAGCGTGGTATGGAATGGATCTTCTTACATTTTGACAACGGTTGGTTATCCAGCGCCAGAATATCGATTTCAAGCAATTCAAGATGGTGACAATGCCGTCCTTGTTAGAAATTATGAAAACGCCTCATTACTTTACTACGAGGCAATTAACAACATGAAACTTGAATGGTTTTCGCTAGACCGCAAAAAACACTTAATAGATATCCACAATTCATTTTGGCTCAATCAACCAACCCCGCCTAATCTTCCTCCTGATATAACCGAATACCCCCGCCTCGCCGCCTACGCCTACTATCGCATCATGCTCCTCCACCTCGTGCAGGGACATGAACCAGAGGCGACCACAGTCTACAACACCTTGGGACAAAAATTTGGCGACGACCAATATGGTCATCCCTATGTGGAAATGGCAACTGCCTTTTGGAATGCATACCAGTCCACACACAAAATGTATGATGGTTGCGCGGCGGCAATTGATTACGCGGTCAAACATCCTGAGATTCTGATTCCGCTGGGGAGCGATTATCACGGCGCGCAGAGTCATACCTATGTGGCGGCGGATATGTGTCCGTTCAGGTAGCTATTAGCTTTCAGCGCTTAGCTTTTAAGCTTGGGGCTAATTGCTAACCGCTAAACGCTGACGGCTTATAATAGAAAATAAAACCAAACACTAAAGGCTAAACGCTAATGGCTAACAGCTACGATTATGTGATCATCGGCTCCGGCTTCGGGGGCAGTGTTTCCGCAATGCGACTCACCGAAAAAGGTTATTCCGTTCTCGTCCTCGAAAAAGGCAAACGCTTCAACGACAGCGACTTCGCCAAATCCAACTGGCAGTATTGGAAATATCTCTGGCTGCCGGCGTTGCGCGCGTTTGGCATTTTGCAGATCAGCCTGCTCAAAGGCGTAATGGTCTTGCATGGCGCAGGCGTCGGCGGCGGAAGTCTCGGATACGCCAACGTGCTTGAAGTCCCAACTTCTGAAACCTTCGCTACCCCCGCCTGGAATCAAAAAGTGCAATGGGGCGAAGCTTTGCGTCCGCATTATGAGACGGCGAAGCGCATGCTCGGCGTGGCGCGCAATCCCAAACTATGGAAAGCCGATTATCTCCTCAAGCAAATGGCGGACGAGCGCGGCATGGGTCACACCTTCCGCGCCACCGATGTCGGCGCCTATTTCGGCGAGGCGGGCGTCACGGTCGCAGATCCATTTTTCGGCGGCGAGGGACCCGCGCGCGCGGGCTGTCAACACTGCGGCGGATGCATGGTCGGCTGTCGTCACAACGCCAAGAATACGTTGCCCAAAAATTATTTGTACTTCGCCGAAAAGCACGGCGCGGAAGTTAAATCAGAAGTGGAAGTAGTGGATGTAAAACCGCTTCATCCTCAGCCGGAGCCTGATGCCCGTTACGAAGTACATTATCGTTCATCCACGTCACTCTTCACCCGTCACTCAGTTGTGTATGCCAAGAACGTCATCTTCTCTGCGGGCGTAATGGGGACCATGAAACTGCTCCTCAACTTGCGCGACGTGAAGAGGTCCCTGCCCAAGCTGTCGGGGCGACTCGGCACAATGGTTAGGACCAACTCCGAGGGTTTGTTGGGAAGCGTGGCACGCAAGTCCGATATCAATTATTCAGAGGGCGTGTCCATTTCATCCATCTACAACCACGATGAGATGACGCGCATCGAGCCAGTCCGTTATCCCGATGGTTCATCGTTGATGCGCTTTCTCGCTGCGCCGTTAATTGATACCGATGTCAGTGTGCCGATGCGCCTGCTGCGGTTTTTGGGCTGGGCGCTCACGCATCCGCTCGATTTTTTGAAAGCATTATTTTTACCGGGCTGGGCGCACAATGTGACGATCCTGCTCGTGATGCAGCACGCCGATAACCGCATGCGCTTCCGCATCGGACGCAGCCTGTTCACGCTCTTCCGCACCGGCATGGTCGCGGACGAGGAACCCGGTTACGAGATCAACGCGCAGGTGGCAGGCTCGCACGAGATCACGCGCGAGTTCGCCAAACGCACCAACGGCGTGCCACTCGGTTCGATCGGTGAAAATCTATTGGGCTTGCCAACGACTGCCCACATCCTCGGCGGCGCACCCATCGGACAGAATGCCGATGAAGGTGTGGTCAATGAAAGTTTCGCAGTGCATAATTACGCAGGCATGTACATCATTGACGGCTCCATCATGCCTGCGAATCCCGGTGTCAACCCATCGCTGACCATTACTGCTCTTGCCGAATATGCGATGAGCAAGATAAAGAAAAAATCTTAGCCACTGAGTCACAGAGTCGCAGAGTTTTTAAATTCTCCGTGTCTCTGTGGCTCAGTGGCAAAAGGAAAACATGACACAATCCTCTTCATCTTCAGACTTCGCCAAACAACTCGACCAACAAGACCCGCTTGCACTCTATCGCAAGCAATTTGTCATCACCGACCCCGATCTCATCTACCTTGACGGCAACTCGCTCGGGCGCATGCCCAAAGCCGCTCAACAAAAAGCCAAACAGATCGTGGACGAACAATGGGGCAACGACCTCATCCGCGGCTGGAACAAAGGCTGGTGGGACGCACCGCAAAGAGTCGGCGATAAGATCGGTCAGCTCATTGGCGCGGCGGCAGGACAAACCCTCGTCAACGATACAGTTTCGATCAACCTCTTCAAACTCGCTACGGCTGCAATCACATTCCAACCCAATAAAACAAAAATCATCACCGATACATTCAACTTTCCATCTGATCTATATATTCTTCAAGGAATACAACATCTTCTTTCCGACGCAACACGCAACATGCAATACGAAATAATTCGCATTGGCTCCAGCGACAACGACATCACCCCCGACCTCGCCGCCCTCGAATCAGCCATCGACGAAAACACCGCTCTCGTCACTTTATCACACGTCACTTTTAAGAGCGGCTACATCTACGATATGCAACGCATCACCGAACTCGCCCACGCCAAAGGCGCGCTCGTCCTCTGGGATCTGAGCCACTCCGCCGGTTCCGTCCCCGTTGCGCTCGATCAATGCAGCGCCGACCTCGCCGTCGGCTGCACCTACAAATATCTCAACGGTGGTCCCGGCGCGCCCGCCTTTCTTTATGTGAATAAAAATATTCAAGAAAAATTATCTTCGCCCATTTGGGGTTGGTGGGGACAGAACAAACCCTTCGATTTCGGACTCGACTACGAACCCGCACCCGGCGCACAACGCTTCCTCGTCGGCACGCAACCGATGATTTCATTACTAACCATGGAAGCCGCGCTCGAACCGCTCCTCAACGCCGGAATGGACGCGCTCCGCACCAAATCCGTTTTGATGACAGACTACGCTTCATTCCTAACCGATAGCCTGCTTGCCCCTTTCGGCTTTTCCCTCGGCTCTCCGCGGGCTTCTGCTCAACGCGGCTCCCACATCTCCATCCGCCACACGGACGGCTACCGCATCAACCGTGCCCTCATCGAAGAAATGAACGTCATCCCCGACTTCCGCGAACCGGATAACATCCGCCTTGGCTTCGCGCCGCTCTACACCTCCTTCACCGAGATCTGGGAAGGCTTCGACCGCATCAAACGCGTCATGACAGAGAAACGCTTCGAGAAATACCCCAAACAAAAATTGACCGTAACCTAACTTTGGAGCCGAAAAGTTTGCTGTTCGTAGGCAAGATTCGAGCAAGACCCCGACGGCAAGCCGTCGGACTCCAGAGGAAATACCCCAATATCCGCAATAAACTTAACAGTGACGTGACGCCCAATCTGGATTAACATTGGCAGAATTGACCCAAGAAAGTACCCGGCGACCAAACCAGTATGAGCCCCACTCCCGTCCAGACCCGTATCGTTGAACATCCTTTTGCCTCCCTCGTACAGGGCGGGCGTCTGGATTCGTTTCAGGAAAACGGACGGGAAATCCATTTGACCGTGCAAGGACTTGAGATCACCGCCTCCGAGTTGTTCGAACGCGATGGCAAATTGTTCGAACGCGTTACGGGACGGCATATCCCGTTGAAATTATCCTTTACAGGTGTCAAAGAACTAAACCGCGTTGATTTTTTCACGGCGCTCGAAAACCATCCCGCTGACGATCCTTCCCGCGTCATTGCCCAAATGCATTCCTGGATCATGCCAGGCATGACCGAAATTTTTCATATCTTCAACCTGCGCGGACCCATCGGCGCGAACATGAATTTTTTCGCCAGTGAAGCGACTCATGAACAGGCAGCCGCCAGCGAACTCTTCACCTTTGAACGTAATTGGTCCCCCGCCCCACCCATGCCGGAAGGTTTGGTTCCGCTACCGATTGACTTGCATGATAACTTTGGCGGCGACCCTGTGACCATCAAGATCGGCGATAAAGTTTTGGAAAATCGACTGTTCGTTGGCGGGCTTGAAAATCAACCCAACCACCGTCCGCCACAAATCGGTGCGGTGCTTAACCTCGGTGAGCGTCCCAGCGTATGGGTACATGGGGACGACCTTCATCCCAACGACCGCACTGTTCAAAAAGGCGAAGGCTCACAGGGCATGTCAGTGGCAGAGATCCGCGCCGAGGCAAATTGGGTGATCGAACACTTGCAAAAAGATGAGAATGTCTTGGTCCATTGCGTGGCAGGGATGAATCGCTCAACCACAATTTGCTGCGCGGTGGTGATGTTACTTGAAGGTCTCACTGCTGAAGACGCCCTCAAACGTGTCCGCGAACAACACCCCTGGGCAAAACCGGATTCGTATCACTGGCTCGCGCTCCGCTGGCTGGAAAAGAATCATAAGGGATAAAACATGGCATCCAAACCCGACACCATCAAAATATCTGCAGCGCAACGCGAGGAGGTCTCCGCCAATCGCGCCGATCTGTTTGTGACGGTCAGAGGCTCATCGGTGGTCAGCGGCGATCAGGCGTTGAAAAAAGCCAAAGAGGTGAGCCAGCTTGTCGAAGCACTGACCAGTTATGGGCTGAGTCCCGAAGCGGTGCAGTTGATGGGAGTCCACATTGAGATAGCGAGCGGCGTGTTGCTCAAGTCATCCAGCGCAACGTATCGTCTAAAAATTAAATCTGAAAAACTGGATCAACTCGCCGAACTTCTGGATATCATCGCATCCCAAAAGAATGCCGCGCTCGAACGTATTGAATGGAAATATCCCGAAGACGAAGCACGTGAACGCGGTATGGAAGTCGCGCTGGAAAAGGCAAAATCAAAAGCCGATAAGGTGGCGAAATCTTTGGGTGTGAAGCTGCTGGGCGTGTATGATTTGATCGAAAATATTTATGATGAAGAAATGCCCTATCCCCAATTTGCCGCGCAGGCTATACCAGCGCCGCGAATGGCAAAAGCGGCACCCGAACCCAGCCTGGGCATGGACATCCAACACAGCAAGGCAGTCATTGTAAGTGTGGATATTTGGTATCGGGTTTCAGAGTTCTAATGCAAAAGCGCCAGAGATATTTCATCTCTGGCGCTTTTCTTTTTCATACGAAATTATTTACGTGCCAATACAATAATGGACGTACCATCGGCAGAAGTAATGGTCAACGTGTTGCCATCGAGCGCAAAGGTGGCGGTCTGATTCAGGGCAGCGAGTACGGACGCTTCCTGCATCCCAATGGGATCAGCACAAGCCATCAGCGTGGACATAACCGGTCCAAAAGTTATCTCATCACCTTTCACTTTGTAATCACCGCCAAAACCGTTACAACCAACGTTCCCGTTCATCTTCCCATCAGAACCAAATTCAATCGATGCATCCACATCTGCAACAGCGGACGTCTGACTGGAGGCAGGACCATACGAAACGAGTTTCCACTTCCCGCTAAGAGATGCGGGTGTTCCGCTTGTACAAGCGGCTAACATAAACAGAGCTAACAAACCAATGACTAACTTTTTCATCTTATTCTCCAAATTGTAGTTTTAATAGGTAGACGTCGGCATAACCAAAATGTTCCCATCTTGAATAAATTCGTAAAACTCTAGCACCTTTGTTCTACAAATGATAAAATCTGCCTTCCTACAGGAGAGATTTTATGTCCCCGACGATTACAGTTGAAAAATTAAGTAAGACCTATCAGGTACCCGAACGTGAAGGCGGATTCGGCGCGGCATTCCGTAGTTTCTTTAAACGCAAATATAAAGATGTGAAAGCTGTGCAGGAAGTCAGCTTCAAGATCGAGCAGGGCGAAGTGGTCGGTTTTCTCGGACCGAACGGCGCGGGCAAGACAACAACACTCAAGATGTTATCTGGCTTGTTGCACCCCACTGGGGGGACTGCCAACGTGCTGGGTTTCACGCCCTGGGAACTGAAACAGGATTATCTGCGCTCCATGACCCTCGTAATGGGACAGCGCAACCGCCTCTCATGGGACATCCCCGCCGCAGATTCTTTTCTGCTCAACCAAGCGATCTATCGTATCCCGGATGACCAATACAAACAAACGTTTAAAGAGTTGGACCAACTACTTGAGCTCGAGCCATTGATGAAAAAACCCGTCCGCAATCTTTCATTGGGCGAGCGTATGAAATGTGAGATCGCAGTAGGATTATTGCATCGTCCCAAAGTTTTATTTTTAGATGAACCCACGATCGGACTCGATATCACGGGTCAGGTACATATCCGCGAGTTCTTGCGTGAATATAATAAACGCACCGGCGCGACCATCATCCTTACCAGTCACTACATGGCAGATGTGACTGCGCTATGTGAACGCATCATCATCATCCATCGCGGACATCTCAAATACGATGGCGGCATCAATGACCTTTCGCGCCGCATTGCACCGTTCAAGTTGATCGGGGTTTTGCTGGCAGATTCCAATTCCCACGATCTGGCTCACTATGGCACCCCAGTTCAAAATGAGGAAGATGCGGAGAAGCGCTACATCCAGGTCAAAGCGGAGGAAGTCACCACCATCACGGCGCGGATGTTGTCCGAGTTGCCCATCCACGATATCACGATTACCGATCCGCCGATCGAGGCTGTGATCGAACGGGCATTCAACGAGTAGGACAGCATGCTAAAAATCTTTCAACGCCTCTGGCAGGTGAACTGGGCTGAGCAATGGCAATATCGCGCCAACCTGTTCATGTATATCTTTTATTGGATCGTCCAACCGATCATCTACATCGCCGTGTGGACCTCCATCGCCAACGCGCAAGGCGCGGTCAAGGGGCTCACCGCCAACGACTTCATCGTCTATTATCTGACCATGCTCGTCGTCGATCAGATCACCAGTGAAACAGTCTTCTACAATTTCGGCTACAAGATTCAAGACGGCACACTGTCCAGCGAATTGATTCGCCCCATTCATCCAATTCTGACAAACGCCTTAACAACGACACTGGCATTCAAAGCCTTGACGACGATCGCATTGATCCCCATTTGGATATTACTCGCGCTTCTTTTCCACCCGACATTTGCCTCGGTTTCATGGACTCGTCTTTTGCTGACGGTTCCCGCACTCATTATCGGCTTTGTCGTCAACTTTTTGATCACCTCCGCCATCACCTGCCTCGCCTTTTGGACTCAGCGTGTGTGGAGTTTGTATCGTTTGTATGGAATTCCAGTGGCGTTATTCTCTGGTCAGTTCGTTCCGTTACAGTTGATGCCGAAAATTATTCAGGACATTGCCAAATATTTACCCTTTCAACTTTTCAAATACTTCCCCACGCAATTGATCCTTGGCAAACTCTCAACGCAGGAAATTATTAGCGGTTACGTGATGGGCATCATCTGGGTTGTGCTCGCATTCATCCTATTCCGCTTTGTATGGAGCAAAGGCATCAAACAATTCTCAGCGGTGGGAGCGTGACATGAGTTATCTGAAACTGATCTCCACTTTCATCAAAGTCAATTTGCAAATGTCGCTGGCGTATCGCTCAGAGGCGATCAGCGAGATTCTGCTCGATTTGATCTGGCTGGCATGGGAGTTGCTCAGCTTGCAGATCATCTTCAGTAACACGGTATCGCTCGGCGGCTGGGGCAAAGGCGAGTTGATCGCCTTGCTTGGCGTTTTGATGATGCTCAACACGTTCATGTCCGCCTTGATCTGGCCCAACACCGAAAAGTTCAACGCCAGCGTGCGCGACGGCTCACTGGATTACATGTTGCTGCAACCTGTCAACAGCATGTTCCTGGTTTCCTTTACACGTATCACCGTCTGGCGCATCGCGGACCTTTTCATCGCCATCACGTTGATCGTGGTTGGTGTCAACATGGCCGGTGAAGTCACCACGCCGCTCAATATTTTGATGTTCAGCGTGCTTTCTGTTTCAGGCATGTTGGTGATTTACAGCCTGTGGATCATACTGATCGCATTCACATTCTGGTTCACCAAGTTCGATAACAACGTCACCATTCTGCAGGCGCTGACCGATACAGGGCGCTATCCGATCTCAGTCTATCCCTGGTGGCTGCGCGTGATCGTGACCTTCATCATCCCCATCGGACTCGCCACCACTGTCCCTGTTCAAGCGCTGCGCGGCGAACTGACCGGTTGGAATACGCTGGTCTTTATCGGTGTGAGCATGTTCGGTCTTTTTATCGCATCCCGAGTCTGGAAGGTTGGCGTTAAACGGTATAGCGGGGCAAGTAGCTAGATTATTGTACAGCTCGTTAAGATACACATCAAAGGTCGCAGAGACATTTAGAGTCTCTGCGACCTTTTTATAATGCTACAATTCACCGCATGGATATCCTTCACATCGACGAACATCTCATAGTACTAAATAAACCCGCCGGGTTACCCGTCCTGCCCGATGGCTGGGAAAAAGATGCGCCCTATCTTGTCAAAATGTTGGAAGAACAATACGGCAAGATATTTATCGTCCATCGGCTGGATAAGATCACCAGCGGCGTGATGGTCTTTGCGCGGGATGCCGAGACGCACCGCGCGCTCAACATGCAATTCGAGAAGCATGAGGCGCAGAAGATCTATCACGCCATCGTGGAGGGAAATCCCAAATGGGATGAGAAGGTCACGAAATTTCCGTTGCACGCCAATGTGGGACATAAACATCGCACCATTGTGGATGACAAGCACGGCAAACCGTCAGAGACGAGATTCAGGATCTTGAAACGGTATCAACCCTACCCTGAGTTTGATGGCGGATCCACTTTGGTGGAAGCCATGCCGATGACGGGTCGCACGCATCAGATCAGAGTCCATGCCTCGGCGTTGGGGCATCCGCTATTGGCCGATGTTTTATATGGTGCAGAAGAAACCAAGCTGACAGCGCGCCCCGCTTTACATGCCTATTCATTAACCTTTACCCATCCGGCAACCAATGCACAGGTGACTTTCAAAGCCGAACACCCGCGGGACTTTGCCACAACGTTGAAACTTTTGGGCGTTTGAAACGCTCAGCGTTGTATGGTATCCTTCGCCCGATGATTCAAAATCTTCCCAATCTCAGAATTCTCCCGCTCGAAAGTTTAATTCTGCACGAAGATCACGACAATCAACGCACACTGCCGCTGGTAGAAAAATTACGCGCGCAGGGCATCATCCGCAATCCGCCGATCGTGATGCCGCTCGCGGATGGCTCGAACCGCTACATGGTGCTCGATGGCGCGAACCGCGTCACATCGTTGCAAGAGATGGAATTCCCACACATCGTGGCGCAGGTGGTGGAAGCCAGTGACCCGAATGTAAACCTACAAACCTGGAACCATGTGATCTGGGGCATGTCCACCAAAATTTTGATGAGCGAACTCCGCACAGTGAAAGGGCTCGAGGTCATCAAGATCAATACCAGCCGATCACTGGATGCGCCCAAATATGTGCCAGTGCAGATCCGCCTGCCCGATGGAAAATTTTATATCCTTACAGAATCGCCCAGTGACCTCCCCGCGCATATCGGCACCTTGCATAAGATCGTGAATGCCTACAAGACTCGCGCCTCACTGGACCGCACCAGCCAAACGTTGATCGATTCGTTCAAACCTATTTACCCCGACCTGACCGGGCTCGTCATCTTCCCCAGTTTCAAGATCAAGACCCTGCTCAAACTTGCCGCGCAGCAGATCGTGCTCCCCACTGGCATTACCCGCTTCACCGTTTCACCGCGCGCCTTGCATTTGAATTATCCGTTGCATGAACTATCGAGCGGCAAACCGGTTGAATATAAAGAAGCCTATCTCAAGAAATGGATCGATGAACGCGTGAAGAAAAAAGGCGTGCGTTTATATTCTGAAGCAACATTCCTTTTTGATGAGTGACATAAAATGACAATGGACTTTTTCTTTCCTGAAGACGGACTCAACCGCATGACCCCCGAAGAGACGCGCATCCTCTCGCTTTCGGCTGAACCTTATCCCGATGGCTATCGCGCGCGCGTCAACATTGAAGTCACGCCGTATCAAAAGCGGCCCTATATCGAGGTCACGCTCAACGATGGCGACGGCAATGAAATCGCCTCCTCGAGCATCGTCGAGCCGCTGAGTTGGAAAATGGAATTCACCATGCACATCCGCGGTGAATTGAAAAATCCGTACACCCTGGAAGCAAAACTTTATTACCCCGATGGACCTTCAAAAGAGCCGGTAGTTTTTTCATTTGATGTGAAGCCGCCTCTTTCTTCAACGGAAACTGATTCTGCTTAATTGATCTTATCCATGCGAAATTTTTTTTCTCGTTCTCGCACCTTCTGGAGTCGGACAGCTTG
>JBDTWO010000083.1:0-19670 GCA_040006635.1 Chloroflexota bacterium
ATTTCTTGCCAAAGCCAAAAAGTCCCATTTGATTTATCCTTTCGAGAGTTGCCATGCGAAGCTGGCATCCTCATTATACGGCTGATAGATGAGCGGGTTCTCACGTTGTCGGGCAGGGCTAGTGTCACCTATTGTCCCATGTCTTCAAAAGGAGTAAGATGGTTGAAAGAAAAAGGACTCTCCATGAAACAATATCTGGTCAAACCTGGAACCAAAATCGATCGCTCACAGTGGGACCCGAATGATACCGGTGATTTCAAAGGCGGCAAAAAAGAGGGACTTGCGCGTCTTCAAAAACTGAACGGCAAACTGGAAACCCTGCAGGAATTGTTGTACGCCGAACACAAGCACAAAGTGTTGGTCGTCTTGCAGGCGATGGATACAGGCGGAAAGGATGGCACGATCCGCCGTGTGTTTGACGGCGTCAATCCTGCGGGCGTCCGCGTGGTGAGTTTCAAAGCGCCCACACCCGCAGAACTCCGCCATAACTTTCTCTGGCGCGTCCGCAAAGGTGTGCCTGATTTGGGAGAGATGGTGATCTTCAATCGCAGTCAATACGAGGATGTGTTGATCGTGCGCGTCCATAACTTGGTTCCGCCTGCGGTGTGGCAGAAGCGCTTTGCTCAGATCAATCGCTTTGAGCGTACGCTCGCGGAGAGTGGCACTACTATTTTGAAGTTCTACCTGCACATTGATCTGGACGAACAAAAAGAAAGATTGCAAGCCCGCCTTGATGACCCCGCCAAGCATTGGAAGTTCCGCCTCGGCGATTTGGCGGAGCGTAAATACTGGTCCGATTATATGCAGGCGTATGAAGATGTCTTGAGCAAGACCAGCACAGACTATGCCCCGTGGTACATCGTCCCCGCCAACCGCAAATGGTTCCGCGATTTGGTGATCTCGTCCGTGTTGGTCGATACACTGGCGGACTTGAACATGAAATTTCCTGAATCAGAAGAAAATCTGAATGGGGTTGTGATCGTATAGGCGGGTGGAACTTCTATCTCAGGCTGTATACACTGTCTATTTCTGTGGTGCTGGCTTCATGGTCAGCCCAGCGGATGAAGTTCTGTTTGGTGCACTCACTGGGTGAGTCGCAAGAATTGCCTGTATCCAGGTGATAGGTGTAGAATTTGACGGTCTGCTTGTCGGTTGACACAACCTCGCGGGCAACTGTGCGATAGTTGTTCACATACCATTTCCCCGCCGTAATGTCTTGTTTTCGTAACATCTGAACTCCTTTTTATATCAAAGCACGCGTAAAACAACTGGCTGACATGCGTTGATGATTTCCTGCTGTGTGCCTGTTTTGTCTGTAAGCACAGCTGGGGATGGGGGAGAACGCCTCACTCCGGACGTGAGGCTGATTGTGCTCCGATATGCGGTTATCCATGTGGGGAGCTGACGTATGGAGCAAGATAGCGTTGTTGCGCATTTCGTCAGGCTGGGCTGGTTAGATACCGGTTTCATGATTCTATCAAAGCCTCGAACGATTATGACCAACGCTATCCCTACGATTGTTATACCTCATACAAATTTCCTATGCGTGAGATTAACTTAATAATCTTTGGTTGAATCGATGCGTATGAGCGAGTTTTAGATTGATTTGCCTGTTCCGCCCGCCTGATCCTTCTGTGACAAAGGCTAATATGTATAACATTAATGGTTGGCTGGGTAATTTGTCATAATGTAAATAAGAAAACACTCACCCCAAATTAATTGAATTGTATGTTTAACTTTGGCTATGATCAGTTCCAGCCTGCTTGAGGCTGTGATGTTCTTCAAATGTAGAGCCACTCGAAGCAGTGCGCACTAACAATTACTTTTTGCGTGAAAATCTCCACCATAACAAACCACCAACTGCAATAAGCGCGATTACAACGAAGAGCAGACCCAGCACCGAGTTGCTCGAAGATTCAGCCGCAGTGACAGGTGGGGTTTCCGTTGGCGGCAGTGGCGTGATGGATGGACTTGGAGACGCCGGTATCATTGTAGGGCTGGGAGTCAACGTCGGCGTAGCGGGCGGGGTCACGCGTAAGAGCAATGGTTGTCCCGGGCGGATGATGGACGTATCGTTCAATCCATTCCAATTCATCAAGTCTGTCAGCGAAACGTCATACAAACCAGCGATCCACAACAGCGTCTCACCGCTCTGTACAGTGTGGTAATACTGACCGTCCGCTTCGGGGGTGAGGCGTTGCAGCGCGTTCAAGGTTGGGCTGGGCGTGATATTGCCGGGCGAGATCACCAGCTTCTGGTCGATGCTCAAGGGCCAATCCGCCTGCAATCCATTCAATTGCAGGATCCGATCGACCGAAACCTGATACGCATCCGCGATCGTGATCAACGCCTGATAGGGTTGTACGACATGGATGATCTTGCCATCCGCATCCGGGGTTTGGGTCACCACCATACCCACCGGCGTCGGCGTGGCAAAGCCTTGCGTATCCTTGCCCGGAATGAATAAGCGCTGTCCAGCCCGCAGCGGCGTAGTGCGAGACAGGTTGTTCCACACCTCCAAATCGTGGATGGTGAGTTGATACGTGATCGCGATCGACCAGAAGGATTGTCCCGCCTGCACGACGTGATAGATCTTGCCGTCGGCATCGGGTGTGGCAACTTTGACGGGCACAATCAACTGTGAGATCGGGCTGGCTCCTGTTCCTGATTGCGGTGTGCCCCCTGATAGCGACGGCGCACTTCCGCTCCCGCAAGCTCGTCCGCCAACATAGGCAGCTTGCAAAATGTAATAGGTCTTGCCATTCACAGTAGCGATACCTGCTCCGATATTGCAATAAGCCGCTTCGACCGCTGGGAGCATATGATCCGGGTCCGCCCAGACTGACATGATCTCATCGATGCCCATGCCGTCCCTGCCTACCGCAAAGTTTTCAGTCGCCCAGACGGTGCCGCCGTTGCCATATCCAGCCGCAGCCAGGCGACCGCGTACATTACCAATGTGCCACGACATATCGTTGGCTGCCATCGTGGCTGCAGTCGATTGAGCGAGGGCATCCACAATCGGATCCTCGATGAGTGCCGGGAGTCCATATGAAACGCGCAAGGTGTTCATCGCGAGGATCAAATCAAAGGCGCTCACTTCACGCAGTGGAGCAGCCCGCACAACTTGCGGATGATAGAGCGCTCCCAGCCCGAACGCGAGCAGGATGAGATAACTAAAGCAACGTTGAATACGCATCCAATAATTATAATTCGACATGCCCTCTTAAAATGAACTCCTATCTTGCCGGAACAAAGATACAATAACAAACGTTGTGAACGCAGATATGAACGAGACTCCCGACACACCTGAACCCACTCCTCGACGCTTTCCCTTCGGCAGCCTGATTGTCTGGGTGCTTGTGTTGGCGCTGGTGCCAAGCCTCTACAACTTCGCGCGTGACTTCACCACGTGCTGGCGGCTCACGTCCCTGCCTGGGATTCCGCCAGCGTATTGCAGTTCTCAGCCAGTCAAAGCGCTTGCAGAGCCGGTCATTGTCATTACGCAAGCAACAGCCGTCCCGACGGCAACGACCGAAGCCCCTGTCCCAGAAGAGCTATATCCTACCTGGGATGGCGCGAGTCGCATCAACATCCTATTCGTCGGGTTTCGTGGCGGCGATCCGCAAAAGGAAGATTGTCCCTTCTGCACCGATACTTTGATTCTGCTGACGGTCGACCCGGTCACGAAAACAGCGGGGATGCTGTCCATTCCGCGCGACATGTGGGTGAACATCCCTGGCTTCGGCTTCAGTCGCATCAACACCGCCTGGAGTTTGGGACGCGGCTCCAAACTACCCGGAGGCGGTCCCGCTTTGACGATGAAAACTATTTCGCACTTTATCGGTGTTCCGGTGGATTACTACGTGCAAGTGGACTTTGACACCTTCATCGATGTCATTGATCTGCTCGGTGGCGTGGATGTATATAACGATGAAAATCTATTGCTCGATCCCGTGTCGCATGGCAAGGACTATCCCAAGATCAAATTGACTTGTTGTGGGATGCGGCATTTGAATGGCCGCGCAGCGCTGGCTTTTGCGCGTTGTCGGCATGAGGAGCAGGGCTGTACAGATGGCGATATCGGTCGTGCCAAACGGCAACAGAAAGTGATCTTCGGGATTCGTGAAAAAGTATTAAGCCCTGAAAACTTCCCCACACTCTTCGCACAGGCGTCCCAACTCTATAACACCTTCTCTGATGGTATCCACACCAACCTGTCGCTGAGCGATGCGATAAAACTGGCGGTATTGGTGAAAGACATTCCTAAGGAGGAGATCCGCAATGAAGTTATCAGTAATAAGATGATGGCGTTTGGCAATGTCGTTGTGGGCGGAGTGAATGCCAGCATTATCAGACCCATTCCAGATCAGATCCGCATCCTCCGCGACCAGATCTTTACTTCTACTGGACCGCTTAGCCCACTGGCGCAGGGTGACCTCGCAACCTTGATGCAGGCCGATGCTGCTCGCATCCGCATCTTGAATGGGACATCAGCTCCAGACCTTGATACCCGAACGGCAAGCTATCTGGCGCAACAGGGCGTTATAACGACCGAATTTGGTAAGACCCAGATTGTGAGTCGCACCACGATCTATCTTTACTCACCAAAACTATATACATTACGCTATCTGATCGACATCTTTGGTATCACGAACAGCACGCCCATCCGCATTAAACCCGACCCATCTCAAACTGTGGATATCGAAATCCGGCTCGGCCCTGATTGGGTCAAGAAACTACCAGCCGGGTATTAGAGTAAAAAAAACTGTATGCATTGTAGGATGATAGACCGAATGCACTAAAAGTTACATAAGGTATTTCATCCCATCACAACCTGCACCTCGTGCACCTGACCATCGTCCACCAGCTGGATCACATGGTCTTTCAATGAATTCCCATCCAGCAAAATATCCTGCACACCCTGATTGACCATATTGGTCTTTTTCACATTGATCTTGTAATGGGCTTTCCCGAAACGGTAATCCGCTTTATAGCTTGTCCAGTTTCGCGGGAGGCATGGGTTGATATTAAGCGTATTGCCAACTCTGGTAATTCCCAGAATAGCTTCCATCCCTAGGCGGTACATCCAGCCGGATGAGCCGGTATACCACGTCCAGCCGCCGCGACCGGTGTGGGGGGGCACGCTGTAAATATCCGCGGCGATCACATAAGGCTCCACTTTGTAGCGCGCCGCTTTCTCAGGCGTATCCGCATGGCTGATCGGATTCAACATGCGGAACAATTCTCCGGCGCGGTCTCCCTGTCCAAGTTTGGCAAACGCCCATGCAGTCCAAATCGCGGCGTGAGTGTACTGTCCACCGTTTTCGCGGACACCCGGCAGGTAGCCTTTGATGTAACCGGGATCGTGGGGTGTTTTGTCAAAGGGTGGGGTGAACAGCAACAGCATCTGCTCGCTCTGCTTTACAAGCAACTTGTTGACAGAGTCCATCGCCTGCGCCGCTCGTGCAGGCTCGGCTGCGCCCGATAAGACCGCCCAGGATTGAGCAATTGCATCGATCTGACATTCAACATTTCCATGCGATCCCAAGGGTGAGCCGTTATCATAGAATGCACGTAGATACCAATTCCCATCCCAGGCGTTGGCTTCGAGCATGTGCGCATACTTCTCAGCCTGTTGAAGGTACGGCGCAGGGTCGTCTTTCATCAATACAGCCAGCGCTGAAAAACGTTGAAGCGTGGCGTGCAGGAACCAGCCCAACCAAATACTTTCGCCGCGCCCGCCAGCGCCCACCAGATTCATGCCATCGTTCCAATCGCCTGCGCCCATGAGCGGTATGCCGTGCGCGCCAGTCGTTGTGCCTTTTTCCAGCGATCGGCGGCAATGTTCGTAGAGCGTGAACGCCTTTTCAGCGGTTTCAAATTGAGCATAGCGTTCCATTTCATCGGGCTTGAGCGCTTCGCCTTTCAGGAATGGGACTTCTTCATTCAATATGGATGTATCGCCGGTAACGCTAACATACTCGGCCGTGACATATGGCAGCCAAAGCAAGTCATCCGAAAAATGTGTGCGCACTCCGCGCCCTGTCGGTGGATTCCACCAGTGGAGCACATCACCCGCGTCGAATTGATGCCGCGCCGCCTCCAGGATTTGTGCGCGCGTGATATCTGGGCGAGTATGCAGCAATGCCATCACATCTTGAAGTTGGTCGCGGAACCCAAACGCTCCGCTGGATTGATACAACGCGGTGCGCCCCCATGTACGACAACTCAACGTTTGATATAACAGCCAGCGGTTGAGCATTAAGTCCATAGCAGGATCGGGGGTTTCGACTGTGATGGTATTGAGGATCTCATCCCATTGCTGTTGGACAGCTTGCCAAAGCGCTTCAACCTCAGCCGAGGTTTGAATCTGTCCGATCAGCTTAAGGCTTTCATCCCGATTCGCGCCTTCACCAAGCAAGAAAAATACTTCTTCCGTTGCACCGGGTGCCAGATCAACATGGAGTTGAATGACCGCACACGGATCCAGCCCGGCATTGACCGCGCTGTTCAATCCAATGCGACCCAATGCTTCGGGCGCGCGCATACTTCCCATGCGCCCTAAAAACTCGGTGCGGTCTGCAGTTACGCCATGTGGCTGTTTATTTGCGGCAAGAAAAGCCACGCGCTCGCCAAATTCGCTATTGAAGCGATTGCTGGCAAGTAGGGCATTATGATCGGGATCGAACTCCGGCATGATCTGCGCTTGCTGGGAGTCACGAGTTGTGCCAAGCACCCATTCCGCATAGTACGTGACCGTAACACGGCGTGGACGCTCCCATAGATTCTGCAAATGCAGTTGTATGATTTTGACTGGCGCATCAGGTGCAGCAAAAAGCCGCAGGTTCTGATTCAAGCCATGACTTTGACACTCAAAGATCGAATAGCCCGCTCCGTGACGAATCACATGCGTGGTATTTGCGCCAGCCGGCATCGGTGTTGGTGACCAGACTTGCCCGGTTTCTTCATCTCGGATGTAGAGCGCTTCGCCCGGCATATCGGTGACCGGGTCGTTGCGCCAGGGAGTCAGGCGGTTCTCGCCGCTGTTCTCTGCCCAGGTTGCGCCAGAACCTGATTCGGAAACTAAAAATCCAAACTGCGGATTGGCGATCACATTGACCCACGGATGCGGTGTATTATGCTGCCCTGGTTTCAGATGGATCACATATTCTTTTCCATCGCGGCTGAAGCCGCCGAGACCGTTGTCCATTTGCAGATCGATCGGCAGCGTAAGCGAATTCGTCGGTTCAGGATCCAGCGTCGGGGAGAGTGAAGCGGTGAACTGCGGCAGGCGCACGGGCTGGACAGTGAGTCGCAGTGCGTGCTCGGCGAGCGTCCCGCCTTTTTCATCCAAAATAACACCAGCCATCGTTTCGAATAAAATCTTATCGGCGGGTTGAAGTTGATCGGTGCGCAGGACGAAAATTCCATCACGCTGATTGAGCGAGGTGTCCGCGCCCACACGCCTGATCTGGCGTTGAATGGCGTTATGCAAATCGAGGGCATAGCCAGTGTCCTGATCGTTCAGAATGACCAGGTTGACTGTGACATGCCGACTGCGCCAATAGCTGAAGGCTTGGAGAGCTTCACTTAATAACGGCGATTCGCTGTCGCGGACGCGCACCAGCAAAATTGGATAATCACCCGAGATGCCGAAGCCCCATAGACCGGACGGTCCTTTTTCATTTTGTGCCAGGATATGCGGGGCGGCGCGCAATATGCCGTTCGGGTAAAGCAGAGCCGATAAAAGGCGCTGAATATTTTCGATGGCGTACGCGCTCAGCCCCAGTTCGAGCAGTTCGCGTTCGCTATGCGCGCGGATATCATCGAAAGCGCGATAGATGGATTGCCCGGATTGATAATGAGAAAGTTTTTCCAACGCTTCAGCGCGCGAGGCAGCTGCCAAAGTTAAGAATGTGACTCTGGTTTTCCCATGCGGCTTCAGATCAATTGCCTGTGCCAGCGAGAAGATCGGGTCGAGCGTTCCGCCGGTGGTTCCACTCAGATGCCGATTGGCATTTTGGAGTGCCAGCGGATTGTGCATGGTTTGTGACCGACCCAGGAATTTGGCGCGGTCGCTTTCGTGATCGCCGGTCACCGTGCGCCCAGCTTCGATGATCAGCGCATGGATCATCACAACTGGTTTTTCCTCCGCAGAACGCGGGCGGCGCTGGAACAGGAGCGCATTCTCGTTGGGGAGATATTCACTCTCGATAAAAAGTTTATTGAAAGCGGGATGACGCCGGTCAACAGCTTGCGCGGCGAGCACCACTTCACCGTAACTGGTTAATTTCAGCCGCCGGAGTTGGTCGCCTTCATTGAAGATGTTCACGCGGCGAATCTCAACACCATCTGTGCTGATGGTCATCCCCGTGCGCAGGGAAATACCATTCTCCGAACGCTGGAATTCGACTTTGTGCGGGTAAAACAATACTTCCTGGTTTTCAGGCGCGCTTCCAATGGGTTGAGAGGTGGCAGACCAGAGCACTCCGCTCTCGCGGTCTTGCACATAGATCCATGTACCCCACTGGTCAAGCGTGGTATCGGCATGCCAGCGTGTCAGCGCAAACTCGCGCCACTGACTATACCCGCCGCCCGCGCTGGTGAGCATTAGGCTGGCATCACCTTGCGACAGTACATGTACCTGCGGGATGGGACTAATAACGGGGACACGCCACGGCGCAGTGCTTACCATGCGAACCGCTTCGGGCGAATCCACGGGCTCATCGAGATGGGGATATTCGATGGGCGGGTTTTGCGGAATCTTTTCCTGAAGCAACAGTTCCACGCTTTGGATGTGTTCATCACTGTGGAAGCGTTGAACCATCACATCATCCAACAGATAATTACAAGCCGCCACCAAGATCATGCCTTGATGATGTGCCATGTACGATTGCACGATCGCGTGTGTTTGCCCGACTGGCATGCGTTTTTGAGTGAAATCAAGCGCCTCGTAAAAACCAAAACGTCCGAGCATGTTTAGTTTTTCGAGTTGCGCCATATTTTCAAGTACAGCCTGCGGTTGTAACGAAAGCCCGATCAGTGAAGCATAGGGTGCGATAACCAGATCATCTGGCAGGTCGCGCTTGTATCCCAAGACAGGCACGCCAAAAGCTTGATACTGATAATTCAGATTCGCATCGAAGGTATAGTAGCCTGATTCCGAGATGCCCCAGGGTACTTGCTTTTCCTGTCCGTAACTCATCTGTGCATCGAGTGCGGCATAACAGCTATCCGATAAAAATGTCCCGTTGTAGTTTTTTGTAAACAGGGTCGGCATGAGATATTCGAACATGGTGCCGCTCCACGAGAGCAGAACCTGTTTGCCGTTCACCTTTGTCACGGGTCTACCGAGATGCTGCCAGTGACTGTGCGGCACATCCCCTTTGGCGATCGCGATCAGGCTGGCAATGCGGGCTTCGGATGCCAATAGGTCATAATAACTTGGGTCAAGCTTTTCGGTATTGACGTTATAGCCGATGGTAAATACCTGGCGGCGTTCATTGAACAGAAAGCGGAAGTCCATGCCCGTCACTGCTGCGTTCGCCTGCTGTGCCAGATCTTGAAAACCGATTAGCAAGGGCGCTACCATCAGCAGTGCCAGCGATAAATCATCATCTAATTTTTCACACCATGCGCGCGTCGTTTCATCCTGTGCCTGTACTTTGAGATCTTTCAGCGCAACTTTGATGTTCGTATACACTGCTTCTGCCTGTCCCAGTGTGGGCAGTTCGGTTGGCAGGCTGGCACCAAACTCTTGTCCCGCGCGTGTTTGCATAAATGCTGCATCCAGACGGCTAAGCCAGGGCGCAAACAGATCCAAACTGCGTTGCATATCCTGCAAGTGATGATGCATCAGATCGAGATAGAGTTGGAGTTCGGTCAGAGATTCGGATTGAAGATTTGGATGACTCTCAAGCAGTTCCATCAAGCGACGCGAGACTCTTTCCCAGCCTTCGCCTGATAGCCAGGCGAGAGTCATTCTCCACGCTGCTGGCTGGTTCTGGATGGCGCTGATGCGCTCGTAAATGCTGGTCAATTCAACTTCGAAAGATTCAAGCGAGGCGTGCGGATTATTTTTTTCCAGCGTTTGTAGAGTTTCTGCCAGAATATCCAATATGACCAGCAATCCCTGCCAGCGTTTGTAATCAAACAGCGATGCATTTGTCAGGGCAAGGCAGCCCTGTTTGAGTGTGATCAAACAAGCTGCTAGATTGCCGCTATCCACTGTGGAAATGTAGCGTGGCGGAAGTGCCGTCATCGTTTGCGAGTCGTACCAGTTCAGTAAGTGACCGCGGTAATGTTCCAGTTTATCCATGCTCTCAAAAGTTGAGCGTAGGCGGACTTCCAGTTCGTGTAAGCCCATGTAGCCCTGGTCATAGGCTGATAACGTGGACACCAGAAACAAACCAATGTTAGTCGGCGTGGTGTAGTGCGCGACATTGCCGCGCGGTGATTCTTGATAGTGATCGGGAGGCAGCCAGTGATCATTGGGTCCAGCAAATTGTTCGAAGAATGCCCAGGTGCGGCGTGCCAGTCGAATGACTTGTCTGCGCTGCGCCTCTGAGAGTGGGGTGGTGGCATGTGTCACAGGCTGACTGATCACATAGGCAATTTGCGGAGCAATGAGCCAGGCGATCAGCAAAGGCAGCGCAACCCAAAGCGCACTCAGGTTGAAAATGGCGATAGAGATTCCCAGCAGTAGCGTGAGGATCGTAGGAACCGCCATCTCGCGCCAGGTTTCATACTTTTCGTTCAAGCCAAACGAACGCGACGCATTGGCTGCTGTTGTCCATTGCAATAATCTTTTGCGCGCGATCAACAGTCGTCCCAGCGTGGTGCGGATTGCACCCAGCATCAAGAGCGCTTCGTATGGCAGAAAAATAATTGCAAGCGCCCAGCGAATGAGGGGGAGTTGGATTGGTTTGAAAAGTTGTTTGAGCGTCAGCTTTTTACTGTTATGCAACACCTGCTGACCGGTTTGAGCCGCGATCGGCAGGGCGGCAGGCAGCAGCACCAATAAGGTCCAGATGAGGGGTGAGCCCGGCAGGAACAACCAACCTGCGACGAGTAATGCCAGCAATGTCGGTGACAGCAAACTGCGTCGCAGATTATCGAAGATTTTCCAAATGTTGATGATGGATAAGCGGTTGGGTGTGGTCCCACTTTGAGTATGAACGACAGGTAATAACCACGGCAGTAACTGCCAGTCGCCACGGATCCAGCGGCGCAGGCGGCGGGCGTAGACTAAATAGCGATATGGATATTCTTCATAGAGTACGATATCGGTGACCAGCGCCGCGCGTCCATAGATCCCCTCAAACAGATCATGGCTAAGCAAAGTGTTCTGGCGCACTTGACCCGCCAGACTGCGCTCAAAAGCTGCGACATCGTAAATCCCTTTGCCTACGTAACTGCCTTCGCCGAAGAGGTCCTGATATACATCTGATACAGCAAAGGAGTACAGATCAAACCCGGAGTTGCCAGCAAAGATCTGTGAGAAGAGCGAACGATTTGCGCTGGTCGGTTTGATGGCAACCCGCGGTTGTAACACGGTATAACCGGCGACCACTTTGTTCCCATCTTCAGAAAATTCAGCATGGTTGAGGGGATGCGCCAACGTCGCGATGAGGCGGTTGGCACTGCCCTGTGGCAGGGATGTATCTGCATCGAGTGTGATGACAAATTTGATGTCGGTCAGAATGTTCATATCCCCAACTTGGGATGTGTAGAATGTCTCGCCCAGGTTGAGCAACAGGCGATTGAAATCCGCCAGTTTGCCGCGCTTGCGTTCCCAGCCCATCCAGACCCCTTCAGACGGATTCCACTGACGTTGACGATGGAACAAATAAAACGGCAGAGCTTTTGTATATTTTATATTGAGGTTTTCAATACCCGCGCTGGCTTTGGCGAGCAGTTCGTCATCCCCTGGCATAGACTCCGTTTGAGCATCGCCGAAATCAGTCAGCAGTGCATAGGTCAGTTGTGGGTCAGGATTGGAGATGTAATAGAGTTCCAACTCTTGCAGAAGATGATTAAGTTCTTCGGCGCTTTCCAACAAGGTTGGGACAACTACCATGGTGCGATTACCCGCTGGAATGCCTTCTGAAAAATCCATGCGCGGCAGACTTTGAGGCTTGATGCGGTGGGTCACATTCCAATGCACGAGTGTGATCGCAGATTCTAGCGCCAGCCCAAGCCCAAGTATTTCGGCGAGTGCCAGTTGAACAGATGAGCCGCCTGAAAGCGCAGCATAAGCGATTAATCCAAAGGTAAACAGCCCAGTGAGAATAGCGATACTCCCCAGATATGTAACAGTGGGAAATGCAAGTAGCGTACGTTGCGCCCGCATCCTTAATTCTGGCTGGTAGTGGATCTTGGCTTCCAGCGCCGCTCGACCTGTATCGATCAAATAAAAGCCGACGTGGGATTTTCGCCCATGGTCATTTTCAGCTACACTACGAGCGAATTCAATTGTGGAAAGCGCGATCTGCTCTTCACTGAATGTTGAGTGGCGCGCGAGTTCTTCGATGACGCTGCGATAATTGTTGCGCGTGTCGAAATCCATGCTTGCATAAATTTTTGCAGGGTCGTCACGCAAAACTTGTTCGACGCGGCTGGTCTGCTCAAAGATGTCTTTCCAATCGGTGGCTGAAAGCAGGCGCAAGCTGATAAAACAGTTAGCGACGATCGTGTCGTTTGCCAACGTTGGAAATGCAAATTGGTTCGGGGTTTCACTCAGGCTTTTCGCCACATCTATCCCGGTCAGTTCAGCAACTGCGTAGGTGAGCCGCTCTAAAATCCCGATGCGCAGCATGATTGGCACTGCCCAAAGTTCACCAATTGTCAGGGGGGTCACCTGTTGATACGCCTGCATAAAAATTGCGACTTGTGTCAAGTCGATCTGGCTTTGACTGTATCCGAGCCATTCGCGCGCCAATGCAAAAACGCGCGAGTGTCCACGCAGCGGCGTTTCTGCCAGTTTGGGCAGCTGGATTAGAAAACTGGCTGGCAGATCCTCTTCGATTTGGCGCAGGGTCTGCTTGACGATATAAAAGTTATCCAACATCCATTCGCCCGCACGCGAGACTAATATGTCTTTTGCTGGCACGGATTTAAAAGTCGTATTGGCATTGTGCAAAGCCAGCTCCCAGCTTTGCAGGTAACCCAGCAGGTCGGTTTTTGGGGCGTGGGATATTTCCACACTATGAGTCTTTGCTAATTGGTGTGCAAATTCCTTCAACCGACTGTCGGCGTCTGGGTTGGTAGTTTCTAATGGAATCACCAGCGATGCGGTCTGCATAAGTTACCGTTCTGCACGTTCGCTTGATTGCGCATCAGGAGTTATTAACTCTGGTTTGGTGGGGAGGTCCTGTACGATCAGAAGCGGCACTTTGCCATACAGTATGAAATTGTTGACCATGCTGCCATACGGCCATTGGTGATTGCCTGAATAGCCATGGGCGCTCAACGCGACCATATCGATCTGTTCCTGTTCCCCTAATTGATGAAGCGCGACTGCCGCGTTGTCACTGGTAATGAGATGGGTTTGCACAGGAATCCCCTCCAGATATGAACGGGATTTCAACTGTTCAAGATAACGCCCGGCTTCCTCTTGATTGCGCGTTATAACGCGGTTCGATAATTCGATATCATCAGGGGTTGGCGGCATTTGGCGCGCCATCTCTGGGGTTTGGATAACCTGTACGAGTTGAATTTGAGCCTTATGAAACCGCGCCAGTTGTGTGATGATCGGTAAAACATTTTCCGCCCTTTGTGAGCCATCGAGCGGCAGTAGGATGCGCTGATATACCGGGGCTTCGGACAATTCATCAGTGTGGACTCCGTATTGGTGCGCCCGAACAATTAACAGCGAGGTTTGAGCGCTCAGGATGATTTTTTGTGTAATGCTGCTGATGCCCCATTGAGTCAAGCCATTCCGTCCATGGCTGCTCAGGACGATTAATTTCATCCCCTGGTTTTGGGCGTATTCTGTGATCCCCTCAGCTACCAATCCTTCCGTAACTGTTGCCTGTACCCGAATACCTAACTCTTGTAAGCGGGCTTTTACCTTTTCCAGATTAAGGTCTGCTCTGGTCTTATTGATCTGCCAATTAAGTAGATCAAATAATTGTGCCGATGTGCCCGCCTGATTTTTTTCCAGCATCCGCAGTAATGTGATCTCTGCGTCAAAGGAACGGGCAAAGGCAACGACATGCGGCAAAACGCAGTTGGCGAGTTGCGAGCCGTCCAGGGGGACGAGAATAGTTTCGAACATGGTTCAGCCTTCGATTCTTTCATTTTGCCAAATTCAAGCGGGTCAAAGTATGAAAATACTTTGACCGACTCTAGATGGCAAATATCTATAATGTGATTGGGTATGGGAGTCATCTCGCGTATGCGAGTGGTATGTAAGAAACGCCGTGGACTGTTACGAGACAAATGCTATGTAACGCACCTGGCAGAAATGAGTCTTCCAACCGCAAGCATTCTAGCCTGCTATGATTAGTATACTCCACTTTGTAATGCCGGACTCAACTCTGAAGAGTTTAGCAACAAGAGCTGCGCCTGCACTCTTATCGGCAAAACTGCGGATTCTGATCCTTGCCCCAGTTTGTGGATGGCTTGGACTTTCCCTCGCCTGCCCACCTAAATACTTTCATCCAAAAGCCCATATAGGTTGGGAAGGCTTGTTCTTTGACATGCACCCAGCCCTCTTTGGTTTGCAGGAAAAATGAACCTGGTGCTTCGCATCCATTCGACCCCAATTCTGATCCGTCAGCCCGAGCCTTTGCCCTCACCTCGGCGATTACATACCAAACGTGCGGGTTGCTTCCGTCAAATGAATTTGTTCCCGCATAGAGCATCTTAACATTTTTATCTGCTGTGTAATACTTGTCCATCAAAGCCAGCATCCCTTGCTCGGGCGAGTCATACACACCTCTTGAACGCGCAACCGAAAGCTGAATGGACGTATAACCCCAGGAAAACAACACGATGGCAACAAGAATCCCCACGGCGATCAACGAACGGCGTACCAATTTCATTGCGACCCTCCCGAAAATAGATCATCACAGTATGGGCATAGTATATCCCCGCTTTGCGAACTTGGAATCAAAAAAATGAAGGGTAAAAATTTTCGGATCTATTGCTCTTGCAAACTACTGAAAAGACTTCCTAGTAGGGTCATTCTGAGCGATAGCGAAGAATCTCTGATTTCGAGAGTAGTGACCCTTCGCTATCGCTCAGGGTGACATGAAAACCAGATGTTGAGCGAAAGTCCTGCCTGGTGATAAAAAAAGAGCTGGCAATCAGTTGTGACTGCCAGCTCTTGGATTTAATGCCAGAACGTGGGGAAGAAAGTCCGCAACAGCGTATCGATGATCAATGCCAGCACAAAGTAATTGCTGAACACGCGGTTGTGGACGAAGCATACGGTCGAGAACCAGCGCGGCCAGATCGGGTAGCCCGTGGGTGGTGCGGAGGGACGTGGTTTTGAAAGACGCTGAATCGCTATCAGCGCCGGTTTATAGGCGACGAAGATGAGCAGCATCACGGGGGTAAAGAAGCGCGTCACAAAGATCAAATAGAGCATGATGATATACGATCCAATGATCGCCGCCATGGTAATGAAGCGTGCCGCAGGTTCGCCCACGAGCACGGGCAGCGTCCGCACTTTTTTGACTGCGTCCTCTTTGAGCTTGTCGGTATGTTTGCCAAGATTGATCGTAACCACATTCAAGCCAATGGGAATGCTGGCGAGGATCACCGCCCAACTCCATAAGCCGGTCAACACAAAATAGACACCACCGATCATCAACGGTCCCCAGATGATGAAGATCGAGAGTTCGCCGATACCCACATATTTCAGCGGGTAGGTGTAGAACAATAAAATGAACGCGCCAACTGCGAACAGCCAGATCACGGTGGATGCAAAATTGGTAACATACAACGCATAGACGCCCGAAAGCGCAGCGAGCGCTCCGCTTACCGCGAACCAACGCAGATGCGTGGGCTTGTCCCAAAAACCTTGTGCCAATGGATGAACTCCATATTGCGTGCGGAAATAATTATCTTTGTCGATGCCGCGGCTGAAATCGGTGTAGTCGTTGATCAGGTTGTTCGTGCCATGCGCAATGAAAAGTCCCAGTGTAAGGATCAGCCAGGTCAAGAAGTTGAATGAGCCTTGATTGGCATGGAGTGTTTGCCACGCCAATAATCCACCGATCAAACCAGAATATAGCGTGATCGTCCCCACAGCCGAGCGCGTGGCGATGAACCATTTGGAAAGGATATCCAACGCGTCCCATTCTTTTTTGTCGTCCATTTTGATGAGTTGTGAAAGTGTTTTGCGCCACATGGCAAACGTTGTATTCATAAGTTCTCCTGTAATTGAATATTAATTTCTATAACCCAATTGTCTGAATTGGATACGAATTTCAAAGTAGAATCATTGTACTCGCTGAAAGGATTCTAACATGCCCAAATTGATCCCCGCCTCAGAACGCCTCCTCCGTGCCCGCAAGCTGATTCAACAAGCCCGCGATTTACCCGTCCCTCAAACCGGACTCGGCAAAAGCGACTTCGCCTACATCGCCAATATCAAAGATTTGTTGCGTCAGGCGCGTGACATGGTCAAGTTCATTCCGCAGACCGCGGGAGTTTCGGCAGAGATGAAGGCGGAAGTTAAGAAGATTTATGAAGAGGCAGATCAAGCAGATCACGATATTTTATATTGAACACAGCGGATGAGGTCACCTCATCCGCTGTGGATTTTAAAAACCGACAACTATCCTGCTACTTCTTAACCGGACTGCGGTTGATCGGGTTATTGCGATTGAGTGGATGCCCAGGGTTGTTGATGTTTTTAGGACTGGTGATTTTGATCGAACCAAGCGCGTTGTTGAGACCCCATGGATTTTCAGGATGCATAGGATAGGCAGGTGGGATATGAGGGGTTATCTCTGAATGTTGTGAGAATTCGGGAGTGATCCTTTTACGGCGGGTCTGCGATAAAGGTTTATGTTCCACTGTATGTGCATTCTTGAAATCATCCACAACGTGTTTGAATTCATCTTCACAGCGCCAGATCCGGCCGCTGCCATGGCAGACATCACATTCCTTATGGACAAGCAGAAATTCGCGGGAAAAGCCGTTCCCCGCACAGGCGAAACAGGTTTGATTGATGAGTGATTTTCCGCAGTGACTACAAGTGGGGGTTATGTTTGACATATATCGATCTCCTGAACAAGTCGGGCAACCTTACTTATATAATAGAGAGAATTGAATCGAAAGTCAAGCGGATTTCATTTTCTGCAACGATTTGTGTTATACCTATATCGTCTTATTGGATGGTATTTGTCCTGACCGCGTTTTCACAGCGAATCTTGTCGGTCAGGTGAACAAGTCGTACAATAGAGATGCACCCTCAAATTCCATGCTTAGAAAGCGAGGCACGCCATGACCGATAAAAATCTCACCGAGTTACTCGAACAATTGCACAACCAACTAGACAGTACCCAAGCTGTCGATGATAAAGGACGTGAACTCCTGCGCGATCTTAACACTGATATTCAGGAGTTGTTGAAGCGTTCTGAAGACGCGGGAGCGGAGGATGATCCGCTGCTCGAACGCTGGCAGGAGTCCATCGATCACTTTGAGGTCACGCATCCAACACTTACCACGGCGCTTTCGCAGATATTGAATGTCCTGAACAACGCAGGGATCTAGTTGCTGCATAATTGAATAGCAAAAGCGGACGAGACACCTCGTCCGCTTTTATATTTGCTCGTGGTGATACAATCCCAGCATCACAACATAGGAATTTACCATGCAGCCACCACGCTTACGCGGACGTTACTTCAGGATTTTGTATTTTTTTGCGGGGGTCATCGTACGTTTTATTCTTTGGGAATTGATCATTGCGAGATTGGGTTTACGCAAATGGACGCGCCGCACGCGCCCTGAACGTTTTCGCCGTGAAGCGGTGCGGTTTCGCGCGTTGGCGATCCATATGGGCGGGGTGATGATCAAGGTGGGTCAGTTCCTGTCTTCGCGCTTGGATGTGCTGCCCCCTGAAGTGACGGATGAACTTGCAAACTTACAGGATGAAGTTCCGGCGGAACCATATGCCGTGATCAAGGAATTGGCTGAGAAAGAATTGGGCGCGCCGCTGACGGAAAAGTTCGAATGGTTTGACGAGAGTCCGCTCGCAGCCGCCTCGTTAGGTCAGGTTCACAGAGCCAGGCTCCAGCTTGGTAATGAAGCGGACGGATTCCGTAACGTGGTGGTGAAAGTCCAGCGTCCATTCATCGAATTGATCGTGAACGTTGACTTATCGGCTCTTAAAATTGTGGGTGAATGGCTGATGCGTTATCGTCCGATCCGGGAGCGGGCAGATGTGCCCGGGCTGATGCGCGAATTTTCCGCGACGGTGCGCGAAGAGATTGATTATCTCAAGGAAGCCGGAAACGCAGAATTATTTTTTGAGAATTTCAAGGATGACCCCGATGTGCATGTGCCGCGGGTAGTGAAGAGTCTTTCTTCCTTGCGTTTGTTGACGTTGGAGGATGTGTTCGCGATCAAGATCACCGATTATGCGGCGATCACCGCGGCTGGGATCGAACGCAACGCTGTGGCGAAAAAATTATTGGATACGTATCTCAAGCAGATCTTTGAAGACGGCTTCGTGCATGCGGACCCGCATCCTGGTAACCTGTTCGTGACGCCGCTCGGCGCTGACGGCGACTCGCCGCGCAAATGGCAATTGACCTTCGTAGATTTCGGGATGATCGCGCGCGTGCCGCAAGGCGTGCGCGATGCCTTGCGTGAAATGCTGGTTGGTGTGGGGACAAAGGATGCCGCTCGAGTCGTGAAGTCTTATCAGCAGCTGGGCATGTTGTTGCCAGGCGCGGATTTGAAGTTGATCGAGCAAGCCGAAGCGCAGGTATTCGACCGCTTCTGGGGGATGTCGATGAGTGAGCTGCGCAAGACCAACCCAGATGAGCTGCGAAAATTCGCGCATCAATACCGTGATCTGATCTTTAGCATGCCGTTCCAGGTGCCGAACGATCTCATTATGTTGGGACGGACAATGGCGATTTTATCCGGGATGTGTACGGGACTTGAGCCAGACTTCAATCTATGGAATCAGATCGCGCCATATGCCCGCAAATTGATCGAGAATGAAGCGACAAAGGGCATCAGTGATTGGCTTGAAGAGCTGGGGAGTCTGTTGCAGACGTTAATTGCATTGCCTTCGCAAGCCAGCCGGGTGCTGGCACAAACTGAAGGCAGTGGTTTGATGGTGCAAGCTCCGCAAACGAACCGTGAGTTGCGTTCACTGACGCGGTCCGTGGATCGGTTGACTGGTGGATTGATTTTTGTTAGTTTGTTGATCGGTGGCGTGATGTTTTATAACGCGGGAAATGTCATGTACGGGCAGGGCATGTTAGGTGCGGCGCTGCTTGCCTTGTTGTGGGTTTTGTTCTCGCGGAGGGAATAGCCACCTCTGGACTGCATCAGCTCGCTGATGCAGTTATATTGACAGGCGCATACACGGACAGCAAGCTGTCCGACTCCAGAGTCGATCTCGTTAAACAAATAGCGACAGCCAGACAAATCCCTTTTGTCTGACTGTCGCTTGGTTTTTAAGTAGTAAAACGCTT
>JBDTWO010000084.1:0-19530 GCA_040006635.1 Chloroflexota bacterium
ACTTTATTGTCGTTGGCTGCGGCCGTGTAGGCGCAGAATTGGCATATCACCTGTTTCGCGGGGGGCATCAGGTCGTGATCGTGGATAGCAAGAAAGAGTCTTTTAATCGCCTGCATCCCGATTTCCGCGGGCGCACATTGGAAGGCGAGGGCTTGGCTGAAAGTGTGCTGGAGCGTGCCGGTATCCGTGAAGCGGATGGTCTGGCAGCCGTCACAAATTCTGATACTTTGAATGCGGTTGTGGCTCACACCGCTGTTAAATTCTACAATGTGCCCAACGTGGTTGCCCGTAATTACGATCCGAACCTGCGGTCAGTGATTGAGGCGTTTGGCTTACAGACCGTAGGCTCCACCTATTGGGGTGCCCAACGGGTGGAAGAATTGCTGATGAATCCTTCACAAAAAGCCGTCTATTCGGCTGGGAATGGCGAAGTGGAAGTGTATGAGATCATCATTCCGGAAAGTTGGAATGGGCGTACGCTGGGCGTATTGTTGGATGCGCTCCCACAGTGTTACCCAGTTGCCCTAGCGCGGGCGGGGCGAGCATCTCTCCCTGAGATGGATACAAAACTACAAACTGGTGATCTGCTGAATGTCAGTTCTACTTTCGAAGGGATCGGCGCATTAACAGCGCGCCTTTCCAAGAAGGCGGAGGCTTAATATGTTCGTACTCATTGCGGGTGGCGGGCGCACAGGCGCGCGTCTTGCCAATTTATTGCTCAACCAAAACTATAAGGTCCGCCTGGTCGAAAACCGACGTGAATTGCTGGGGCTGCTACACCAGGAACTTCCCACCGAAGTGATCTATGAAGGGAATCCGGTTGACCCAAGTATTCTTGAAGCTGCCGGGCTGCGTGATGCGCATGCAGTGGCGGCCGTGACCAGCACCGATTCAACCAACCTAGCTTTATGCTATCTTGCCAAGACTATGTTCGATGTTCCGCGTACGATTGCGCGCGTGAATAACCCGAACAATGCCTGGCTGTTCAATGAGAATTTCCATGTGGATGTAGCGCTTAATTCTGCAGATGTGTTGGCTCATCTGATTCAGGAAGAAATGTCATTGGGCGATATGATGACGATCTTCAAGGTCCGCCGTGGGCGCTACTCAGTGGTCGAGGAGAAAGTCCCAGCTGGAGCTAAGGGGATTGGCGTTCAGTTAAAAGATCTGGGGTTAGCCGAGTATTGTGTGATCGCGGCTATTATCCGTGACGGTGTGATGACTTTGCCGCGCGGTGACAGCAGATTACAGGAAAACGATGAGATCATTGCGGTTGCCAGTTCCGAAGGCGCCCAAAAACTAGCAGAATTGCTGGCACATCCCATGTACCCGACCAGGAATGGGAACAAGAGGACAGAGTAGGGACGGCAGATTGAGCAGAAGCAGGCCGGACCTGAGTCGGAATCGGCTGTGAATCCAAATTGACCGAATCAGAACCCTTACGGTATAATGTCGTGCTTGTCTGAAAAGCACGACATTGCTATTATTTTGAAATGAGGAACGAAGAATGGTAAAAAGAACGTATCAACCGAAGATTCGCCGCCGTTTGCGCGTGCATGGTTTCCGCCAACGCATGTCCACTGCTGATGGACGTGAGGTGCTCAAGCGCCGCCGTTTACGCGGCCGCCATCGATTAACAGTGACCGCCAACGAACACGTAAAAAAGATTCGTTGGTAATTAAGCGCTAGTGAGGCGTGGGTGCAGAGGAATTTCCGTCTGACCCGGTCTGAAGACTTCAAGCGGGTGCGGCGTGATGGTAAGTCCTATGCCCACCCGCTTGTTGTGTTGATTGCTCTAAAAAGCGATGACAATGACCAGCCGCGCGTGCGGGTGGGGGTCGCAGCCGGTAAATCAGTTGGGACAGCCGTTTATCGGAACCGAGCCAAGCGTCTCTTGCGTGAAGTGATGCGGACTCTCGTCCCAAACATCGCTTCAGGATTGGATTTGATTTTGATCGCCCGTCCGGCGCTTGTCTCTGCTACTTTAGAAGATACCCAACGTGCCCTGCTCAATCTTTTACAGCGCGCAAAAATTTTGACCCCCAAGCATGAATCCTGAATTTCACCTGCATGACTATTCCAATGAACCGCGTTTGCGTGATATGTCGCGCACGTTTTGGAATTTTCCGCGCATTACGGTGCTGGCACTTTTCCGTCTCTACCAAATGACAATTTCAAAGGGCATCCCTGCCAATACCTGCCGCTTTTATCCATCCTGTTCGCATTATGGGTATCAGGCGGTGTATAAGTATGGTGCGCTTAAGGGGTCAGCCATGGCGGTTTGGCGTGTGCTGAGATGTAACCCGTTTAACCCCGGGGGCTATGACCCCGTTCGATAGGAGTACTGTTTTTCAATGAGAAAGAAAATTTTGTTTGTAATCATCGTTCTGCTTGCGGCTGTGCTGTTGAGCGGATGTACAGGTTCCACCACCTGGTTCGGACTGTCTGTATCGGGCGATGTGGCATATCTTGCGAATAATACGGCTGTGCACGCCGTGGACGTGAAAACCGGTGCCGAGTTGTGGAGTTTTTCGGGTGAAAAATCCACTGGGTTTTCGTTTGGTAAAAGTCCCAAGTTGTTTGATGTCAGCCCGGTGGTCACCGCGGATGGCTTAGTCGTCATTCCCAGTTCAGGCAACGATCATGCCATGTTTGCAGTGAACCCCAAAGACCTCAGTGCCGACAAGATCCCGGTTCCGACCATTGTGTGGAAGTTTAGCGGCGCGAAGGGGCATTGGATCGCAGTCCCTCTGATCATTGGCGAGCGTTTATTTGCTCCAAACTCTGATGGGAACATCTACGTATTGGATCTGAGTGATGGCAAATCGGTGAAGACCCCGATCCAGACCATTGAACCATTTAAAGACAGTGCCGGCAATGGCAAACCCGAGCGCCTCTGGTCGCAACCTGCCAGCGATGGCAAGCGGCTGTATGTTACTTCGTTGGATCATAGCGTTTTTGCGATTGACCTGGAAACGTATAAAGTTGTATGGCATGCAGACCTCAGTGGCGCAATTCCGGGTAGTCCGGTGTTGGGGCCCGATGGCATGTTATATGTGGGATCCTATGCCAAGCAGCTTGAAAAATTCGACCCCGCTACCGGCAAGCACGAAGCCGTGGTGGATACCAAGGGTTGGATCTGGGGCACACCGGTGGTAGATGGCGACAACTTATATTTTGGGGATGTTGCCAGCGGTGTGGGCGGGTATTTCTATTCGTACAACACCAAAACTGGTAAGTTGAATGGAGAACCGATCAAGCTGGATAGTGGGATCACAGCCAGCCCATTGGTATTGTCTGATGGACACATTCTGGTTGCGACTGAAACCGGAAAGCTCTATGCCATCGATGCCAGCGGTTCAGCTGTGTGGTTTGAGCCTGCCAATGCCAAGAGCAAGGCATATACGACGCCTGTCTCCACGGGTGACTCTGTGCTTGTCTCATACATTGAATCCGATTATTATCTGATTGCCTTGGATAATGTCGGTCATAAAAAATGGACTTTCCCAGCCGGAAAATAAAGAGAACCTATGAAGAATACCAGTAATAAAATACAGACACCAGAACCGCAACAAGCACAACAACTGCCTCAAGGCTTTTCCACGGAGACGTTGAAGACCGTTGCAGTTGTTGGCTTGCTCATTTTGGCTTTTACCAATTGGAGTGTTGTCATTGGGATCATGGTCAACGCGATGATCTTTATCTACCGGGTCGTTGGTCATAACTTCGGTATTGCGATCATTCTATTCACGATCCTGATCCGTGTCATCACCTGGCCCCTCAACGCCCAGCAGATGAAGGGCGCGACCGCTATGCAGGATATGCAGAATGACAAGGAATGGCAAGCCATTCAAAAGAAATATGCCAAAGATAAAGAAAAACTTGCCCAGGAACAAATGCGCGTCTATCGTGAGAAGGGCATCAATCCTTTTGGTTCCTGTTTGCCAACGTTGATTCAATTCCCGATCCTGTTCGCCTTGATCCCTACCATCACGTATGCCATCGGTTCCACCCCTTTGAGCCTTTTGAAGCTTTCGAGTTATGCCTACGAAATTCAACATGTGACTTCGCTTCTGCCGCTCAACAGCAAATTCCTGTGGATGGATCTCGGTTTGCCCGAAAGAACGCTTTTATTCGGGCTGAGCATTCCCGTCCTTGCGATCATCGTGGGTTTAACCACCTTTGTCCAAACCAAGTTGACCATGCCGCCTCCCAGCGGTGATTCCAATGACCAGGCGGCACAGACCAGCAAGATGATGGGCATTTACATGCCGGTAATGCTTTTCTTCTTCTCGCTCAATTATGCTTCTGGTTTGGCGGTCTATTTTATTACCAGCAACCTGTTAGCCATCGTGCAGTACTCCATGATGGGCAAGGTGAATTGGCGTAATCTTTTACCTGGCGGTCAGAAACAGGATCAAAAAAAGAAATAAGGAGGCGGGCATGAACGAAAGAACCACACTCGAGATCATCGCACCCACTGTTGAAGAAGCCCTTGCACAGGGACTTGCTCAACTGGGGCTCACCGCAGACGCGGTCAGTGTTGAAGTGTTGGACGCCGGTAACAAGGGCTTGTTCGGATTGGGCAAGCCGCAGGTCAGGGTCCGTTTGACGGTGGTTCCACCGCCGGGCTCTGAACCCGTCAGCCAGCCAAAAGAAATTCGGACGGAACCAGCCGCCCCGAAGAAGGAAGCGAAGCGCGTCGAGAAAAAGTCCGAACCGCCAGTTCAGACGAAAGCGCCTGCGCCTCGTGCTCAAGAGAAGCCTGTTCCTGTACAAGAAGCTGAGTCTCAGCCTGAACATGATCCGGTTCTCGATCATGCCGAGGCGGTTGTCTCCAAATTATTGCACTTATTAAATCTTGAAGCGCAGGTCTCAGCGCATTACGGTGCGCCTGGGCGTGACGAACGCCGCAACATCAATGTGGATATCCGCGGCAATGACCTGAGTGTGTTGATCGGGCGTCGCTCTGAAACGTTGAGCGCCTTTCAATATGTGGCTTCGTTAATCATCGGTAAAGAGACCGGGCAATTCGTGCAGTTGACTGTGGACGTGGAAGGTTATCGCGACCGCCGTGAAAAGCAGTTGATCCAGATGGCAAAACGCATGGCTGAGCAGGTTGCCAAAAGCGGACGCCGCCAGACGCTCGAGCCGATGCCCTCCGATGAACGCCGCATCATTCACATTGCCCTGCGCGAGCACCCCGATGTGACGACCGAAAGTACCGGTGATGACCCGTATCGCAAAGTAACGATCGTTCCGAAGAATGCGTAAAACCATGTAGGGACACAGCGCCGCTGTGTCCCTACATTTTTCTCACGGTATAATTCGTCCATGCTCAACCTTGCTTCGTTGGAGCCGGTGGATTATCTCGTGATCGGTCATGTAGCACATGACCTGACGCCTGAGGGTCCGCGTTTGGGTGGGACAGTGGCTTACTCGGCATTGACCGCGCGGGCACTGGGTTTGCGAGTTGGGGTGGTGACTGCCGCTGGCAGGGAAACTTCGCTCGAGGCGTTGAATGGCATTCAGGTGCTTTCCAGCGCATCCCCGCAGAGCACAACTTTCGAAAATATTTACACCGAAAACGGACGGGTACAATACCTGCGTGCTCAAGCCGCACGCTTGGATTTTGCCAGCGTTCCCGAAGCCTGGCGAACGGCATCCATCCTTCACGTGGGTCCCATCGCGAATGAGATCGATTCGGTTTTACCGAAAGATTTTTCTCCGGCACTATTAGGTGTCACTCCGCAAGGCTGGATGCGCCAGCGCGCTGAGGATGGACTCGTCTCGCGTAGTGAGTGGCAAAATGCCGAACCCGTTTTGCAAAAAGCTGGAGCGGTTGTGATGAGCCGCGAAGATGTGAACGGTGATGATGAGTTGATCGAGCACATGGCGCATCAAACACGTATTCTGGTTGTGACTGAAGCGAATGACGGTTGCGTCCTGCATTGGCACGGCGACCGGCGCCGCTTCCGCGCTCCTGAAGTCCATGAAGTGGATGCGACTGGTGCGGGCGATGTCTTTGCGGCAGCATTTTTCTTCCGTCTTTTCAAAACCCGTGATCCCTGGGAAGCCGCGCGCTTTGCCACACTGATCGCCTCTCGTTCGGTGACCCGCGTTGGACTCGCTGGCATCCCGACCTCGCGAGAGATCGAAGAATGTCTGATGGAAGTTTTGCAGTAAAAAGATCTTTCCGCTAATCTACGCCAATCTTCACGAATAATGAAAAGATTAGCAGAACTAAAATCGTATATCAAAAATCGGAAATCGTAAATCACATGACTCGTATTTATACACTCGTGAATCAAAAAGGCGGCGTTGGCAAAACCACTACTGCTATTAACCTTGCCGCGTATCTTGTAAAACTGGGCAAGAGCGTACTGGTTGTGGATCTCGATCCGCAGGCGAACGCCACTTCCTCCCTCGGTGTGGATAAACGCGCCGTGCAAGCCAGCACCTATGAAGCGCTGCTTTCGGGCGATGTGTCGACTGCCTCGATCCTATTCAATGAGCGTCTTCAGATCTCATTACTGCCATCCTCACCCGCGCTGGCTGGTGCCGAGATCGAACTGGTTGATGAAATGGGACGTGAGTTCCGTTTGCGCAAAGCGCTTGAAGCATTGGACGGAAAATTTGATTACATCCTCATCGATTGCCCGCCCTCGCTTGGAATATTAACTGTCAATGGACTCGTCGCTTCGCGCGACGGGGTGCTGGTTCCCGTCCAATGTGAGTATCTTGCCCTCGAAGGCCTCGGTCAAATTTCACAGACGGTTGAACGCGTCCGCTCGATCCTGTTCCCGGAGTTGCGTGTGCGCGGCGTGATCTTGACGATGTTCGACCCGCGCACGAATCTTTCTGCGGATGTGGTTAAGGAAGTCAACAATCACTTCCCCGGTCAGGTCTTCAAGAGTGTGATCCCGCGTAGTATCCGCCTTGCCGAAGCGCCCTCCTATGGACTGCCCATCTCAGCCTACGCACCCACCTCCGTTGGCGCAAAAGCCTATGAAGCGCTTGCCAAAGAATTGATCATCGGTGACGGAAAATAGATTTCCTTGTAGGGGCGAAGCATTGCTTCGCCCTTGTATCCATTGTAAGGAGTAATTATGCCCCCACGTACCGGTCTTGGAAAAGGACTCGATGCCCTCATCCCGGCAAGCTCACAAGTCGCCACCAGTGCAAGCGGTGTCGCGCAGGTCGCTGTTGATCTCATTCAACGCAATCCGCGTCAGCCGCGCGAAAAATTTGATATTAACGAACTGGAAAATCTGGCGGCTTCGATCCGTGAACATGGCGTGATCCAGCCGTTGATCGTTGCGCCCGGTAAGAACGGCATTTATATCCTGATTGCGGGTGAACGTCGTCTACAAGCCTCGAAAAAGGCGGGTTTAAAAACGGTTCCAGTCGTTATCCGTAACGCCACCGACCAGCAGTTGCTTGAGCTGGCTATCATTGAAAACGTCCAGCGTGCGGACTTGAACGCCATCGAAGAAGCCGAAGCCTACCAGAACATGGCGAAAGAATTCAAGATGTCGCACGAGACGATTGCCCAGCGTGTGGGCAAGAGCCGTGTGGCTGTGACCAATACCCTGCGTCTGTTGGATGCATCTGCCGCTGTGAAGCAGGCACTCGTGGACGGTCGCATTTCTGAAGGTCATGCGCGCGCAATGCTGGCGGTCACCACCGCCAAAGCCCAGGAAACCCTGTTGAACACTGTGGTCAATCTTGACTTGAGCGTGCGTCAGACCGAAGCGTTGGCGCGCAAATTATCAGGGCAGAAACCGGCTGCGAAAAAGAAGTCAGCCTCCAGCGCGGATGTGAACGATATCGAAAAACGTCTGCGTTCCAGTTTGGGGACGAAGGTTGCACTCAAATACGGCAAAAAAGGCGGCACCGTCACCATCTATTATTATTCCGATGAAGAACTGGATACCTTGTTGGAAAAATTGACATGAATTGTAGGGGCGGGGTCTCCCCGCCCTTTTATCGAATCATCAATACGGGGCGAGAAGACCTCGCCCCTACATGGAATCAAACATGAAACTCCTCTACAACGCCCGCATCCACACCCAAAACCCATCTCAGCCCACTGCATCCGCACTTGTCATTGACCGCGACCGCATCGTCGCAGTCGGCAATGCGGATGATTTATTTAATCAATATCCCAAAGCCGAAAGACAAGATATGCATGGACGCGTGATCCTGCCCGGGCTCACCGATGCGCATCTTCACCTCCAATATTATTCATTGGGTTTACAAAAGATTGATTGTGAAACAGACACCAAAGCAGAATGCCTGCGCCGGGTAGCAGAGCGCGTGAAAAATACCAAACCCGGCGAATGGGTTCTCGGTCACGGTTGGAATCAAAACGTATGGTTCCCCTCTCCCAGCGGGAGAGGGGCTAAGGGTGAGGGTGAACTCGGGGTCAATGGATTTCCTCATGCCTCCGAACTCGATGCCATCGCGCCGAACAACCCTGTTTATCTCACCGCCAAATCACTGCATGCTGCCTGGGCAAACACAAGTGCGTTGAAACTTGCGAACATTACCGCGCAAACACCCGACCCGCACAACGGACAGATTCAACGCGATGCAAAAGGTAATGCTACTGGCATCCTGCTTGAAACCGCAATGGAATTGGTTGGTAATGTTGTGCCTCAGCCTACCATCAACGAGATCGCGGATGCCATTGAAAAAGCCCAGCCGATTCTTTGGAAGATGGGTCTTACCGGCGTGCATGATTTTGACCGTCGCAATGCATTCATGGCATTGCAACAACTTCACGCGCAAAAGAAATTGAAACTGCGTGTGCTCAAAAATATTCCGGTCGAGCTTCTTGATGAAGCGCACGCCCTTGGTCTGCGGGGCGGGTTTGGCGATGACATGCTCCGCATCGGTAATGTCAAAGCCTTCATGGACGGCGCGCTTGGTCCGCACACCGCCGCGATGATCCAGCCTTATGCGGGTGAAAAAGAAAATCGCGGCATTCTCAACATGGATGGCGAAGAACTCTTCGAACATGGACGCAAAGCCGCGCAGGTGGGTCTCGGCATGACCGTCCACGCCATCGGCGACCGTGCCAATCACGAAGTGCTCAACGCCTATGAACAACTCCGCAAGTACGAAACAGAAAATCATTTACCACATCTGCGGCATCGCATCGAGCATGTGCAAGTCCTTCATCCTGATGATGCGCCGCGCCTCGGCAAACTCAATGTGGTCGCCTCTATGCAGCCCATCCATGCCACTTCCGATATGTTGATGGCAGATGCGTTCTGGGGCGAGCGTTCACGCCTTGCCTACGCCATGAAGACCCAATTGGATTTCGGCGCGCCGCTCGCGCTGGGATCGGATGCGCCGGTCGAATCGCCGAATCCGTTTTTAGGACTGCACGCCGCAGTTACAAGGCGACGCGCCGACGGTTCTCCCTCAGCCGAGGGCTGGTACGCCGAACAAAAATTGACCATGGCTGAAGCCTGGGCTGGGTACACGCTGGGCGCCGCCTATGCCGCATACATGGAAGACCGCCTCGGACGGCTGGCTCCAAACCATCTGGCTGATTTGATCGTTCTTGAAAAAGATCCCTTCACCTGTGACCCGAATGATTTGCTTACGCTTGCATCATCGGCTACAATGATAGGCGGAGATTGGGTCTGGCAGTCTTGAGTTAAACATATGTCACAGTCAATATCAAACCTCACACCTGAAATGCTTGTCCCGCGCATGGGCGATTATCTCGTCCAAAAAGGGGTTATCACTGCGGACGATCTAAAGAAAACCCTCGATTATCAATTAGAACAAAATACTAAAGGCAACTCACTGTTGCTTGGGCAGGCATTGATCGACTTGAAGCTGATCGGACGCGCCGATCTTGACCAGGCGGTCACCGAACAGATCCTGCAATTGCGTTCCGCTTTGCAAGCCGCGAACCGGACACTGGAACGCCGCGTCGAAGAGCGGACCGCCGAACTGCAAAAAGCGTTGGAACGCGTTTCTGAACTCAGCCAGCTCAAAGCCAATTTCATTTCCAATATCTCGCACGAACTGCGCACGCCGCTGACACATATCAAAGGGTATATCGAGTTGATGGTCACGGAATCCCTGGGGTCGATCACCGAAGAACAAAAACACGCTTTGCAAGTCAGCCAGCAATCAACCGGGAAACTCGAGTCCCTGATCGAAGACCTGATCATGGTCTCGCTGGCATCGCGCGGTGAGTTAAGCATCAAGCAGGAGAACATCGATATTCAACGGATCGCCAACCTGGCGGTTAAGTCCTTTGTGGGCAAGGCAGCTGAACGCGGTATTCAACTCCATGGGGTCATTGATGATGGTATGCCCTTCGTCCAGGCAGATTCGCAGAAAATTGCCTGGGTGTTGCAACAGCTGCTTGATAACGGGATAAAATTCACGTCTTCGGGCGGAAGCGTGATTCTCAGCGTCAAGCGTGAGGGTGAGAATCTGGTCATCGTCTCCGTCACCGATACTGGCATCGGCATCCCGCCGAGTCAATTGAACGATATCTTCGAGCCTTTCCATCAATTGGACGGTTCATCGACGCGCCGTTATGGCGGCACGGGGTTGGGGCTTTCGCTGGTGCGGCAGATCATTGAAGCGCATGGCTCGATGCTGGAAGTGCAATCTATAGAGGGGCGCGGCACCACATTTAAATTCCCATTGCTTGCGGTGGCGGGTGAAAAATAAACATGGACCTACAGGCTTTTTCGTACTTCCATGAATTGATGGATATCGCGCTTGAAGCGGATGACCGGCGCAAGACCACCGAAAAATTTCTGGCTACGCTTCGTCAGCAATTCGTTTTTGATAATGTCGCGGTTTATCTTCAAGATGAAGAAACGGGGACATTGGAGATCGTATATGCGCGGGCAGTGGGGCGCGCCAAGAATGCCGAAGCAGATGCCAACTGGGGTGAGACCTTTGCAGGTCAGGTGCTTGCCAACGGCAAGGTTTTGATCAAAGATCCCGAAGTTAATGCAGCACTAGATGACCGCCTGAGTCAGGCGTATTTACTGGGTATTCCATTGCGCAAGGATGGCTTGATCCGTGGCGCCCTGGTCTTTGTGCGCTTTGGTGGACCCACATACGAGCAGGAACACCTGACGATAGCATCGCTTGCCGCAGAACTGCTTTCCGTCATGTTCGAACGCACCGCCTGGAAGAAAGTGCATAAGGAATATCACGACCTCAAACTGCAAATGCAATTGCAGGAGGATTTCGTCAGCACGATCTCGCATGAATTGCGCACGCCGCTTGGTTTTATCAAAGGCTATAGCACCAGCTTGTTGCGAAAAGATACCTCTTGGGACGAAGAAACAACGCAGGAGTTTTTGACGATCATCGACGAGGAGGCTGACCGCCTTTCGCTGTTGATCGAAAATGTATTGGAATCAGCGCGCCTGCAAAGCAAGACGCTTCCGCTTCGTTTCCAACCATTGAGGCTGGATGCTGTTTTGCGGGATGTTGTTGCCCGTCTGCGAGCCCGCTACAAAGACCTGAAAGTAAATATGGATTTGCACACCACCCAACCTATTCAGGGTGATGGCGTACGGATCGCACAGGTCTTTGATAATCTATTCACGAACGCCGTCAAGTATGCACCTGGTTCTGCGATCGAAGTACTTCTCCAGCAGTTGGATGGGAAGATGCTGGTTCAATTCAAGGACCATGGTCCCGGCATTCCGCAGGAATCCCTGCCGTTGATCTTTGAACGTTTCTATCGTGCCCGCAGTGAAAAAGCCACCGGCACAGGGCTTGGACTTTTCATCTGCAAGCAAATTATTGATGCACATCGTGGTAAGATTTGGGCAGAATCAAACCTGGGTCAAGGAACCACATTCTTCATCGAACTGCCCATGAATCCTATTAATTAACCTGGAGGAAGCTATATGGCAAAACGCATTCTCATTGTGGACGACGAACCTCGCTATCTGCGCCTGCTGGAAGCCAACCTGAGAACAGAAGGCTACGAAGTGGTCACTGCCCAGGATGGCGCCCAGGCTGTTGATGTTTTTTCCGGTCAGCCGATCGACCTCGTGCTGATGGATGTGATGATGCCCAAGCTGGATGGCTTCGGCGCCACCCAGCGCATCCGCGAATTTTCCAGCACGCCCATTATTATTCTCACTGCCAAAGGCGATGAACAGGACCGTGTGCGCGGGCTTGATCTCGGCGCAGATGATTACCTGGTCAAACCGTTTTCAGCCACTGAATTGCTGGCACGCGTCCGCGCCGTATTACGCCGTGCCCAACCGGCTGGCGATGTGGGTGGACAATCCCGTTTCTTCACACACGAAAACCTAAAGATCGATTTTGCCCGTGCCGAAGTATGGAAGGGCGAAACCCCGGTCTCACTTTCCGCCACAGAATACCGCCTGCTGTTACAGTTTGCGCATCATACAGGCAAGATCATGTCTTCAGAGGAACTGCTCACCAGCGTTTGGGGACCTGAATACCGTACTGACAAGGAAATCCTCTGGGTCAGTATTGCACGTCTGCGCCAAAAACTGGAAGACGATGCCCATACGCCCAAACATATTGTCACACGTTCCGGTCTCGGATATCTGATGCCCCCCATCGAAGAGTGAGCGGGCGGGATGTGACTGTGGTTGGTATAAAGCATCTACTTCTGAATGAGAACGAAGCCAGCCTCAGATTCACTTGCAAGTTTCTAAACGAAAAATAGTTTAATGTTTCTAAAGTCTCTTTGCGAAAAGGGACTTTAATTTTTTATCTAGCTTAATAGCCTAATGAAAGTGAAAGGTAATTTCAAGTTCACCTGGGCTACACTTTCATGATAAGTTTAAAATCCAAAGAGTTGCATGTTCAATAACGCGATGGCTGAGTTGGCGTATGGTAAACAGCCATCCCGATAAGCGCCATATCCAAGGAGAGATACCATGACATTTGAATATGATGAGAAGGGCAAGATCTTCACCGATGTTGTTTCGAAGGTCGCTGTCTATGCCACGATCCAGACGACCATGCATATGATGCGTGGTCGCATCCACGTCCGCAGGGATCAGCGGATCATTGATGAGTTGGATATCAATGAGAACTTTATTGCTGTCACAGATGTAACTGTTCTGGGCACCGATGGGCAAACCCTTTTTCAGGCACCCTTTTTGGCTGTGCACCGATCACATATCGTTTGGGTGATCCCCGAACAAAAATCAGGCGAGGAGAATTAATTGTAATGGCTACGCCGCTTTCATCCAATTTCAAACAACTGACCTCAGCTGACCTGCTTAAATTCAAGAAGTACCTCGCTGAAAATATCAGCCGCTCTCTGGAAGGCGAATCCCTGCAACTTGGTGATCGCGCCGAGATCGTGAAACAGCGCCTGAACGATATGTACGCCCAGGCGAAAGTGAACCTGCCCGATGATATCCGCAAGCAGATCTTCAACGAGATCCTAGACGAGATGACGGGGTTTGGTCCCATTCAACCGTTGTTGGATGACCCGGATGTCAGCGAAGTGATGGTGAATGGTCCCAAGAAGATCTTTATCGAAAAGAACGGCAAGGTCACCAAGAGCGGCATCACCTTCGATGATGACGATCATGTGGAAAGGATCATTGACCGCATTATTTCGCCCCTGGGTCGGCGTGTGGATGCTGACAGCCCCACGGTGGATGCGCGTTTGCCGGATGGCTCGCGCGTCAACGCGGTCATTCGACCGGTTGCCATTGATGGACCTTGTATCACGATCCGAAAATTCAAAAAGGACAAGTTGTCCATCGAGCAGTTGGTGGCGTTTGGTTCGTTGACCAAGAACATGGGCGATTTTATTCGTGCCTGTGTGCTTGCACATTTGAATATCGTGGTTTCAGGCGGTACCGGCTCAGGCAAGACCACGCTGCTGAATGTGCTCTCCAGTTTTATTCAAGAAAATGAACGTATCATCACCATTGAAGATGCAGCGGAATTGCAGTTGCAACAGGACCATGTCCTGCGCATGGAGACGAAAGTGGCGAACGTGGATGGCCGAGGCTCGGTGTCGATCCGCGACCTGGTGCGTAACTCTTTGCGTATGCGCCCCGACCGCATCATTGTAGGTGAATGCCGCGGCGGTGAAACACTCGATATGTTGCAAGCTATGAACACCGGTCATGACGGTTCTCTAACTACGTTACACGCCAATACGCCGCGCGATGCGTTATCTCGTATGGAAACGATGGTGTTGATGGCAGGTATGGACCTGCCGCTTAAAGTTGTGCGCCAGCAGATCGCTTCAGCGGTGGACGTTATTATTCAGCAAACCCGCTTGAAGGACGGCGCCCGCAAAGTGACAGCCATTACTGAAGTGGTCGGCATGGAAGGTGACACGGTCGTGCTGACCGATATCTTCAAATTTGAACAGACTGGGGTAGGACTCGATGGCAAGATCATCGGCGAATTAAAGGCGACCGGCATCCGCCCGGTCTTTGGTCCAAAACTGGATGCGTCCGGTATCAAACTTGGTGCTGAGATCTATATGCAGGCTGGCGGCGGCTCAAGTTTTGGTACAAGGCGATAACGGGATATAATCGGTCACATTGAGGAACCATGGCTATAAAATCCCAGATTGCGATTCGCTCAAAGACACTTGGTTTATTAATTCGGGATGCCCGCACCACCGCACGCAGAAGTGTGACGGAATGCGCGCAGGCAATCGGCGCCAAGCCGGGCATCTTCCGTGCCTATGAAGAGGGCCGCCGCGCTCCCTCCCTGCCGGAGCTGGAGGCGCTCGTCTTTTTCCTTGATCTGCCCATCGATCATTTTTGGAGCAAGGAAATAAAATCGGGCAAGCCGCTGCCGTATGAGAATTTGGATATGCCCAAAATACTTTCAGTGCGCCAGCGCAAGATCGGTGCGTTGTTGCGGCAGGAACGTATGAACGCTTCGATCTCGATCCGCCAGCTCGCACTTGAAACGGGAATTTCGGGTGCGCGCATCAAATCTTATGAATTGGGTGAACGTCCCATGCCGTTGCCTGAGATGGAAGCCCTGGTCAAGGCTTTGGGCGGCCGGATCGAATCTTTCTTTGACCGGACCGGTCCGATCGGGCAGTGGTTGATGAGTGAGGAAGCGATCCGGGATTTTCTGGAGTTACCCGTGGAGCTGCGTCAGTTCGTTGCCGTGCCGGTCAACCGCCCATATTTGGAATTGGCGATGAAACTGAGTAACATGTCCAGGGATAAATTGCGCTCAGTGGCGGAAGATATTTTGGATATTACTTTCTAAGGTTTTTATGGATGCCAAAACACTAGCCGAACAAGGTAAACAAGAATATGCTAAAGGGGCGTTTAAAGCCGCCGCCGATCTGTTCTCACAATCAGCGCAGGCATATAGCGATGCTCAAGACGAATTGAATGCAGCTGAAATGAAGAACAACCAGAGCGTGGCGCTATTAAAGGGTGGCAAGGCCGAAGCGGCATTACAAGCCACTGAAGGCACTGAGGAAATATTCCAAAAAGCTGGTGACTTGAAACGACAGGGGATCGCAGTTGCCAACCGCGCCGCCGCCCTTGAAGGACTCAAAAAATTGAACGAAGCCATGGGCGAATACAACCGCGCCGCCGATATTTTCGAAAAAGCCGGCGAAGGCGATATGCATTCCGTGGTGCGCAAAGCGACGGCTGAGATCTTCCTCAAACGCGGTTATATCGGCAACACCCAAATGGACGTGCTCGACTCTTTACGGTTGGTTGAAAAACCCACCTTTACACAAAAAATCTTGAAGCTCTTGATGCGTTGGGGTTTTTTCAGACCCAAATAATGATGTCAGCCTTTATTCCAAGGTGAATAGTGATCACTGCCCTGGTTCGCCCCGCCAACCTTGATGATCATCAGAAATTATCCAACCTGATCTTTTTTGAATCACGGCTTCATCGGCATTTGGATTGGCGCTCACCGCTCGAATGGCTGGGCGCTTCGTTTTATTGGGCGCTCGATGACGGCCGGCAGATCACTGCCGCATTGGCATGTCCTCTCGAAGTGCCGGGGATCGCCTGGATGCGTTTGTTCGTTCATTCGGGCGGCTGGTCTGCGGAGAGTGCCTGGAGTTTGCTTTGGCAAAAAGCGCAGGCAGAAGTTGGACAGGCGGGTGGCGCGCGGGTGGCTGTGATCGCCATGCAGCCCTGGCTTCAGCAGATCTTGCGTGCCAGCGGTTTTAAAAACATCCAGCAAATAGTCATGCTTGAGTGGCAGTATCAGCCCTGGGCTGGGGGCGCAGCGCAGGGCGTCCGTATTCGCCCAATGACAGAGGCAGACCTGCCTGCGGTCACGCAGACGGACGCCGCCTCCTTTGATCCGTTATGGCAGAATTCGCTGGAGACTCTGCGCAGGGCGTTCGCGCAGGCATTGATCGCGACAGTGGCGGAAAATGATAACGGAATTATCGGGTATCAATTGAGCACGGGCGGCGGTCAGCGGGCGCATCTGGCGCGGCTGGCGGTACATGCCGCGATGCAGGGACGCGGCGTGGGGCGGGCGCTGTTGGGGGATCTGTTTGCGAGACTGGTGAATGACGGCATTTATCGGTTAAGCGTGAACACGCAAAGCGATAACGCCGTTTCTTTGAGCCTGTATCAGAAAATGGGATTTCTGCGTACGGGTGAACAATACCCCGTTTATATTTTTGATGTGCCCACTTATCCGTAGCAAATAAGGAGCCGTATGAATACTCGTAAAGATTCAATGATCATCAATTCATTGGTGCGTCAGGCGTTGACTTCAGCCCAGGAGGTGATGGGCGATCATGGTTTGACGACGGTGTTGAAGACCTGCGGGTTGGAAAGATTCGTGGGTAACTTTCCGCCGAACAATCTTGAGCCAGCCATCCAGGCTTCACAGTATGCAAAATTCAACGAAGTCATTGAAGCCTTTTATGGACGCGGCGGCAAGGGCATACTGCGCCGCATCGGCAAGGCGTCTTTTCAATACGGAATTCGTGAACAGTCGGCTTTGTTGGGCGTGGCCGGTGTGGCACTGAAGCTGTTGCCCGAAAGACAGCGCATCAAGTTCATCCTCAATGGGCTGGCAGATGCGTTGAAGAAGAGCAACCCTGAAGTCAATGCGTGGGTGGATGAAAGCGGTGACAGACTCGCGTATATCGAATCCACCTGCGCGATCTGCCACAGCCGTGGAAGCGCAACCCCGATCTGTCACTTGTATGTGGGTTCGATCGGTGAAGCTGTGCTGTGGGCAACCGGCAAGGAATTTGAAGTGACCGAAACACATTGTCTTGCCAGGGGCGATGAATATTGTAGATTTGAAGTAGGAGCAGCGCGTGAGTGAAATTAAATTTTCGAGCCGTATCTTGAAACGTTTTGCCGAAACGATCGCACTTGAATTGGGCGCTGACCAGTTCAATGGGATGTTGACGATGGCAAACCTGCCGGTGGAATGGAAGAATCCCGATGTGTATCAGGCGATGGACCCAGGCGATGCCGCCCATGTATACGCCGCGCTGCAGACCGCCATGCGCACGTATTTCGGGCGCGGCGCACGGGGTGTTTTATTGCGCGTGGGACAGCGTTTATGGCATCAGCTTTTGGATGATGCTGCATTGGGGATCAAAGCCCAGGCGGCAGTGGTGAAGCGCCTGCCTCTGGCTTCGCGCCGCAAGCCGACCCTCGAACTGCTCGCCAAATTTATCGGCGCTCAAGCTGGCGATATCACGGTCCATACTCTGGACCTCGACTTGCTGCTCGTTGACCAGGCTTCACCGGCTGCCCATGATCAAAAAGAAGCTGGACCAATTTGCTTTGTGACTCAGGGCTTGATCCGCGAGAGTCTATTTTGGGCAACGGGCAAGAGTTATGATGTGGAAGAAATCCATTGCCAGGCGTTGGGTGAACACACCTGCGAATTTAAAGTCACTGGAGGGTGATGATGAAAACTTTTGAATCAAAATTTGAAGGGCGTGATGGTCTGTCTTTTTACGTTCAGGGTTGGGAACCAGATGCACAACCGAAGGCGGTCATCGCCCTCGTGCATGGACTTGGCGAACATATCGGGCGTTATGCCCACGTGGGCAAGGCATTGACCGATGCCGGGTATGTGCTGGTTGGGTTTGACCTGCGCGGTCACGGTAAGACAGTCAGCCCGCGCGGACATTTTCCAGCATTGGATGCGGTCATGCAGGATATCCGTCAGTTCATTCAATTCGTTTCTCAGCGCTATTCCAATGTGCCGCAATTTTTGTACGGTCACAGCTTGGGCGGATTGTTAGCCCTCACGTATGCTGTTCAAAATAAAATGGGATTGAAAGGTGTAATGGTCACCGGTGCGGCGTTACGCTCGGCGTTGCAGGAGCAAAAGGTCAAAATTGCCATGGCAAAAGTGCTTGGGACGTTGGTGCCTGCCGCAACCATTCCGAGCGGGCTGGATGCCACAAGCATCTCACGTGACAAAGCCGTGGTGGATAAGTATGTGAACGACCCGTTGGTGCATGATAAGACCAGTCTCGGCCTTGGTAAATCAGCGCTGACCGCCATTGATGTATGCTTTGCAGGTGCGAAAGATTTCCGCTATCCTTTGTTGATCATGCATGGCAAAGAAGACAAACTTACCTATCCCAGCGGCAGTGAGGACTTTGCGAAACTGGCTGGCGAAAAGAATAAGGATGTCACTTTGAAAATCTGGGATGGTTTGTATCACGAGATCCACAACGAACCCGAACAAGCTGAAGTGTTCAAGGTCATGATCGCATGGCTGGATAAGCACCTGTAAAAAGTTTCGAAGAGTATAAAAGTAAATCGGCAAACATCTCAATGGGTGTTTGCCGATTTTATGTTTATAACTTTAAGATCCTTTACGTCATCACCGCGCCTTCGAGTCTCAACAGCCATTCCTTGGTGGGCAGTCCATCCCCGCCGCCGTAGCCGTGGAGTTTGCCGTCCATGCCGATGACGCGGTGACAGGGGACAATAATCGGCATGGGGTTCATGGCGTTGGCGGCGCCCACGGCGCGATAGGCATGCGGACGGTCGATCTCGCGGGCGATGTCGATATAGGTGCGGGTTTCGCCATAGGGGACTCGGAACACAGCCTGCAAGGCTTCACGTTGGAATGGGGTGAAATGTGTCCAGTCGATGGGAATGGTGAACGAGGTTCGTTTACCGTTTAAATATTCGCGCAGCTCCTTTGCATATGGAGCGATCTTCTTTTGGTTCGGTTGGATGGGATGCTTGAGGCGGGCGAGATACGAATCAAATTCGGGCTGGGCAGAAGCCCATTCGATGGCGATCAAGCCCAAGTCCGAGGCGGCGAGGCGGAAGTCCCCGAGCGGAGTCCCGTTTAGGTCACCGATGTAGATGGGAGTCGTGTCTTGTGTTTTCATATTGTTCACTTGATTATAGTTTATCTCACACCCTGCCAACTGTCGTGCAATCGTAGGGTAATCGTAGGTTTAGCGTCAAGCAGGTTTGAGTCCATTATGATAAATTAGACGGAGTAAGGTGATTTCTCTTCTCCTCCTTTCGTAGAGAACCGCGGTCGGCGTCCGCGGTTCTCGCAATTTAA
>JBDTWO010000085.1:0-19360 GCA_040006635.1 Chloroflexota bacterium
TTTTCCCTGATGCAACGTTACTTCCCATAGTAACATTTTAACTTGATGCATCACGGAGTCTCAAAGAGAATCAAGGACACTTGTATGAAGATATTTCAGTTCTATTTGCAGTAGATCAAGCACAGAATTTCAAATATGCTGCTTTTGAACATGCCGAAACCACGAACAAAGATCATGGCCGCATAGAAGTCCGTGAGTGTTGGAGCACCTCCAATCCTGAATACTTGAACTTGATCCGCGGTTTGAAAAACTGGACTGGTTTACAAACTATTGCGATAGTCATTGGCATGCGCATCCTGAATGGCAAAGAAACCAAACATGTTCGTTTCTACATTTCTAGTTTGCCGAGTAATGCCGAACGTATTTTAGATATTGTGCGCAAGCACTGGTCGATTGAAAATCAACTCCACTGGGTTTTAGATGTCGCCTTGAACGAAGACCATCACCAAGTTCGCAAAGACCACGCGCCTGAAAACTTTGCTGTCTTGCGCCATATTGTCATCAACTTGCTCAAACACGAGAAAACTGCCAAAGGTGGCATTCATGCCAAACAACTCCAGGCGGGCTGGAAGGAAGATTACCTGCTCAAAGTCCTTGCTGCTGGCAATTAGATGCAATCGCCCTGGGAGATGATCCGCTATAAACAAGTACCGACAAATCAGAAAGTATAATTGCCAATTATCGCGTGACCTTCAGGAAGGTTATCTTGCCGAACCTGATGGAGTTGAGTCTGATCACAAGAGGTTGTAATATTGTTATCGAACTACTACAGGTTCAAGCCGCACAGAACCAAACACCAAACTAACCTGCGTGCCCGCAGTAATTATTCTCTGGGTTGGGAAAAAAACCGTGAAAATTTTCCCGGCTTTCAACCGGGTACTGTTATGTGAATGCATGTGAGGCGCCAAGATCAAAACCTGCTGGCCCACTAGCAAAGCCGCCTGGTTTTGAAGAAGCGCATGGGCTTTATCGGGGTCGATGATCTTTATACGCACATCTACAATGCTGTTCATCATGGAAGTAGCCACCAGGGATATTTGGATCCCATACTTATCTTCCAGTTCGGCAATCGTAGTTGGGGGTGTACTACATACCTGGGCAAGCGAACCGACATGATGTCCCAGCGCCTGAGTTACAGCAACATCCCAGCGAGATGTCATTACTGCGCCAAACGCCACGAGAAGCCCTGCGATCGGCATAAGGTACTTGGCGTTGATGGAAAGCGATAGCTCATTGGTTGAATTTTTCCAGGGCTGTAAGAGGAAGAAAAGTAGGAAAGCGATCTCCACCGACATGGATATGACCCCATAAGGCGTAATCCATTCCTCGACATTCATACCTGGCATGCCCAGTGTTCTGCTCCAGGCGTAACCGGCGATCGAACCCGCCGCAATCACAGCCCCGAGCACCCAACCCCAAACCTGTTTGTGATAGATCCCAAAAGCGGCAGCTAAAGAGCCAAAGAAATTCGCGGCGAATAAATATCCCATGTAAGCGGCTTCTTCGTATTCGAACTGTGCGGTCATAATATGAAGCAGTCCGACCTCAAGGATCAGAATGATCGCCAACCAATGAAGGAGTTTTGATTTCATAGCATTATTTCCATTCTTGAACTTTTTACTTCTCTGCCAATAGGATCTTGAGATCAGAAGCCATAGCTTTGGGATCGGACTCCGCTTCGATTTTCAGCCGGAGGTTGCCACTGCGGTCAATGACATAAGTGAAGCTGGAGTGTGTTTCGCCGCCATCCAAGACAACGATCCCATAATCGTTCCAGACCTTGGTTAATTCAGCGAGTGTGCCCGGGATGCCAATATAGGATGGGTCGAATTTCCCTAGGAAATCCTGCAGCGCCATCGGTGTATCGCGGACAGGGTCGGTGCTGACAAACACAACCCTCACATCTTTGGCATTGTTACCAAGCGACTCAAGCGCGGTCTTGATATGCGCCAAGGTCAATGGGCATTCCTCGACACAATTTGTGAAACCGAAGAACAATAGAACGATACTGCCCTGCGTGCCGCTCAATTGAAAGGGATTGCCGTTCTGATCGGTCAGGCTGATCTCGGGAGCGGCGGTCACTGGTTTAATGATATCCGCTTTAAAAGCGGGTTTGAATACAGAGCAGGCTGATAATGTGCTCAGTATCAAAAATAATATTATGATGGTTTTGATCCAAGAAGATTTATTCATAATGATTAATTTTATTTCACCATAGTCGGTTCCAGCGCAATATTGCCAAACATAATTGTTATAGGCTTATCACGCAAGACGGCATTGCTGGAATTTGGATACATGAAAAAAAGGTTGCCGCCAGTATTAAATTCGATCTTTTGCGATTTGGTATCTTCGGGGGCGTTCAAGGTGATGCCGTCCACCGAATATAGCGCCGGAAAGTTTTTCTTGTCCCCTAGCAGTAATTTGGCTTTCTCGCCGTCCACCATTTTCAAGCGCAAATCTACAAAGCCTCCGGCACCGGTGACTGCAACAAGATTGACGCGCAAGCCATATTTCTCTTCCAGCACACTTTGCGAGACCGTGACCGCGTTCACAGGTAGGGCCGCAGGTTGAAATGCCCGGTAAGCATTGTATATGTATAAAGCAACTACAAGCAGAAAAGCCAGAATAATAGCAGTGTAAATAAGTTTGGTTTTGGGGCTTGAAGATGCCATGAGATAATCAGCTTTCGATATTTGCATAATGAGATTTTTTTCTAATTTATCATGGGAAGCCCCCAGCTTCAAGGGCTTCCCATGATGATGTTTTGCTTTGTCTGGAGGCTCATAATGATTGAGCCTCCAGACATTGAAGTTGTTACTAACTACGGGATATCGAATGCATCAATATCGAGGTTGCCGCTAGTACCTAAGCCAAGCGATGTACCATCAAAGTATACAGACCAGACACCGGCGTCATATTTGACGATATCTTCATCTTGGACACTTCCAAGCCCCGAGACTGTAGTGGTCGTGGGTTCATATGAAAGATAGAAGTGGGTCGCATCAATGAAGACGAAGCCATCGACGTTATTGCCTGACCAGCCCAGCGCGGTTGCATCGAACACACGCACGAAGGTTGAACCATTCCAGGAGTAAATGTCAGCATCGTCGCCGCCGCCGCTAACACTAGGAGGTACGGCAGTATTATCGGTCGAGAAGTAAAGGGTGCCGCCAACAATGCTAATCGCGTCCAAGTCAGTGGCGCTTCCGCCTGTAAGACCATTGGCACTGCCATCAAAATATAGCGACCATGTGCCAGCGTTGTAGTAGACAACGTCCTCGTCCGCGACTGTACCTGTGATACCTGGTACTGTTACATTGCCAGAGAATGACATATAGAAGTGAGTAGCGTCAACCCGGTCAAAACCGTCGACATTAGCGCCGGCAGGAATCGGATTGGTTATCGCCGACACATCGATCGATGTACTGAATGCTGAGCCATTATAGAAATAGATGTCAGCGGTATCTGCACCAACAACGCCACCGGGTCTCGAACCAGAAGCGACGGTCCCGGTTGTCGAGAAGTAGAGATTTCCACTTAGGGTGGGTACGATCGTATATGTCTCATTTACCGGTGCTGCACCATTGGTCAGGGCATTGCCAGCTAGATCAGTAATGCCGGTTGTCGGAGTCAGGTTAAGTCCGATCGTTCCAGTGCCAGTGCCTGTGGTGGCAGTTACGGTGCGTGTAGCGCCTGTGCCGGTCACTGAAGTGATCGTTGAAGTGCCGGTTAAGCCTGTGCGCACAGTGGCAAAGTTACCGCTGGTCACACCTGTGACACTTTCGGAGAAAGTGACCAGGAATTGAACGCTTGGTCCATTCGTGGGGCTTGCGCCAACGCGGGTAATACTGAGGACTGTTGGAGCGGTGCGGTCAATATTCAGCATATAGCTGCAATCAACCACGCCCCAATTGCCAGACGCATCCTTCGCATGCACGCAGATCGCGTGAGCGCCATCGCTAAGCGTATTGACCACGGCGAGTGGGATGTCGGCGTAGCCAGGTTCAGCAGGGCTGTCGAAGTTACCATCGAGGGCAATGAACACGAAGCCCGTGCCGGTTGCACCAGCCGCATTAAGGAAACCTTCCGCGGCTGCGATGTTGGAGTTACCCGAGGCGACATCACTAAAGTCAGCGGTGACACGCACAGCTATGACGCTGGTATTGAACGGTGTCGACCCATTATTCGGGTTGGGTGACGCGTTTACATTATTGGTGGTAGGAGCAACAGTATCACCACCATTTAAGTTGATCGTAGAAGCCGCCCCCCAATTGCCGAACGAATCCTGGCTGCGCACAGATACTATATGAGCACCTGGTCCTACGGAAGGAAGCGTGGCGGTGAAGTTGCTAATGGGCGCAGCAGAACCTACGAGCGTCATGGTTACGTGGCTGCCAGCATCCACCCAGTATTCGGCGGCGGTAACATTGCTGTTGCCTGAGGCGGTATCGTTGCCCGTGGCAGATAAATCTAAACCGCTAAGGGCCAGATTGGAGGTGGTTGGACCGCTCTTATCGAGATTGAGGGTAATGGGTAAGAAGGCACCCCAGTTAAGGGCAACATCATGACCTTGTACGTATATCGTGTGATTCCCAGAGGCAAGGATCCCAAGCGTTGCGGCAGGAATTGTGCCTGTGACAGCTGCAGTCGGTGAACCGAAGGTGCCTGTCATGGCAATCGGGGATCCGGCTGTGCTGTCGATATAGAATCGAGCGGTATCGATGTTGGAATTACCCGTGGCTACATCGCTAAGACTTGCACTCACTGAAACATCGACAGAGCCGTTGGTTGGGTTGGGCGCTAAACCTAATCCACTGGCAACGGGTCCGGTGGTATCCGGTCCGCTTCCACTGCCGCCTGAAGTGCCCACGGTTAGTGTGGTCAACATGCCGCCAAGACCGGCTGTTGAGTCTGCACTAGTGCCTTTATTGTTGCGCAAGAACAGGCTGGCATCGTATATAGGATATTGAGTACCCAATGCGGCCGAGCCGGGGATGGCGACGATCGTATCCAGGGTTTGTCCGGGAGCGATGGTTTCAGTCACCACAGAATGGGAGAACGCGAAGGCGCTGCCATCTTGACCGATAATATTTTGTGAAAGCCCCAACGTGCTCATGGCGTGAGCCTGTAAGCCCGCGTTTACATAGCGCAGGAGCATTTTATTGCCAGAGGTTGCTGAGACAGCGTCTGTGGCTGGGTAGGCTTTGCCATTGATCAAATAGTATTTTGGGCCGTACGCGCGCATATCGAAAGCGGCTGGGTTCAGACTGTTGTTCAGTGCGGTGTCCAACTCGCTGAGCACCAAAACCTGCTCGGCATCGAAGGCTGTAGCCGAAGCGGCATAGGCTTGACCAGGCACAGCTGCGAAACCTGTGGGACGTACGATCAATGCGCCATATAGACCCATTGCCACCTGATGCTGTTTGCCAGGGATCAAACCGGCTTCATACAGGAAGGTGCCGGGGCGGCTGGCTGTAAAGGTATACGTTTTGGTTCCGCCAGCGTTTGCGCCGGTTGTATCCGGGATCAAACTCTGACCCTGGAACAAGAGCGCAGTGTTCTCTCCCAATTGGTTGTGCAGGGTAATGGTTACAAGAGCGCCCTGATTAACAACTAGTATGGGACCGCCAGGCTGTGAAACCGGGGCATTGGTGAGGCTATAGCCCCAGACTATTGCCGTGGCTGGACCGGGTAAGGTGGTTGAGCCGGTGACAGCCCACAAGTCAAAGGCTGAACCCGAACCGGCAATAATTGTGACCGATTGTTGGGCTGAACCTGCCGCATAGGTAGATGTAGCTGCTGTGTTAGCTTGAACAACACAAATTCCTACGCCGCTAGTGCTAAAGGTGTTTCCACTAACCAGAGCACAAGGACCACTCACAACAGTGTAGGTGAGAGCGCCATTTGAATTGGTGGTAGCGCTTACATTGAAATTACCACCGGGGAAGGTTGGTGCAGGTGGCGCACCAAACGTGATGGTTGGGATGAGTAAAGGCGCGCTCACCGTCAGAGTTCCACCCACGGTCTGAAAATCGCCAAAATTGCGCTGAGCGCGAACCGTGAAGTTCCGTACAGCAGCCGGAGTTGCTGCCGTGGTGTTGATCGTCAAAGTGGAGGTGCGATTTCCACCACTACCACCCCAGCTGACTGGGTTTGTTGAGAACGATGTGGTAACGCCTGTAGGGGTGCCACCTGTCCAGCTGATGCTGAGTGTTGCGTTCGAGAAGTTGTTAGCATTGTTCTTTGTCACCGTCACTAGGTAGGTGATGGAGCCTGCTGTCCCAACTGTCAGCGTTCCCGAGGGAGCGCCCAGTGTAATTGCCGTGAGCGTAGTTGTCGGAGCAGCGGCAACAGGGGATACATTGTTAGCCAGTGCTGTCATAAGCATGGAGACAAAGATTACCAAGCGCATGCCCGTATTTACGAGACTTGAAAATAATTTTTTAGTTTGCATGTTATTCTCCTTAGCCCGTTATGGACAAGTGTTAGGCTGGGGCGGGTCGACCCTCAGATAGGTGATGGGACCCGACATCGTCTGGCCGAACGCATCCAATTGGAAGAGGGCATGGTTGTGCGAGATGATGTAGTACTCACCGCACTGGTTGAGCGTGTTCACACCGGGGGGCAAGGTTTCCATGTGTCCCAGATATGGGCTGCCACTGTAGAACATGCCGAGCCGCATATTGACCAAATCAGGGGACAATACAGGCACAGGATTCGAAGGACTATAGTTCTCCGCATCGTACCACTTGAAGATCACGTCCCAAGTCTGGCCCGGTCCGATATTGACGGCGAACTTCTCCATCGAGAGGTCCTGTCCGGCCGATCCAACGAGCGGATTACCATCCCGACCGATCACGAGTCCGTTTTGCCCATGCGGGTGGAAGGGATATTCCTCTGTGCCCACATTGATGAACCGTTCCAAAGCCGGGTACGGATGATAGTTCACACCAGCACCGGAATTTGTATTGAACGGATGGATAAGCGCCAAGGAGCCATAGGGTTGGGTCGGCAGCCAGGTGGCATTGTTATCGGCAATGCTATCTGGGAACCCGCGACCATTGATCAACCAATAACGAGCCCGATAATTATTCATATTGAAGTTCGCGCCTTGGGTCTGGCCGATCTCCCAAGCCTGGTGTTGGTAGGGGTCTACCTCGGAAAGCAGGGCTATGAATTCTTCAGAGGGTGTGAACTGGCTGTCAGTGCGGTTGTAAACAAAGTTGGCACCCTGTGTCGGGCGCACGATCAAAGCGCCGAACAAGCCCATGGTGACCTGTGTTTTGGGGTCGGTGCCACTCTCGTAAATGAAGGTACCGGGCTTGTTTGCCACGAAACTGTAGGTGATGTTGCTGCCGTTTGCCACACTATTGGTGAGCGAGTTATTCGCCAGGTCAGGCGCGACGGGTAAGCCAAGAACTTGAACATTCTCCTGCCCGGGGAAGATGATCGAAGTCGTCAGACCATAGGGCAGTGAGTTATTCAGCGTGATCGTAACCGTATCACCCTGGTTGACGCAGAGCACAGGTCCGGGATGTTGAAATGCCGGGCTGCCATAGCTCCACATGTACATGGTGTTCATATCCGGCATCTGGATGTAGCCAGCTTGCGCGGTCAGTGAAAAAGTGGGGTTGGGGCTGGAGCTGGTGGTACAGGCGACGCCTGTGACCGGGCTGGAAGCCTTTGCAGATTGAACATTAGCCATCGAACCGAATGCCATCAAGGCAATCAGCACAACCAACGTCAACCGGAGCCATTTGAATTTTAAAGGTTTCATTTTTTATACTCCTATTTGACTGGCTTAGCTAGCCGTATCGCCAGGGTGTTGGTTGAAGTAAGCCTGAGGAGGCCGTGCACCAGGTCCACTCGCGGGATAAACACGCACTTCTGTACGCTGTCCCTGGGTGCCATTTGCCGTATCGTCATCCTGGGTATAGCGGCGGTTATAAAGCACATAGACATCATAGCCTGCGCCGCTGCTGCCACTGCCACCGCTAAAAGCCGGGGCAGTGAAGATGGCATCATAGCTTTCACCGGCACCCATCAAGAGGGTATCGGTCTCGTAGCTGGTGTCAGAGCCATCGCGGCCCTTCATCGGGGTTGCATCGCGTCCGACAACCTTCATATTGATACCTGCCAGGGTCATGGATGCCTCGCGGAAGCCAAGACTGGCAAAACGCAACAGCACGCGTTCGCCGGCATTGCAGGTGACCAGGGCTGAGTGCGGCTGGTATTGCAATTCGGGATGACCAACTGGCGGGAGCAAATCGCCATTGGCATCCGTTTGGATGGTCAATGCTTTGCCTCCGTTCGCATATGCTGAGTGTGCCAAATCGATCGGAGCATTGGGCAACAGGGTATCGGGATAGACGCGGCCGTTCAATAAACTAAAGTCCGCTTTGAAGTTGTACCATTGCGACTCTTGAATGTGCGCGTCATTCCAGTGTCCTTCGAGCCAGATCTCACTGAGGAACATGGGATATTCGCGGTCATACCCGGTAGAAGCATCGCCGTCGTTATAGGCAAATCCTTTATACGCCTTGTTATTGGGCGCAGGGCGTGACGTGCCAAGGTTCTTTAGGGTATTACTCGAGTTTTGCGATGGGCGCACAAAGACAATACCGGTCATGCCCATGGTCACATGTTCGATATCTTCCACGTGACAGTGATACATGTAGGTACCGGGGTCGTGGGGTTTGTATACATAGGTAAAGCGCTGACCCACCATCACGGAAATGGAACCAGTTGGTTCGCCGTCGTAGAACGGGATGACATTGCGGAAACCGTGCCAGTGCAGGGTGTGGGCATCCGTCAGGTCGGGGCGTAATGCCAGCCCGAGGTTGGTGAGTTGGAGTCTGAAATCCGCACCCTGATCCACCCAGAAGAAGGGCGCATTGTGTTGTGCCTTGTTTCTCTGGTTCTGGCGTTGTGTGTCATCCAACCCGGTCACGTTGCGGAAGCCGAAGATATAGGTCGTGAACGGTCCTGCATCAGCAGCCAAAGAGTCAGGATGATAGGGGCTGTCCACCGAGGGTCCGGTGGGCAGGTGGAACCATCCATCCGTACCAGCGAAGAACAGATCGTACGGCTCGAGCGCGCCCGCCACCACCTGGTCGGGCATTAAGGTCTTGCGCAAGAATTGGGGTAAGAGGCTTGCCCCGGTCACGGTTACAACCGCGCCGCCGGCGAGCTTGAGAAAATTTCTACGGGAAATAGGCTTGTTCATAAATTTCTCCTTTTCAGGTTAGGCTGGAGGCTGACAAATATCAGCCTCCAGCCGTTACTGATTGATTAGGGTACCGTTTGTCCCTTGAAGTCATCGACGCGGGCGTTATTCGGGATGTAAATGCCGATTCGACCACTGCCTGTGAAGGCAGTTATTGAAGAGTGACCAAGATAGGTGGTCACGTTTGCAGCCGTTGTCTTCCAAACATCTACGGAACCATCTGTGTTGGCAACTACCGTTAAGGTGTCACCATTAACAAACGTTGCGGCAAAACTGCTGACAGTAGTGTAGGTTACGCCGCTATTCGTGCTGGTTTGCACTACTGCCTGGGTGCCATTGTATTGCACACGGATGAAACTCCCAGGGCTGTTGGCTGAACCGCCAGTTGCTTTGAGGATCAAACTGGAACCATTGATCGGGGTGTTAGCAAAGGTGAAAGCTGCACCCTGTTTTGCACCAAAACCACCAGTTGGATTGTTCCACATAGCTCCATTAAGTGTGCAGTTTATGAAGATGCCTGTGAACCCGCTAGCGGGGGTACATAGCGCCTGGTTAGTGTTGACCTTGAGCGCAGCAACGCCACCTGATGTCGACTGACTCCAGTTGCTTCCGTTGTTCAGTGTATTGGCGTTCGCTCGGTTGAAGTTATCAAGCACCGTCAGTGTTGGAAGTGCAGGCGTACCGCCGCCTCCACCACCACCGATGACTGTGCCATCCACTTCGTCAGCGCCCTTATCAAATCCGGTGCCACCTGGGCGGCCCTGGTTGTCGATATCGATTGTCGGGGCGGCAAGAGTTGCCGGTGCTTGCTGATACGAAGGCACTGCCTTGGAGGCTGCAGCGCTGTTCGCCGCAGGCGAGGATGTGTTGAGCAGGTGGTAATTGCCCAGCTGAGTCGGGTTCAAATCGGCCGTCACCATAATGGCACCGACGAAGTTGACATTCGTACGCCAGGAGGTGAAGCTCATAGCAATATCATGTGTGGTAATCACGGCTGGGTCTGCGCCAACATTGTTAGTGGGGCTGGCTGTAATCCCAAGTGTGGATTGCAGCAGTGTGTTGGTCGGCGCGAGCAGATCGGCTGCGCCATAGACACCCATATCCCAGTTGTTGATTGGGGTGGCATCTCCGGCTGTGCCGATACCAACGACTGTGTTGACACCCTTGGAGCCTGCGCGGTTATCCCAGAAGATATTGTTGAAGAGCAGAGGGTTACTGAAGAGCGGGGATCCGCTGGGCAGGGTTGCTTGCAGTTGGTTGCTATTGGGACCAGTCGAAAGACCGGCTGGGGCGGGCAAACCATCGCTGAGCAGGGAGGTGGCTGTGGTGATGTTCTTCATGACCGTGTTGTTGTAGAAGCGCACATTTGGCGCATCGTCGACAGCCACACCGCCGCCTTCGTGGGTGGAGACGTTGTTGACGATCATGTTGTTATAGACGTTCATCGGGAAGTTGCCCGCCATGAGGAAGCGGACACCGCCGCCGTCATCATCAGACAGGTTGGCTTGAATCAGGTTGTTATAGATACTGACTGCACCTGAGCCTTTCGCTCCGCTGGTTGTACCGTAATTTGCAAGCGGATTGGCTGCCAACTCGCCAGCGATCATGATACCGGCGCCTTCATCGTAGGAACGGTTGAAGTAAATGCGGTTATCGTGGATCTTGCCATTGGGGCTGAGACCGAAGTGACTGATCGCGCCGCCGTACTCGGCTGAGAAGTTACCGCACAGATCGTTATTGGCTACATCGTAATTCTCGGCACCGTTGAAGAGGCCGATCGCGCCAGCCAGGTTCGTGCCGCCGTTCGCGAGGATGCGGTTGTTGGCGATACGCACATTGTCATTCTGGTTATCGGTATCAGGCGCCGGCAGGGTTGGGGTACCGATGCGGATGGCACCGTACGAACCGCCGTTGCCTTCGATCACGTTGTTGGTGATCTGCAGGTTCCTGACGTAGGAATTGGCGAAGATCGCGCCGCCCTGGGTCTGAACTTGAAGGGCTTGGATCGGTCCGGGGAAGCCGCCAAAGATGGCGTTGAGATTGCCCGCCAGACCTTGTTGATCGCCGCCGCGGATATTGAAGCCGTCAATCGAGGGCTTAAAGGTTGTGGAGCTGAACGAACCAGCCCTGGTTAAGGAGGATGAACCGGTATTCGAAGCCAGCACATAAATTACCTGGCCGTCGTTGATATCCTGGTTGCCGCTCCAGCCACCGTTCGGATTCGTATCCGGATCTGCAGCCAGCGCGCTGATCTTACCCAGCCAGTTCGTAGCCAGGGTTGTATCGCCGCCGAAGGCAATACCATCAATGATCGAACCCGGGATGATGGTGCCGGTGGGGGTCACACCGCCCGGACCAACGCCCTGCAGTTGAATTGGGGCGTACATGATCAGGTTTTCGTAGTAGGCGCCGCGTCCGTTATAGCGCGGGTTGTTCGGGTCCGCAGCGTTCGGGTACACCACCACAAGTGAATCCTTGTTAGGAGATTGGGACGCCGCAGCATCGATCGCGCTTTGGATGTTGCTATACGGCTTACCTGGTCCGACTTCGAACAGGGAAGGATTGCTGCCGGTATTGGCTGTCACTGTGACATTGCCGCCGCCGAAGTTATCAATGCGGGCATCGACAGCGTTTGAATTTCCGGTTCCTTGGAAGCGGAGGCCGATACGGCCAGTCAGCCCTGAGGTTGCTCCGACCGTTACGCGGCCGATCTCACTGCCATTCTTATAGACAATGATCGTTCCATCGCTCAAGGCACGCGCGCCGAGTTGATCGCCGTTCGAGAATACAGCGTTGGCTCCGGAAATCACCAGTTGGTCGGTGATGTTGTTGCCCAACTTGGTGCGTACGCGTACGGTCATGGCTTCAGGATCAGGATCGTTGTTATTATCCAAAGCAACTTCGATCCAGCGGGCTGAGTTGGCGTTCGGATTCGCGCCGCCACTATATTTCAGCAATAGGCCTTGTTCAGTTGATTGCTGTCTGCCTGAAACCTTGGTAAAGGTAAAGTAGGCTTCCTGGCTGGTGCCAAGGGCTGCGCCGTTGGTCCACCACGCGTTGCTAACGCCATTACCATTACCGGTTCGAATTCGTAAATAGTCATTCGCTGTACCTGAGTTGTTGATGACATCAAATCCGCCGCCGTTGGAATTCCAGTTGGCACCAAGGTTATTGCGGTTGGTGAAGGCATCCAGCGGTGTCGCATTGGCTGGGAAGGGTGAAACAGCCACAGAACTGCCCATTACATGGAATGCCAGACCATTGACGGTCTTCATTCCGTTGGTAGCCATCACACTCAATTGATGAACACCAGGGGTTACAGTGCTGGGCACAGTTACTGCAATATGACCGTCAGTCCAATTAGCTGGAGTGACAGGCAAAACAACATTATCCAGCAAGACCTGCCCCACACTCGCGCCGAAGCCATAGCCATCGATCATGAAGCTATCTGATCCGCTGGCATTCGCATAAGGTTTGCTAACAGCGAGGAGTTGCGGCTGGGCAGCATCCAGCGTACAGGATACTGGCGACAGAGTTTGCGAACCAGGGATTTGGACAGCCACTGCCACAGTTGTAGGCGCGAGGTCGGCCGGAATGGTGAGACCTGCGAAGGCTTCGAACTCAGCTGAGATCGAGCGATACTGTGGAGTGTAGTTCGCATTCCAATGTCCAGGTACACCCGGGTCATTGCCTTCAAACCGATACAGGTTGGCGCACACACCGGAAGGCGTTGGGCAACTGATGCGGTTGGTCGAAGGCAGGAGCACATCGAAGAGACCGTTATAGTCGGACTCAACGGTTGTGATGAGCCGGTTGGTGTAATCGTAAATACCAATCGGTGCAAACGGGATGCCGAGCTTCTCGCCATAAGCCAGAGATTGAGGGTTACTTGAGAAGTTCAAGTCGTCCACGAGCAAGCCCCAGAAGCGGCCCGGAAGTGGAACGTCGGTGAACAGGTTGAAGCCCGGGGCGATCGATTTCCGGTCGCTGACGCGCACCAGTTTCACATCGCATAAGGGTTTGGGTTGGCCTTCGTAAACCGAGCCACCGATATCTATAAAGGTGGGGTTTTCGGTTGCCATGAGTGGGGTGGAGGCAGGAACGATGACCCCAGCGGGCACATCATTCGTAATCCCGCCATCTCCAATGATTTGAGGGTAGTTATCATTTCCATCAGCAGCCACATTCACGATGTGCAATGAACCGGCGCATGAGGAGGGCGGAACCTGTGGGACGAAGGAATCGCCATTCGCGATATTGATATCTTCTTCGCGAGTCACCTTATACATCGGGCGACCTAACGAGTCATCGGGAATCTCAACTCTGACGAGATAATCACGGTTGGATCGAAGAGGCTGTAAGGTGCCAATAGTACACAGTCCGGTACCGGTATCAAAGAGTCCCGGGTTACCATTCGCCAGAAAACAACCATCGCCGAAGCCATAGTTGCCATCTACACTGGCGCCAAAGTTTTCATCAGGGGTGCCCACATCGCCAGCCATGGGTCCGAACTGCAAGCCCATCATGGGAGCCTCAAGACAGGGAGCATCAGCAGCTAGTGGCAGGGCGTTTTCATCGATGCCATGTACCAGTGGGTTACCATCCACATTGCGGGCTACGCAGCCGGAAGGGCGTTCCCAGCTCTCGGTAACATACTGGTTCAGAATATCCCCAAAGGCATAGGAGCCATCTTGATTTAACTCGTACAATCCGTTTTCATCACAAGGGGCGCCGGAGTTTGTTCCGCATGCCACCGGAGCATACAAGTCAACGTTCAAGTCTGAGATACTGGGCTGCCAGTCTTCAATTGCCGCATATTGCGGGTTCAGTTCATTGCGGGTGGTGTCATAACTGACTGTGCCTACAATGCCGCCGTTCGTACCTGGAGCATAGGCTTTTACACCCCAATCGAAACGGCCGCCCAAACCGATTACCGGGTGAACGTTCACGTCCACGCCCGCGCCAAGTACTGTAGTCTCAGTGGGTTGGTTATCAGCCTGGTAGGTGATACCGGTGGTTTGGAAGCCATCTGCATAGGCTTCTTCGACCAGCCACTGCGTCATCGGGTAGGCGCTTTCCATCCAATAGTAACCAGAAGCATCAGTGGTGACTGCAACCGTACCGCGGTCCATGATGGAATTCTCACGCGTTCGCATGACGATCGGGAAGCCGGGAATGCCGGGTTCACCAGCATCCATCTTGCCGTTCTCATTCAGGTCGTTAAAGACGTGACCTTCAATAGTAGTCCACCAGCCCAGCATGGAGAGCGCACCGAGGTCGACCACTTCGCCATTCTTGATGCTGACGTTTTGTTCTAGAAAAATATAATCCTGGGGCTCATCCCATACGCCGAGGACGTAATCGCCTTCGGGTACATTGGGAATGCTGAAAGCGGGAGGCAAACAACCTGCGTTTTCAACACAGTCAAATTCCCCAACAAAAACGGTCTGATCGCCATTATTCAGATCGGACAGAGAGACGAACAGGCGATGGATGGGGTTTTTGTCTTTCGCTTTTGCGCCGAGCAAACCAGCCTCACCCGTAATACCGCCGGTGGGAGGAATATAAGCGCTCACCGCCAGTCCAATACCTTTGACTGTGCCTGTGCCGGGTCCCATCGTATTGATTGAAGGTCGAACGAAACCAAAGAAGGTAGCCGGGAAGGGTTCGCCGCCAACAACAAACTCGGTGTCAAGCCCGGTAGCACCTTCCATTACCCAGGCGTCCCAATCATGGTTACCTTCGAGGGTGGTGGTTTGGATCCAATTTGAATTGTCCGGAGGCGTCACTGAAAGAGCATAGCGATTGGGACCCACATTGGGGATAATCACTTTGCCTTCGATAACCGCGCCAACTGGAATCGGGTCATGCTCAACCGTCTGGGTGATGTTGCTGCCAAGCAGCGGGTCTTCGGCAGTTGTGAACGCAATCGGACAACGTCCGAATGCATCAACAGGGTTGACCGTGCCAATATCGAGACCATTTGCTATAACATAGCACTTGCTCAAAATAGAGCCGCCAGTGCCTGGGATGTAATCGCCATTGGTATCATACTCGGCGCCGAGTGGGTTGCCAAATATATCAGTTGTAACTTCATCAATATAATCTTTGATGTGGGCTTTAAAACCAGCTAAACCGCGTTCACCTGGAACATCGGGTGCGCTGTTGGTCGGAGCCATATCTTCAAAGACTGCCGCTTGTACAGTGGCTGTTGGCAGATCGTAGGGCTGCATGTGCACAGTCACATTACCGGTAGCGGAAGGAATTGTGAAATGCTCGCCGTCGATTTTGTAGTTATCTGCCAGCACGGAAATCAAATAGCGACCCGCAGGTAATTGGACAGGTACTCCATTATTGTAGAGTACACCACCGACAAAATCACCTTGATCACCCTGGGTATAGATCGGGCTGTGGTTGGCTCGGCCTGCCACTGAGACCCAATTACAGGTGCCTGGATAACCTGCATCCGTCGGTGAACAGCCAGTGCCGGGAGCCGGACTGCGTTGAGCCGTGGTGCCAGAGTTATCGATGTTGATGATGTATTTGAATTCAGTAATAGCATCACCTTTTGTGATTGTGTAAGTAGCGCTGTCATCAGCGCTAACCACGCTGAGGGTTAGAGTGCTGACAGGTGCCGCAACGGGGGCCGTCACGGGAGCTGTTGGGTTGGCTTGAGCGCTGACGCTCACGGAGGTCTGCCCTCCCAACGCTATGGCTAGAATCGATAAAACCACCATAAGGTGGTAGCCGATTCCATAGTGCTTATTCAAATTAGTATTCATATATGTATATCTCCTTTTAATGATGTTAGGAAGGATTGCTTTCAAAGAATATATTGTGGGTAAACAAAGTCTCCTTTTCTGCTAAAAAATAGCTGTTTCTATAAAAAATTAATGGCGCTGATTAAGTCTGCCGAAGAACTTAACTGAACGGTTTCCCGGCGAACAATATGCATAAGATTGGCTTCTGCGCTAATTACTATGAAAGGTAAATCGGGCTTGGTGACCAAGAGGCGCACAAGTAAAGACTCATCAGAAAATGGGGATGCTTCTTCTAACAAGATCATATCTGGGTCAACCTCCGCAATCTCCTTTAACAAATCATCAACGTTGTCCATCTTACTTTCAAACAAATCAAGGCTATTTGTCATGTCGTCCAATAAGCTTGAGACTGCTTGTTTGAGTAGCGAATTATTTCGCACCGCGAGAAAACACCGTTTATCCATAAAGCTTTTCCTAATTTGTGTTAAGGGTTATTTAAGCCTTATGATATACGTTCAGGACGCAAGAGTCGATTGCCCGTTACCGAAATCAGGGGTCAATAAGGTGCTATTTTGGGTATCCCTGCCTACCAAAAAGTATTAACCCAAGAGTTAATACTTTTTGGTGTCAAAAACCGCAATTTTCATAGAGTCCTATACACTAGAATCAAAAAAGACTCCCCAAAGGGAAGCCTTTTAAGTGGGAGAAAATTATGGCAAACTAGGAATTGGAATAAGCATGTCGTTTGTAAACTAAAACTAACGAACGAGTTTATGCTGATTTGCAATTACAATTGCCTGTCGGCGATTTTCAACCCCTAGTTTTTCAAAAACGCTATGAATGTGGTGTTTGACAGTATTTTCTGATAGAAAAAGGCGCTTGGCAATTTCCTGATTGGATCCGCCGTTTGCTAACTCCCGTAACACATCCATTTCACGCGTACTGAGTTTGGAAAGAACTTTAATATCAACTTCAGGCTTATTTCCTTTTGAAAACTCATCTACCACCCGGCTCATCAGTCGACGTGATAAAGCCATTTCGCCGCTTTTGAGCGCGCGCAAACTAGATATCAAATCTTGGCTTGGGGTATTCTTAGGCATATACCCTTTAGCTCCGGCGCGTAAGGCTTCGAAAAGCTTTTCATCTGTTTCGTGCATCGTAAGAAACACAATTTTGCAATCAGGCAGTTCTGAAAGAATCGCCCATGTGGCATCCAGTCCTGTTCCATCTGGCATTGAAAAATCCATCAAAATGACATCTGGTCGAAATTTGCGCGCCATTTCTATGGCATCGAAGACACTGCCTGCGCCCCCAACAACTTCAAAATCAGATGTGTTGCGGAACAGGCTGATCAGTCCTTCACGAAACAGAACATGATCATCAACGATCAATAATTTTCTTTGAGCGGGTATCATTGAGTTTTGATTTTCCATGATCGATCATCCTAAGTTCTTATTGGGTGTAATCAGAGCGTTTATTTTTAGGGATGTCCCTGAATTTTCGGCCGAACAAATTTCTACTGTTCCACCAATAGCAGCCATTCGCTCTTGCATGATTTCCAAGCCGAAATGCTTATCGCCTAAAACATTGTTAATATTGAAACCTTTCCCATTATCCTTGATGGCTATATTCAAACTCGCATTTCCCCATTCCAGGCTGATATCCACTATGCTGGCTTGGGCATGTTTTTCAACATTTGATAACGCTTCCTGGAACACATAAAAAACGGCGCGCTGCAATTCCACAGATACGGGCCTGGAAATTCCCTGGCTGGTAAAGTTAACCTCAATCTTCGAACGCTGCGATATCTTCCTTGCATGTTCCTGAAGATAATTGGCTAGTAGGGGTGTTGAATCTGGGATGGAATCCTCAAGTTTATTTCGAACGAGTTTGTAGGATTGATCAGCTATATCCTTCATCCCAATTAATTCATTCTTGAAGTTTTCATTTCCCAGCACACTATTAGGCTGATTTATAAACTGGTCCAGCTTCATTCTCAGGTAGCCGATATTTTGCCCAAGATTGTCATGCAAATAATGTGACATTGCTTGACGCTCCGCCAAAGCCGCCTTGGTAAATTCTAGCTCTGAAAGTTTTTTTCGATCCTGGCCCGCCATCAAAGCTGCAATCACTTCAGCGCTTACATTTTCCAGCATTTGTGTTTGCTCTTCACTTAGGGTATGCCTAGGCTTAAGCACTAATCCGATTTGTGCATATGGATTGTTTTTGTATAAAATGGAAAAATTATGGATCTCTGGGTTGGGATCTTCAGAGTTATCACCAGCTTTCCATTCAGCAATAATTTCAAAAGTTTGCGATAAGGGATCCAATAATGATAAATAAACTTCTTTTGCGTCGATCATTTCAGTCAGGCATTTTGCCAGAAAACTTACCAGAGAATCCCAGTTCTGGTAAGGCATAAGCTCCAGACTGAATTTATGTTTGTACTCCAGAATTTTTAATGTGCTTTGCTGGGAACGATTTGCGCGCAATACCAACTCTATTAATATGCTCACAATGCACAACAAAATGATATAAACAATAACTTCCCCGACATGAAAAAAATCTGATATTTTGAATTGAAATTCAGAATATTCCAATCCAACTAGTAGAATAAGCATTGCACCCACGATTAATCGATAGTGAGGGGCAAGATTAAGAAAAATCTTACCTGCTCGTTGGATGGTTCTTGCAACGAATCCAGGTCTTTTTTGCAATATTGACATTTTTAATATTTTACCAATCTACATTATAAAATAAGAGACTCTTAAAGCGGATTGTTTATAAAAACTTGTTAAATAAAGTAGCATTATGCAATTGAGCTTGTATTCAGGACACGAAAAGCAGTATTTAGTTACAGTAGCATAATAATAACTTGTAGCATGGTGAGTAATTAGGTAATAAATTCCACGCGGAGGCGTTAATTCCCTTAGTCACAATATTACTGTCAAGTCTATTGGTGTGGTCAAGTCAGGTTCCTGGTATATGTTTCTCACTCGTGCCACCTGCGTAATTTGCCATTACCCATTTGGGTACTCTCCTCAGGCACTCTTTCCAAATCATTGACACATCCCACATTTCGAGTAGAATACCGCCCAATATGGTTACAGTTTTTGCACTGCCGCGTATACGTCGTCCGAAGCCTACTTCTTTTGAGAAGGTCGGGTCCTTTTTGTTTGGATGACGGAATAGCAAACCTGCGCTAAGACACGCACAAGTCAACCAAAACAGCCCTCCTTCTCGGAGGGCTGTTTTTATTTTTTATTCTGGAATCAGCCAGCTTGCTGGCGAATTTGCAGGAGCAAGCTCCTGCATTCCAAAAAACAAGGAGTAATGAATGAGTCCGAAACCGAAACCGCAAGTGAAGAAAGTT
>JBDTWO010000086.1:0-19261 GCA_040006635.1 Chloroflexota bacterium
GTTTGTTTTCTACTAGTGCGATAAAGGTGTAGTTCATATTATCTCCTCATGTCATTGCGAGGGTGCTCTTGTTCTTCGCCCGAAGCAATCTCCTCATCGAGTTGGAGATTGCTTCGTTGGGAAGAGCACCCTCCTCGCAATGACATTTATTATTTCACAGGTCTTCTGATCATTTCATGCAGCGCCGCACCGGCAGGGACCATCGGATATACGGCGTCTTCCTGCTCCACACGGAACTCCAACACAACGGGACCTTGAGTCTTGCGCGCCCATTCGATGGCTTCGTCCACTTCTTCACGTTTGGTCACGCGCCGTGCAGGGACGCCATGCGCATCGGCAAGCTTCACGAAATCAGGCGAGAGCATGTTCACAGCCGAGTAGCGCTTCTCGAAGAAGAACTCCTGCCACTGACGTACCATGCCGAGAAAACTGTTGTTCATGATGGCGACTTTCACGTTCGCGCCCTCCTGCACAGCCGTGGTCAATTCGGCGGCAGTCATTTGGAATCCGCCGTCGCCTGCGATCGCCCAGATCTCCTGATCCTTGGCGGCGAACCATGCCCCAATGGCTGAGGGGAGACCAAAGCCCATCGTCCCGGCGCCACCCGAAGTGAGCCAGCGATTCGGTTTTTCCAATTGATAGTATTGGGCGGTCCACATCTGATGCTGACCCACGTCAGTCGTCACGATCGCGCCGCCGCCGGTCGCCTTCCAAATATCGGCAATGAGATGCGCCACATACAACTTGCCGTCATCTTCCCAATTCATGATCGAGCGCGAGTCAGCTTCGTTCTTCCAACCGTTGATCTCTTCGAGCCATTCATCGTGATCGTATTCATCCACGAGCGGAATCAGATCGCTCACGACATTCTTCACATCACCGACCAGCGGCACATCGATAAACACGTTCTTATGCACCTCGGAGGGATCGATCTCAATATGAATTTTCTTCGCTCGTGGCGCATACGTTTTCAACGTGCCGGTCACGCGGTCATCGAAGCGCATACCGAAAGCCAGGATCAGATCCGAATTCTGGATCGCGTTGTTGGCATAGGCTTCGCCGTGCATGCCCATCATGCCAAGGCTCAACGGATGTGAAGCCGGGAACGCGCCCAACCCCAACAGCGTACTTGCCACCGGCGTTTGCGTCTTCACCGCGAACTGCATCAACGCTTCTTCGGCTTTCGACATGATCACGCCGTGTCCGCACAAGATGACCGGCTTGTTTGCCTTCTCGATCAATGCCACCGCTTCATCCAACAAATTGCGCGGTGAATGCATCACCGGTTGATACCCAACCAACTTCGGTTCATCGGGATACACAAACTCACACGACTCGACCTGCGCATTTTTGCAGATATCGACCAACACGGGACCCGGTCGTCCACTGCGCGCGATATAGAACGCCTCGCGCATCACTTCCGCTATTTCATCGGCACGCGTTACCAGATAATTATGTTTCGTGATCGGCAGTGTGATGCCCGTCACATCCACTTCTTGAAACGCATCGCCGCCGATCAAATGCGCCGCGACCTGCCCCGTGATAAACACCACCGGGACCGAGTCCATCATGGCGGTCGCAATGCCAGTCACCAGATTTGTGGCGCCGGGTCCGGATGTGCCCATCGCCACGCCAACTTTTCCCGACACACGCGCATACCCATCCGCCATGTGCGCGCCACCCTGCTCGTGCCGCACCAACACATGATGGATGGGATAACTCAACATCGCATCATAGATCGGCATGTTTGCGCCGCCAGGATAACCGAACACCACTTCCACGCCCTCGCGCACCAAACACTCCCAAAGAATTTCTGCACCTTTTTTCTTCATGCTCTTCTCTCCTTTTTGGAGTCAGCCAGCTTGCTGGCGTATTTGCGGGAGCAAGCTCCCGCACTCCAGAGTTAACTATTTAACACCGCGCCTGTATCAGCGCTGGTGACAAAATACGAATACCGTTTTAACCACTTGGACGTGGTCTTGGATTGGAACGGAGGCAACGCCGCCAGCCGACTTTGGATCTCCGCCTCGCTCAATCTCACATTGAGGCTGCGTGCCACTAAATCAATTTGGACGATGTCCCCTTCCTTCAACGCCGCAATCGGACCGCCCGCTGCAGCTTCCGGCGAAACGTGACCAATACACGCGCCGCGCGTGCCACCGCTGAATCTTCCATCGGTGATCAACGCAACTTTATCGCCGAGTCCCATGCCCATGATCGCGGACGTGGGCGATAGCATCTCCTGCATCCCCGGTCCGCCCTTCGGACCTTCGTAGCGGATAACGACACAATCGCCCGCCTTGACCTTGTGAGCCATGATCCCAGCCATGGCATCATCTTGCGATTCAAAGATCACGGCTGGACCTTCGAACTGCATCATCGGCGCACTGACGCCACCAACCTTCACCACCGCCCCGTTCGGAGCGAGATTGCCGAATAGGATCGCCAAGCCACCGCGCTTGGAATGAGCATTGTCATAACGTCGAATTACTTCTTCATCTTGAATATCTTTACCTTGAATGGATTCCCCCAGTGTCTTGCCTGTCACTGTCATGCGGTCAAAATGCAACATGCCTGTCCCCCGCTGGACTTCGTTCAATATTGCCGGGATGCCGCCCGCACGATGCACATCTTCCATATGCCACTTACCGGCGGGACTCACCTTGCAGATATGCGGCACCTTATCCGCCACGGAGTTGATGCGTTCGAGCGGATAATCCACGCCCGCTTCGTTCGCCAACGCCAACGTATGAAGCACGGTGTTCGACGAGCCGCCCATCGCCATATCCAAGGCGAAGGCATCGTCGATCGCTTCGGCGGTGACAATGTCACGCGGCTTGATGTCGCGTTCGATCAGGGTCATCACCTGCGCGGCGGCTTGTTTCGCCAACGCTTCCCGTTCCGGAGTCTTCGCTAAGGCAGAACCGTTATACGGCAAAGCCAGACCGAGCACTTCCATCAGACAGTTCATGGAGTTGGCGGTAAACATCCCGGAGCAGGAGCCGCAAGATGGGCACGCAAATTTTTCCAGCAGAGTGAGGCGCTTTTCGTCGATCTTGCCCGCTGAAAATGCACCGACGCCTTCAAAGACGGAGATCAAGTCGAGTACCTCGCCATCGGGAGTCATGCCCGCTTTCATCGCGCCGCCCGAGACAAAGATGGTCGGGATGTTCACTCGCATGGCGCCGAGCAACATGCCAGGCACGATCTTGTCGCAGTTCGGGATGCAGACCATGGCGTCAAATCTGTGAGCTTCGATCATGGTCTCGACGCAGTCAGCAATTAGTTCGCGCGAAGGAAGCGAGTACTTCATCCCCACATGACCCATCGCGATGCCGTCATCCACACCGATGGTGTTGAACTCGAACGGCACACCGCCCGCCGCGCGGACAGCGTCCTTCACCAACTTGCCGAAATCCTGTAAATGCACATGCCCGGGGACAATATCCACATACGAATTGACGATGGCAACGAACGGCTTGTTGAAATCATCGTCCTGCAAACCGGTGGCGCGCAACAACGCCCGATGCGGCGCCTTATCAAAACCTTTTTTAACTGTATCTGATCGCATAGTTCTCCTCTTTGGAGACCTGACAGGTCTCATCTGCGTTTTCGCTTTCAGCGGTCTTCGCGTGGACAATGGTCATAAACGATAAGTCTTTCGCGAAGACCTGTCAGGTCTTAGAAATTGATATAAAAAGAGCCGCCCGTGGTTAGGGCGGCTCTTTGCTTTCACTCAGTGATTTATTTTCTTACTCTCACCATCGCCATCCTAACCGAAAATTGATCCTTAATAATAAGGACCGCAAGGACGACTACAATAAGGGAGAGCGAATAGATGTAGTTCATGGCGTTGATTTCGCCCGATTATAGGCTGATTCGGATATAAGTCAAGGGGCAGATGTAGGATTCGGGAAACATTAACCGTTTAATAACATGCCTCTTGAAAAATAATTGGGACTTGGCTTATATCACTAGGACTTGAACCAGGAACCTAGCAGATAGAGGGTCAAGTCCTAGTGAAGTGCATTTTGAGCATCCAAGTTTAACGGTGTGCAGTACCTATTGATAAACAGACTTCTTTAGTTTATTGGAAAGTAATATTTACCACCAACTATTTTCATTAAATTGATCAGTAAGTATATTTCTTGATATTTCTCTGCTTTTGTAAGCTTGCAAAAATAAAGTTTCAAGAAGGCTTTCTTCTGTTCCCATTAAAGAATACGAATTTATGTTATAGGCTTCCAAGCTATGAAGGGCTTTTACCCGCTCACCAGCAGGCAAGATATATTTTATTATTGGTTCCCCAGAATATCCATTTTTTTCACCCATCGCAGATGGATCTTCATGGCTGGCATAATGTACATCACCATTAATCTTCTTATAACAAACGGTATAAAAACTTTGCTGGAGATAGTGTCGTTTATTTCTTCGAGCACTTGCATAAACCGGATAAATACGTGCTCTCTCTTCTATGGGTAACTGACCCATGTCACCTGCCACTAAAAGCTCGTAGATTGCTACTGACTCTGCTTTATTTGTTACATCTCGGAAAGCAAAATATGCTGCTACAAAGGGAGAGTATGACCAATCAAGCAGAGGCGACGGATACCCAAAATGTCTTAAATATTGCAGATAAGTAATTACTGATTTGTTGTAAAGTGCGTGCGCCATCACACTATTAGCATAATCTTGTTCAGTGGGAAAATCTAAATTTCGATCTACAAATGTCTCTATTTGAAGTTGAATTCTTTCGATATTGCGGAAATATGCACTAACCGGCTGATCCAGACCTATAGCTCTTTCTAAGGTTGTCTCTAGATGCCAAGCTGCATTCGCATGTCCTCGATAAACCGAGGGTCCAGCTCTCAACTCTCGCGTTCCCTCTAATAAACTCTTTTCTATTATTTTTTCGAAATGCGACCAAGAATCCAGTTCAATTATTCTTAGCATTGTGGATAATCCTGTTTCTTCATTAGGGTCTGAAGTTACTGTCCAACAACAAGCGTTTAGATGGTCAATTCCAACTGATAGTCAGATTGTTCAAACTGAATGCATAATCAAATCAGGAATTTAGGTGGTCAAAAATTAAAACATCTCAAAATTACGTTTTGATTTTGATAATTGTCACCTATGCAAATCAAAAATCACTATTCCCTTGTCCACTAAAGCAACTTTCGTGGTTATATATAGTTTGATCTTATTACCATTATACTGTTCCTCATATAGTTGCCCCATATCAAATCTCTTGACTCATTCCCCGCCCTCGCATAGAATACCGCCCAATATGAACAAGCACGGCTTAGGTACTATGACCATGACAACTACCTCCGGTAAAAACCGTGAGGTGTTTGTGCTTGGTCAGAAGTAACCGCAGTCGGGTTATCTCGAAACACACAACGCCTCACGCCTTCGGACGTGGGGCGTTTTTGTTATTTTGAAACACAGACCTGACATGTCTTACGCGCATCATAATCTTCAATGATGCTTACGTGGACAAAGGTCATAAGCGATCATGTCCTCTCGGAGACATGTCAGGTCTTAGCCAAACAGGAGAAGATTATGAATCAACAAACACTCGTCATGAAATTTGGAGGCACGTCCGTTGGGTCGGCGGATGCGCTCATCAACGCCGCGCAGATCATTCGGGATGCAAAACAGGATTGGGCGCGCGTCGTCGTGGTGACCTCGGCCATGTCCGGCGTCACCAATCTTTTATTGGACTCAGCCGCTTCCGCTTCGCACGGGAAAGTGGATTCACTTCCAGCAGCCGAATCCACGCTGAGAGAGAAGCACTTCTCCGCCGCCGATGCGCTCATCAAGGACGAGCAACTGCGCGAAGCAGCCAAAGCCGAGATCAACGCGCTGATCCTCTCGCTCGTAGATCTATGCAGAGCGATTGCAGTACTCGGCGAAGCCAGTCCGCGTGCGCTGGATGCGGTCGCATCGTTGGGCGAACGGATGAGTCTCCGTCTGCTGGCGGCGGTGGTCAACGCTGCGGGAATTAAAGCTCAGGCAATTGAATCAAGTGAATTTATTATTACCAACTCACACTTTCAAAACGCACATCCCGATTTTAAAGTCACAACCGAAAAGACGCGGGGCAAATTAAATCCTTTGATGGACGCAGGTATTATTCCCATTACAACTGGTTTTATCGGCGCAACCCCTGAAGGCGTCATCACCACACTCGGACGCGGTGGCAGTGACTACTCTGCCGCGATCATCGGTTCCGTACTCCCCGCCGATGATGTCTGGATCTGGACCGACGTAGACGGCGTGATGACGACCGATCCACGCATCGTGAAAGATGCCAAGACCTTACCCGAGATCAGCTACGGCGAAATTGCCGAACTCGCTTATTACGGCGCGAAAGTCTTGCACCCCAAAACCATCCGCCCCGTTGTAGATGCTGGCATTGGACTCAGAATCTGCAACACGTTCAATCCATCTCATCCCGGCACACGCTTGAAAGCCAACGTAAAAAGCAACGGCAAACCGGTTGACGGGCAAGTTGTCAAAGCTGTGACCGCCATCCGCAAGCAAAGATTGGTCACTATTGAAGGACGTGGTATGCTGGGCGTCCCTGGCGTAGCAGCGCGCGCGTTCGGTGCAGTCGCATCCACAGGCACCAGTGTTCCGCTCATTACACAAGCTTCATCGGAACAGTCCATTTGTTTTGCCGTCCCATCCGAAGTCGCGGATTCTGTCATCTCCTCACTTCAAGATACCTTTGCCTACGAGATCGAAGAGCAAGATATTGACCGCGTCTGGTCTACCGACGATGTTTCGATTGTCACCGTCGTTGGCGCAGGGATGCGGCACACGCCCGGCGTGGCTGGGAAAGTTTTCAGCCAGCTTGGAGAGAACGGCGTCAACGTCCTTGCCATCGCGCAGGGCTCATCGGAAGTGTCCATCAGTCTCGTAGTCGATTCGGCGGATACGGAGAATGCGGTAATAGCTTTACACCAATTGATCGTAGCCTAATTACGAATTACGTAATACGTATTACGTAATTCGTAAATTCAATTCAACAAAGGAGTCCTTATGAATCAAATCCCCGTAGCCGTGCTCGGCGCGACAGGTTCTGTCGGTCAGCGCTTTATTTCGTTACTGGATAATCATCCCTGGTTCAAGGTGGTCGCGCTCGCCGCCTCTGATCGCTCGGCGGGACAAAAATACGCGCAAGCCACCCGTTGGGTGCTCGATGTTCCCATGCCAGATTATGCCAAGGATATGGTTATTGTCCCTGCCAACACCGATGCTGTTCAAGCCAAAATAGTCTTCTCGGCATTGCATACGGAGATCGCCAACGAACTCGAACCGCAATTTGCGAAGGCTGGCGCGGCAGTCTGTTCGAATGCCTCATCCTATCGGCGGGGCGAAGATGTGCCGCTGCTGTTGCCTGAGATCAATGCTGATCATATTCAGCTCGTCAAACAACAGCGTCTCAATCACAACTGGAGCGGATGCATCGTTACGAATCCCAACTGCACGAGCACGGGTCTCACCATTGCGCTCAAGGCGCTTGATAATGCCTTTGGCGTGCAGAAAGTTTTTGCCGTCTCGTTGCAGGCACTTTCGGGCGCGGGCTATCCCGGCGTCTCTTCGCTGGATATTATGGATAATGTTATTCCAAATGTGGGCAACGGCGGTGAAGAAGAAAAAGTGGAATGGGAACCGCGCAAGATGCTCGGCAAATTGAACGGGGATAAGATCGATCTGGCGGATATCCGATTCAGCGCGCACACCAATCGCGTTGCCGTGATCGATGGACATACAGTCTGCGCAAGCGTTCAATTGGCAAACCCAGTTGAGCCTGAAGTTGCAATTCAAGCCTTGCACGATTATGTCGCTCCGCTGTCAGCGAGGGAACTGCCCTCGAGTCCGCGACCAGTTATTTCGGTCAGAGATGAAGCGGATCGTCCTCAGCCGAGACTCGACCGCTTAACAGGAAACGGCATGACGACCGTAGTCGGCCGCGTGAGGCGCGATCCGATTTTAGATTTGAAATTTGTGGTGTTATCGCACAACACAATTCGCGGCGCAGCCGGTGCATCTATTTACAACGCCGAGTTATTGGTGAATGAAGGCTTATTATAAGATTACCCATTTGGGTATTGACACGGATTACATCGCCGTGATATAACCCGCCCAATTAAATATTCGCTCTTATCCAGAGAGACTGAGGGATCGGCCCTGTGAAGTCTCGGCAACCGATTAGCGGATAGCGATCAGCTTTTAGCTCGCAGCTAAAAGCCAAAAGCTAAAAGCCAAAACGGTGCCAAATCCGACAAATAAGAATGATGTTAGTCATTCATATCTGGAAGATGAGAGGACGGTATAGACGTATGCCTCTTCTTTTACTTTCAGAAGAGGTTATTTTTTTAAGTCTTGCGCGCTGTCATTCTGAGCGCAGCGACACTTGCACCGAACGCAAGTGCAGGTGAGAATCTCTGAGACAATCGCAGAGACCCTTCGCTTCACTCAGGGTGACAATATGAGACAAAAATATCTCTTCTGACGGGCGGATCAACTTTATTCAAGAGGAGAAAATCAAATGTCCAGTATCAAAGATCGCAAGTTAGGTTTCGCCACCCGCCAGTTACATGCGGGCTATTCACCCGACCCCACCACGGGCAGTCGCGCGGTGCCGTTGTATCAAACCACGTCTTATCAATTCAAAAGCACGGAACATGCCGCCAACTTGTTTGCCCTCAAAGAGTTGGGAAATATCTATACACGCTTGATGAACCCCACCACCGATGTGTTAGAACAACGCATCGCCGCGTTGGAGGGCGGAGTTGCTGCACTCGCTGCGAGCTCAGGTCATGCTGCGCAGGCACAAGCGATATTTACTTTGTGCAAAGCCGGTGACCATATCGTTTCATCGTCGCGTTTATATGGCGGGACCTACAATCAATTTGCCTATACCCTGCCCAACCTGGGAATCGAAGTGACTTTCGTTGACCCGACCAACCCGAAGAATTTTGAAGCGGCGATCAAGCCGAATACCAAGATCATCTACGGCGAGACATTGGGCAACCCTGATCTTTCTGTTTTCCCGTTCGAAGAAGTTTCCGAGATCGCGAACAAACACAAGCTGATCTTGATAATCGACAACACCTTCGCCACACCCTATCTCTTCCGTCCGTTCGAATGGGGCGCGCACGTCATCACCCACTCCACCACCAAGTTCATCGGCGGACACGGCACCTCCATCGGCGGCATCATCGTGGATGGCGGCAACTACGATTGGAGCAACGGCAAGTTCGAGAACTTCAACACGCCCGATCCTTCGTATCATGGACTCGTGTATTCCTCCATTGCCGCCGCTGGACTTCCCCCGTTCGCGATCAAAGCGCGTGTGCATGTGCTGCGCGACATCGGCGCGTGCCAGTCGCCGTTCAATTCATGGCAGACCATTCAAGGCATCGAGACTCTCAGCATCCGCATGGAACGTCACGTGCAGAACGCACAGGCGGTTGCAGAATATCTTGAAAGTCATCCTAAAGTCAGTTGGGTCAAATATCCTGGGCTCAAGAGTCATCCCGATTACGAACTCGCCAAGAAGTATCTGCCCAAAGGAGCAGGCGCGATCCTTGGCTTCGGCATCAAAGGCGGCGCGGAAGCGGGCAGGAAATTCATCGAAAGCCTGCAACTCTTTAGTCACCTCGCCAATGTCGGTGATGCGAAGAGTCTTGCCATTCATCCCGCCACTACCACGCACAGCCAACTGAGCGAAGAACAACAAGTCTCTGCTGGCGTCAGCCCCGATTTCATCCGCTTGAGCATTGGTCTCGAAGACTTCGAAGACATCAAGTGGGATCTGGAGCAGGCGCTCAGCAATTGATGAATGCGGAGTGCTGAATGATGAATTGAAGGAACCGGCATGTCTCACGATCCAACCGATCTCAAAAATCGAACCAAGGCTTATGCGCTAAGGATCATCAAGTTGTATCAAGCTTTGCCAAAGAGCGGCGAAGCCCAAGTACTTGGAAAACAAATCCTGCGCAGCGGCACATCGGTTGGCGCACAGTATCGTGAGGCATGCCGGGCAAAATCTCCAGCAGACTTCATCAACAAAATGGAAGGCAGTATCCAAGAACTGGATGAAACCGGATACTGGCTTGAACTCCTTACCGAAAGCAAAATTGTGACCGCCGAAAAGCTTGTCGATCTACAAAAAGAAACCAATGAACTGACAGCAATCTTTGTGGCATCCGTAAAAACCACAAAGAAGAACCGCGCTATCTAAATTCATCATTCAAAATTCAACATTTAAAAAACCATGCCCGTAAAAATACCAGCCACCCTCCCCGCCCGTACCACGCTTGAACGCGAAAATATTTTCATCATGGATGAGGACCGCGCCGCGCATCAAGACATCCGCCCTTTGCAGGTTGCGATCCTGAATCTCATGCCCACCAAGATCGCCACGGAAACACAACTCCTGCGTTTGCTGTCTAATTCTGCTTTGCAGGTCGAAGTCACACTGCTGCACACTGCCACATATGAATCCAAGAACACCGATGCCGACCATTTGTTGGAGCATTACGTCACGTTCAAGGATGTTGAACAAGAAAAATTCGATGGGCTGATCATCACCGGTGCGCCCATTGAGCAGATGCCGTTCGAGGAAGTGGAATATTGGGATGAACTGAAAGACATTTTGAACTGGGCGGATTCAAATGTTGAGTCCACGTTCCACATTTGCTGGGGCGCGCAGGCGGGACTTTACCACCGCTACGGGATTCCAAAATATGACCTGCCCCGCAAGATGTTTGGCGTGTTCGAGCACCGCGTCATGAATCCGACCGAGAGTCTGTTGCGCGGATTCGACGACCTCTTCTTTGCGCCACATTCCCGTCACACCGAAATTCGCAGCGCGGATGTGGCTCAAGTAAACGAGATCCAACTTCTGGCTGAGTCCGATGAGGCGGGCGTCTATATCGTCGGCTCCAAGGATGGACGCAATCTCTACATCACCGGTCACTCTGAATATGATCCCTTCACGCTCAAAGCCGAATACGACCGCGATGTCAACAAGGGACTGCCCATCCACGTCCCGAAAAATTATTATCCCAACGATGACCCGAAGCAAACACCGCACGTACGCTGGCGCGGACATGCCAACTTGTTGTATGTGAACTGGTTGAACTATTATGTCTATCAATCCACACCGTATGATCTGAATCAAATTCCGGTGAAACCAGCACAGAAATGACCGCAGACCACCATCCACGATCCTTGCATAAGTAGGACCGTGATCAGTGTGGTAATTTTTCAGCCGCAGATTTCACAAATGAGGCTGCTGAAAAAAAACAAACTTTTTACCGCGAAGTCGCGAAGGACGCTAAGATTTTAAAGAGGAAGTTAAAATAGTTGAAGTTTTCCTTGAAACGATTTTCCTGCCTTCGTGCATCTTAATTTCCTTCGCGCTCTTCGCGTCTTTGCGGTGAGAAAAACCTTTTTGCAGTACAGTCACAGATTCTCACGGATTTATTTTTAAAAAATCAGTGGAAATTCGTGCAATCCGTGGCAAAAAGACTTTTACAAGAGTTCTAATAAACAGAAAGACATCTCATGAAAAACAACAAACGCAAATTCGGTTTCACCACCCGTCAACTCCATACTGGCTATGAACCCGACCCCGCCACCGGCTCGCGGGCTGTGCCCATTTATCAAAGCGCCGCCTTTGATCTGCAAAGCACCGCGCGCGCGGCGCGTTTGTTTGCGATGGAGGAGACCGGGCACATCTACACCCGCATTTCGAACCCAACCACCAGCGTCTTCGAACAACGCATGGCGAGTCTCGAGGGCGGCGTGGGCGCATTGGAAACCAGTTCGGGTCACGCCGCGCAAATGACCGCGATCCTCACTATCTGCGAAGCAGGCGATCATATCGTCGCGCCGTCCACATTGTATGGCGGCACCATCGCGCAATTCAAATACGCCTTCCCCAAGATCGGCATCACCGTCACACTCGTTGACCCCAAAGACCCCGAAAATTTCCGCCGCGCGATTCAACCAAACACAAAAATTATTTACGGCGAAACCGTCAGCAACCCGCTCGTCAACATCTTCCCATTCGAAGAAGTCTCCGCCATCGCGCGCGAGTTCGGCATCCCGCTGATGATCGACAACACCTTCGCCTCGCCCTACTTGTGTCGTCCCATCGAATGGGGCGCAGACATCGTCACCCACTCCACCACCAAATTCATCGGCGGACACGGCACCTCCATCGGCGGCGTGGTCGTAGACGGCGGCAAATTCAATTGGACAAAAAGCGGACGCTTCAAAAATTTCACCGAGCCTGATCCTGCCAACCATAACGTGATCTACGCTGACGATTTCGGACCGACCGCCTTCATCGCCAAAGCGCGCGCAGGCGTCCTGCGTGATTTCGGCACATCCCAACAGCCCATTGCCTCGTGGTTCTTCCTGCAAGGACTCGAGACCCTCTCCCTGCGTATGGACGAGCACTGTAAGAACGCACAGCGCGTCGCAGAATTTCTGGCAAGTCATCCGAAAGTGAAGTGGGTCACGTATTCTGGTTTACCGAATCATCCCGATCATGAAAAAGCAAAAAAATATCTCCCCAAAGGACCCGGCGCCATGCTCGGCTTCGGCGTCCACGGCGGACGTGAAGCTGGCGCAAAGTTCATCGACAGCCTGCAGCTCTTCAGCCACGTCGCCAACCTGGGCGATGTGAAGTCCATGGCGATTCATCCCGCCAGCACCACGCACTCACAATTAACCGAAGCCGAACAACTCGCCGCAGGCGTCAGTCCTGATTTCATTCGCTTAAGTATTGGACTTGAAGACATCGAAGATATTCTCTGGGATCTGGATCAGGCGTTGAACGCCTGACCATGTCACTCTGAGCGATAGCGACACTTGCACCGCACGCAAGTGCAGGTGAGAGTCTCGGAGACAATCGTACAGATGCTTCGCTTTGCTCAGCATGACATTAAACAGTAAACGAGGAAATGTATAGTTGTCGTATTCGTTGAACTCGAAGGCTTATAATATTGCCTATAAAGTGTCATACAAACAAACTGCTGTAAAGTCCCCTTGTGGGATAATCACCCCTATGGCGCCATATACGGCAAAAGTTCGGTAAAAAATAGATGGTCTGCTCTGCTGGCTTATATAGTTCACTTACGGTAAAAACGGAGGCCGCTTGAATGATGATGAATTAATTGGGAAAGTGCAAACTTTTTTAGATGAGCAAGAATCCGCTGACAAATTTTCTGGAGCCGTGCTTATTGCCCATAATAATCAGCCAATTCTAAAAACTGCGCGCGGATATGCGATTCGTCCTGAAATATTGCGTAATCAACCTGATACCAAATTCAATATTGCTTCTGTTACCAAAATGCTTACAGCAGTAGCTGTTATGCAGCTGGTTGCGAAAGGGGAACTTGACCTTCATCTCCCTATTAGTAATTACAACGCCAGCTTGCCGTACGCCGACCAGATTACCATCCACCAACTTCTGACGCATACCGCAGGATTTGACAGGTATTGGAATGACGCATATCGAGCAGCACGCTCTGATTTACGCACAATAGCCGACTATCTGAAATTATTCGCCGATACACCCCTTGAATTCCCGCCTGGAACTCGCCATCATTATGGTAATTCTGGCTATGTTATTCTTGGCGCTTTGATTGAACAAGTAACAGGAATGTCATACTACGAATTCATGCAACAGGAAATTTTTCAATTTGTGGGCATGAAAGATACCGGCTTTTACGAAATGGACTTACCGATTGCAAATTTCGCGGTTGGGTATACCCGTGAAAACTGGTTTAGCCCAGAAGATGGGAAGCTTCGCAGTAATCAATTCATTTATGGGGTTAAAGGCAGTCCGTCTGAACATTGCTTCTCGACAGTGCAAGATATTTTTCTTTTCTGTCAAGCGCTTCAGAATCGGCAATTATTAGACAGTTATCACACAGAACTATGCTTTACATCTCACGCCCAAGGCGAACAAGCAGGCGTAAGTTATGGTTACGGCTTTCACATTATTGATGATGGAAAGCATGGGCACGTTATAGGGCATGGCGGACGAGCCATGGGCGGTGACGCTTTTGCTTTGATGTATGATTTTGGATATACCGTAATAGTCCTGTCAAATTATGACCGTCCATCTGCTCGTATTGTATATAATCGCATTGCGGATATGTTGATAGCCTAACTTGTATCAACAATATATCGCCCTATCCCAGCACAGCCCAACAAAGCAGCAGACGTCAGACTCTACTCTCAAAATGACTCTGTAAACATCGACACCTTACTTCCTGTTTACTCATCGCGTGAATTGTCTGAAACTATTTTCGATGACGTTTTTCCAATTCCGCAAGGACTTGCTCTGGAGTGATGCCGCGTGCGGCGAGTAAAACCAGCGTGTGATATGTCAAATCCGCGACTTCTTCGATGAGTCGTTGATCTTCCTGTGCCAGCGCAGCGACCACGACCTCTGTTCCCTCCTCGCCAACCTTCTGCGCGATCTTCGGCAAGCCTTCTTTGAATAGACTGGCAGTATACGATCTTTCAGTCGGGTTATTTTTTCTTTCTTCGATCACATCAAACAACCATTGAATGCTCATGAGTACTCCTATGTCATTGCGAGGGCGGTGCTCTTCCGCCCGAAGCAATCTCCAACTTAACTATGGGATTGCTCACCTGCACTTGCGTGCGGTGCAAGTGTCGTCGGGCTATCGCCCTCCTCGCAACGACAGATTATATGCTTCGATAAAAACACGTCCGCTCGCCCGTATGACACGCCGGGCCTGCAGGGTTGACCAGAACCAACAAAGTATCCGCATCGCAATCCACGCGGACCTCCATCACGCGCTGAATGTTTCCCGAAATTCCACCCTTGTGCCACAACTCGCTGCGACTGCGTGACCAAAAATGCGTCTCGCCCGTGGACAATGTCAACCCCAACGACTCAGCGTTCATATACGCCAGCATCAACACTTCATTCGTCTCCGCATCCTGCACGATCACAGGGACAAGTCCATTGGCATCATACTTTAGATCTTCATTTGTAATATTTTCCATAACTCTCCTCAGATGAACTTAAGATCATCCATCCGTTTATCCGATTCACAGATCCGTTCACCGGATCCGTTTACACCAACCGCACCGGCACATTCAACATCTGCAGCTCCCGTTTCAACTCAGGGATCCGCAGCTTCCCATCATGGAACAGCGACGCCGCCAGTGCCGCATCCGCATTACCTTTGGTGAGCACCTCCGCAAAGTGGAGCGGAGTCCCCGCCCCGCCTGAAGCGATGACCGGCACCGAGACCATATCCGAGATAATGCGCGTCAATTCGATATCGTAACCCGCGAGCGTGCCATCCGCATCCATGCTCGTCAACAAGATCTCGCCCGCGCCCAACTCCACGCCGCGCACCGCCCACTCAACTGCATCAATGCCTGTTGGCGTACGTCCGCCAGCGACATACACTTCCCAACTCGAACCCTTCCTGCGCGCGTCGATTGCCAGCACAATACATTGTGCCCCAAAACGTGATGCGCCTTCCGATAACAACTCCGGTCGCTTCACCGCCGCCGAATTAACACTGACCTTATCCGCGCCAGCCAGCAGCAGATTCCGCATATCGTCCACGGTGCGGATGCCGCCACCGACAGCCAGCGGCATGAACACCGTCTCTGCCACGCGGCTGACCAATTCTAAAGTTGTTTTGCGTCCCTCGTGCGTGGCGGATATATCGAGGAACACCAACTCATCCGCACCCTGTTCATCGTAAAGACGAGCCTGCTCCACCGGGTCACCGGCATCACGCAAGTTCACAAAGTTTACGCCCTTCACCACGCGCCCATCTTTGATATCGAGGCAGGGAATAATTCTTTTGGCTAACATAACTTCTCCTATCGTTTGAAAGTTGCAGGTTGGAAGGTTTACAAGTTAAGAGCACGAACCTTCCAACTTTTCAACCTTCAAACCTGTAACGCCTTTCGTAAATCAACCGTCCCATCATACAACGCCCTGCCGATAATACAACCAGCAAGACCCGCCTCTTTCGCCGCAATGACATCGTCAAGCGTATGCACACCACCTGAAGCGATCACAGCAAGTCCACTGGCATCGGCGAGCTCACGCGTCGCAGGGATATTCAACCCACTGCCCAAGCCGTCCCGACGGATATCGGTAAAGATAACCGTGCCCAGCCCCAGGGTCCGCATTTGAAGCGCAAGCTCAGTTGCTTTGATTCCGCTGTCATCCTTCCAGCCGCGTGTACGCACGAGTCCATCCCGCGCATCAATCCCAACCGCAATTTTTTTAGCGCCAATTTTTTTCAACGCCTCCGCAACCACATCCGGTTGTTCGATCGCGATCGTGCCAAGCACAACGCGGCTCACACCCAGGTTCAACGCTTGCGCAACCGCATTCAACGAACGCATCCCGCCACCAAATTGCACGCGTGCGCCGCACTTCAAAATTGACTCAAGCGCATTTCGATTCGCATTATCGCTTTCGCCAAACGCGCCATCGAGATTCACAACATGCAGCCAACTCGCGCCCGCACTCAACCAACGCTGCGCCATCTCCGCGGGATCATCGCTATAAGATGTCATCCGCGCCGGATCGCCCTCTTTCAAGCGCACAACTTTTCCGCCGCGCAGGTCAATCGCAGGATAAATAATAAAGCTCATACCGCCTCCACAAAATTTTTCAAGATCTGCAGCCCCACCTGCTGACTCTTTTCAGGATGGAACTGCACGCCGAAAATATTCTCACGCCGCACCGCGCACGCATATTTGATTCCATACTCGGTGGTCGCGATCACATCGGATGAATACTCCGGCTGACAGTAATACGAATGATTGAAATAGACATACGCCCCAGCCTCCACCTGCTCGAATAACGGCGCATCATTTCTCATTTCAACCTGATTCCACCCCGTGTGCGGAATCTTCACTGACAGCGCATCAGCAAACTTCAACACCGTGCCCTGCAGCAGACCCAAACCTTCGTGCTCACCCAGCTCTTCGCCGATCTCGAACAACGCCTGCATGCCCACACAGATCCCCAGCAGAGGGACGCCGCGCGCCGCCACATCATTGATCACAGAGTCCAAGCCCCGCGCCCGCAGCCCCGACATAAAATCACCGAATGCCCCCACACCCGGCAGAACGATCTGCTTGGCGTTCAAAACTTTCTCAGGATCATCCGTGCGGATCACATTTGCGCCCACCGCCTCCAACGCCTTCTGCACCGAGCGCAGATTACCAGTGCCTGCATCGATCAAAATGATATCTTTCATAATTTCTCCTCTGGAGTCGGACAGCTTGCTGTCCGATGCGCGGGAGCAAGCTCCCACACTCCAAATTAAAGCGTGCCCTTTGTAGATGGAATACTTCCACTCCCCCGCGGATCGATCTGCGACGCCGCATCCAATGCGCGCGCCCAGGCTTTGAACAAAGCCTCCGCTTGATGATGGTCATCGCGCCCATACAAAACGCGGGCATGTAAATTACAGCGGGCAGTCACCGCAAATGACTCGAAGAAATGCGGGAACAATGTGGTTGGGATATTCCCCACATACGACGTATGCCACTCTGCCTGGATCACCGCATACGGACGCCCCGACAGATCAATCGCAACATGCGCCAGCGTTTCATCCATCGGTGCAAAGCAATCTCCCATGCGGACAATGCCCTTGCGGTCGCCGAGCGCCTGGTCAAAGGCTTGACCTAATGCCAATGCAACATCCTCCACCGTGTGATGGACGTCAATGTGCAGATCGCCTTTGGCTTGCACGGTCAGGTCGAAGAGTCCATGCACGGCCAGATGTGTCAGCATGTGGTCGAGAAAGCCGACGCCCGTGGAAATCTCGTGTTTGCCCGTGCCGTCCAGATCGAGTTTGATTTCAATTTGTGTTTCGTTCGTTTGACGTGATATTTCGGCGGTTCTCATATTTTCTCCAATCGTCGTTAGCAAGTTTACAGGTTGAAAGGTTTGAACGTTAAAACCTGCCAACTTGTCAACTTTATAACTTTCTGAACGCCTTTAATAGTGCGTCCGTATCCTGCGGTCTTCCAACACTAATGCGGATATGATCGCGCAGACCGGGCTTGTTGAAATAGCGGATAAAGATTCCATATTTCTCGGCGAGTTCCATTTTGAGTTGCAACGCGTCTCGATCAACCACGCGGCAAAGAATAAAGTTGGAACGTGTTCGATACGGCTTCAAATACGGAATATCATGTAGTTCTTCAAACAACCGTTCGCGTTCGGTTTTCAATAAATCAACAACCTTCTGCAATTCATCAGCATATTCTAGTGAAACCTGCGCCGCCACGCTTGCCGCAACATTGACGCTATACGGCTGTTTAGATTTCCACAATGTGGGCATCAACCACAATGGGAATGCGCCATATCCGATTCGCAGGCCCGCCAACCCAGCCCATTTGCTGAATGTTCTCAGCACAATTAAATTTTCACGCGCAGGCACTTCACGAATCCGGCTCAAACCTGCGCCAAGATCATCAGCGGCAAATTCAATATAGGCTTCATCCAACACGATCAATGTAGGCAGTGATAATAATTCGTCCATTGTTTTGGGATCGATCACGGAACCGTCAGGGTTGTTGGGTGAAGTGATAAAGAAAATTTTCGGATGGTAAGTTTCCACCGCTTTACGAATGGATTCCATATCCAAAGAAAAATCTGCGCTGCGCGGTACTTCGATACAGCGCGCGGCATTGAGTTCGGCATCGAAGGCATACATGCCGAACGTCGGCGGGCAGCTCAAAACGCAGTCGCCCGGTTCAAGCAGCACGCGCATCAGCAGATCGATCAACTCATCCGCACCCGCGCCTGCCAGCAAATATTCAGCAGGCACGCCTGTAAATTTTTCAAGTGACTTCCGCAGCACGCGGCTTTCCGGGTCGGGATAAATATGCGGGAACTCCATGCGTCCCAACGCTTCGCGCACAGCAGGCAGCGGTCCGTATGGATTTTCATTCGCATCCAGTTTGATGATTTGCGCAGGCTCACGCCCAATGCGAGCAGACAATACTTCGAGTGGTTCGATCGGTGTATACGGCGGCAGTGATCGAAGATGACTTCGAATTTTCATAAATGCTCCTGTAGGTCACGCTTGCAGCGTGACGGTCTTGAAAATGTCACGCTGCAAGCGTGACCTACGACTCACTCCTCAACATCGCCGCATTGTTGTGCGCATCCAAGCCTTCGGATGACGCGATCACCGCG
>JBDTWO010000087.1:0-19216 GCA_040006635.1 Chloroflexota bacterium
GATAAAACCATCTATGATCTGAAGGGGCGCGAGACCGTCAACGATGAGCAGGAGCGGTTGTTCATGGTCAAGGCGGTGTCATCGGTGCAGGACGCTTTCATTTCGCGCGGCTCTGGCATTTTAGATTTTGAGATCGAATTGCGCGAGATGCGCCCTGCTTATTTCGTGGTCAATGCGGATGGCAACACGCCTGAAAAACGGGCGTTATGTAATGAGTTGGGCATCGAATATGTGATCCTGGAACGCAAACCGTTCGAGGGGTTATCAGTTCGATCCACCACCGCCCTGCGTGGACGCGATTACCTCCCTTATCGCATCGATCTCGCGGGCGGCTGGCTTGACCAGCCTTTTGTCTCGCAACATTATCCCGGCGCGGTGGTGACGATCTCGCTCGAGCCAACGCTGGAGTTCAATGAACGCAGCGGCATGGCTTCGTCTACGCGGCGGCACGCGCAAGAGTTGTGGGGCATCAAGATCCCGCCGGGGAATTACGAGAAGCTGGCAAAAGTTTTATTCTGTTACGATAACCCGCCGGGGACGAAGGTCATCTCTGGTTCACAAGATTCAATTGGATTGGTTTTTCCCGGCTTGGCGTATGCCTATTACGAAAATAATTACTGGCCCACGCGCATCGAACACCGCTTGGATGAACCGTTATTACGTTTTGTTGAGAATGCGTTGTATCTCGTACCGCTCGGTCCACGCTATGCGGGTTATGATGTGTTGACCGATACAGTCATTAACCGCGAACACGCCAAAGCCTTAGCCGATGCAGCCGATGGACATTGGGAATCCATTTTGAATCAGGACATCGCCGCATTTGGGCGCACGATGCGCGAGGGCTTTGACGCACAAGTGGCGATGTTCCCGCATATGCTGAATGAGCGCGTGGCGGCACTGATCGATGAGTACCGTGACCGCGCCCTCGGTTGGAAACTTTCCGGTGCGGGCGGTGGCGGGTATCTTATTTTGGTTTCTGATACACCCATCCCAGATACGGTGCGAGTCGTTGCGCGGCGTGAACATGAGTGAGAGGCTATGATGAGTGAAGAAACGAATGCTGTTCCTTTTGTGATCCCCGAAGCAAACACCGATCATATCAAACGCAAGATGTTCGATATCGCTTATGCCAACACATCTCCCGCTCAAAAGCTGGACATCTATTGGCCCGAAGAAGGCAACGGACCGTTCCCGATCATTGTGTCGATTCACGGCGGGGCATTCATGGGCGGAGATAAACGTGACGTGCAGGTCACGCCCATGCTCGAAGCGTTGAAGCACAGCTATTGTGTAGTGGGAGTCAATTATCGGATGAGTGGCGAAGCGAAATTTCCGGCGTTGGTACAGGATGTCAAAGCCGCGATACGCTGGATTCGAGCGAATGCAGAGAACTATCTATTCGATCCAGACAAGATCGCAACCTGGGGTGGTTCGGCAGGCGGATATCTTTCTCTGATGGCGGGAGTCTCTGCCGCGATTCCCGAATTGGATGATTTGAGTCTGGGCAATCCCGATCAGCCATGCAATGTACAGGCAGGGGTTGCGTGGTTCCCGCCAACGGACTTTCTCAAAATGGATGAGCAATTGGCGGATTCAGGCATGGCTCCACGCGAAGGGGATGAACATAACGCGCCGCATTCTCCCGAAAGCTTGATTCTTGGAAAACAAATAACTCGCATCCCGGACCTGGTTCGCTCCGCCAACCCTGAGACGTATGTCCACGCCGATCTGCCGCCGTTCTCGATTCAGCATGGGACAAAAGACAACATCGTGCCCCACCAACAGTCAGTCAACCTGGCGGCAAAACTTGTTCGTGTGCTTGGGGAAGATAAAGTCACGCTCGAGTTGCTCAAAGGTGCCGGGCACGGTGACCCGATGTTCGAAACCCCACAGAATGTCAAAAAAGTTTTGGACTTTCTGGATACTTATTTGAAGTAAACAAGAATATGACGCCAAGTTCTGGCATCCCATTAACTTTTCTTTGAATGTTCTTTTTCAGGTTGTCTGATGGTCAAGAATCTCAGCAACAGACTTGGCTAATACCGTATCGATCTTAAGACCACGGGTCGTTGTCATCTCGTTGAAGTGCATGTGACTCATCCGGGTGATTTCTGCTTCCAGCCAACTCACAGCCAGTTCCGGGGATATTTTGCCCGTGTCGATGACCAGGTCAAAGGCTGAGACAGAGCCCCATTGATGACTATAGGTTGATTCAACAAACTCTCTCCGCATGCGGTCGGTATCTTTGACGAATTCTTCAGACTCAGCCAGGCTGCTGAGACCCTGCTCATGCAGAACGCGCTCAACCCGCAACGGAAGAGGCGCTTGAATACGCACATTCAGCACATCGGCATAGCCTTTGAGCAGGGCGAAGCCACCGCGTCCCAGCAAGATGACGTTGCCGTGGAAAACAAAGGCTTCGATAATGCGGTTAAGCAGGTGAACCGTCTCGGTGCGGTGCGGGTCAAAGCGTGACCAGAACCCGGCTTCATCGTAAGTTTCCGTGAAATTGATAAACCCAAATTGACGGAAGACTTTCTCGATAAGATTTTTGTCCACCAATGCATACCCCAAACGTTTGGCGGTCTGTTCTGCAATGATATCGCCCAGGCTTCCGATCTCGCGTGAAATGGTAATCGCTGGCATATATACCTCCAGTCCCATGAATAGGAGCTGCAGATCTTTCTATATTCAGTATAGCACGCTCACAAGGCGAGGGATACATGGAATTTTTATTTTTAGCTCCTCTGCTATAATCGCCTTAATCCCAAAATCAATCAGCCATATCATCATCGGAGGCGGAATATGTCAAACCACGCGAGCGACAGAGTTGAACAAATCCTTGACTTGATTGCGCAGGAGCAAACAGCCGAAGCGTTGGCTGTGCTTCAGGAGGCTGAAGCAAGCCAAAAGGAGGCTGAAGCGGACGAATTAGAGTTCTGCCGCAAACTGCTTAATGGAGTCGTCCACATGCGCAGCGATCGGTTTGACTCCGGCATCCGTGATGCGTTGGCGGCGCTTGCAAATTTGGAGCAGCATTACCGCCGTAAGGAACAGCATTTCCATGATCGCTTGAGCGCCGTGGCGCGTACTACGGCTGTTTTCTCGGGGCTTGAACGCGCGCGCCAGACTGAATTGACCGCCAAAAATAATACACTCGAACAACAGCCAGCGGGGGCTGAAGCCCTGCGCGATACTCTGACCGGAAGTTTGAATCATCAGGGACTCGCGTTTGCATCCCAAGCCTTGTTCGTCCCTGAACAACAGTTGGCTGTCGTGATAGCAGATATCGACACCTTCAAATCCATCAACGACAAATACGGGCATGAAGCCGGAGATAAAGTTCTTCAAGCGATTGCCAGGATCTTCAACCAGTCCCTGCGGGATGCCGACCTTGTGGCGCGGCTGGGTAGCGATGAGTTCATGCTGATCGTCAAGGGCGTTGGAAAAGAAGCCGCCTGGGGTACGTGTGAACGTTTGCGCCAGGCGGTCGATAAGCATGGCTGGGGCACGATCGCGCCCAATCTGCATGTGACCATCAGCCTTGGGCTGGCAGTTCGTATGCATGATGAAGAGTTGGATATCCTGGCAGCAAAAGCGAACGCTGTGATGGATGAGGCGAAAACAGAAGGACGTAACCGCGTGGCTGCGAGGGAATGATTTTCTCTCTGCTATAATCTTCCCCATGATTCTCGTCACTGGTGCGACCGGGTTTATCGGGCGTGCCCTCGTACGCCAGCTTTCCGAAACCGGACATGCAGTCCGCGTGTTGTTGCGGCCTTCACCAAAATCGCCGCGCCTGCCGAAAGGCGTGCCCGTGGAAGTCTCCGTGGTGAGTCTCAACGATGAGCGCGGTGTGCGCGCCGCCTTGCGCGGCGTGGATGAGATCTATCACCTCGCCAGCGCTGCGGCACAAGGTCGGCGCGGCAGTCTGCTGAAGACCGATATCGAAGGTACGCGCACGCTGGCACAGATCGCCGCCAGTGCTGATATTAAACGGTTCATTTTTCTCAGCCATCTTGGCGCAGACCGCGCCTCGGCGTTTCCCGTCCAAAAATCTAAGGGCATCGCTGAAGAACACATCCGCCGTAGCGGTGTGCCGTATACAATCATCCGTTCCTCCATTGTCTTCGGTCCCGAAGACGGCTTCACCAGCGCGCTCACCGATATCTTCAAATATGCACCGGGCATCATACCTGTTCCCGGCGATGGGCGCACCCTGCTCCAGCCGTTGTGGGTCGAAGACCTCGTCACCTGCCTGCTTTGGACCCTCGAACATCCTGACGCCCTCAACCAAACTTATGAGATCGGCGGCGGCGAATACTTCACCGTGCGCCAAGTCCTTGATACGCTCATGGCGATCACCAATCGGCAGCACCTGCTGGTATCGCTGCCGCCGCCTTATATGCGCGCCCTCTTTGTGACGCTTGATTCGCTCGCCAGTAATATTTCCGCATCCACCTATTGGCTTGATTACATTGCTGTGAATCGCACCTGCCCGGTCGATAACATCTCACGTATCTTCGGGCTGATGCCAGCGCGCTTTGCTTACCGCCTCAATTACCTTGAACGCGAGCCCTGGTACAAATCCTTCATGCAGCGTTTTACCAAACCCCGTCAACATTAATCGGATGAAGAACCCGCTTCGCCACCTACCCCTATGCCTGCTTCTGTTATAAAAATCCTTGATACCCCCGCAGAAATAACCGCCGTCGAAGAACTGCAACGCGCCGTCTGGCCCGGCAGTGAAACGGATGTGGTCCCCGCGCACATGTTCATCGCCGCCATCCACAACGGCGGTCTGGTCATTGGCGCATATCTCGATCAGCAACTGATCGGATTCGTGTTTGGCTTTCCCGGTTTTGAATCCACGCCCGATGGTCCACGCCTCAAGCATTGTTCGCACATGATGGGCATCCACCCTCAGCACCGGGATTCAGGCGTCGGCTTCGTATTGAAGCGCGCGCAGTGGCAGATGGTCCGCCACCAGGGACTCGATCACATCACGTGGACGTACGATCCGTTATTGAGCCGCAATGCGTATCTCAATATCTCAAAACTCGGCTCGGTCTGCAACACCTATCGCCGTTCTGAATATGGCGACATGCGTGATGGACTCAACGTTGGCTTGCCCTCCGATCGCTTTCAAGTGGATTGGTGGGTCAACACCCGCCGTGTCGAACGGCGACTTGGCAAACGTCCGCGCCGCCCGTTGAAACTGGATAACTTTTCGAAAGCCGAACTCGAACCTTTATATGCGCTTCAGCAACACGCGGGCAACTGGCTGCACCCACCCGAACATTTCTTACCCTTCGAAGAACGCCTCGCCCTCGCCGAGATCCCATCCGATTTCAACGCCTTGAAAGAAGCTGACTTCGCACTGGCACGCGATTGGCGCTTCTTCTCGCGCGAAGTCTTCGAGACCGCCTTTGCCGCGGGTTATATCATCACAGATTTTGTGTATGATGAGGGACGCAGCTTCTACGTGCTTACCCACGGTGAAAGCACCTTGGAACCCTAGTTTCATTGCAGTAACATTCGCACATCAAAAACCAGTAACTAACCCCAGCGGATTGCGTCTTATCCACATGACCAATCCGAGACCCGATATCACAAACTGGTGGGCAGTTGAGGCGATGATCGCCTCTTACAATCACGTCTACCAGGTGGTTTACAAAACCAGCTACGAAGAACACGGGGCGATCGGCGTATCCATCTATGACAACACTCCGATTGCGTCCTTCCATTATGAATTTCTCGCCCTCAGCCCAGATCTTCAGGCAGTCACTGATGCCTTACGCGCCTATCCCATCCCAGAGGGCAAAAAACATATCATCAATATCTTTCACGCCACCCCGGCTGACCCTGAATTGAAGGGCCATTTTGCGAACCTGGGGATGGAGTTCATCAAGACCGGACCACTTCTTGGATATGATCTTCCACTACAGGTCAGCACCATTCCGCTAAACGTTCACAAGGCGAAAACACTTCAGCATACCGAAGCCGCGAATAACAATCTCACTGCTGAAGGGGAACGCATTCACGTGGAGACCCTGCGCGACAAGCACATCCACAGTTTCTACGCCAAGGAAGCGGGGCAAGCCGTGGGCTGGATCCAATTGGTGACGAAGTATCCCGGCGTTGGTTATATCAACCAACTCTACGTGATGGAAGAATTTCGTAAGCGCAAGCTAGCCACAACGCTGGCCCATGCCGCGCATTCCGAGGCGCTCAAGTTGGGTATCAAGAAGATGGTGGCGATCCCGTCGGATATGTCCATGCATCTGTTTCGGCGAATGGGCTACCGTCCGTTATTGTATTTTTCCGCATTCCGCCCAAAGCCCTATAGAAAGTTCCCGGTCTACGAGCAGCCATCTTATTCCCCAGCCCGCGACCAATAAACAGAATGAAAAACGCCGCGCTAAGCGCGGCGTTTTTTTGTTGGATGTTCAATTGTAGGAGGCTGAGCATGAAGGTTTTTAGCGGACCGGCTTACCTCCTTGTGTAGGTATTATTGTTTTGATTAGAAGACTGCGCCGCCATGCCGATGGGGTGATAAGTAGGCTCGCTGTAAGCCGGTTGTGAAATATTCACAGGTGTAGGCCTGGGCGCAGGTCTTGGATAAGGATTGGGAATGCGGTTCGTCTGATTCGTGGGTTGATAAGCAGGTTTGTTCTGAGCATATTGGGAGGGATGTTCATCCGCCATGGAGAAGATCCGGTCACCGGCAATCGAAAAGGTGTTGATCAGCAATACACGGATCAAGAGTACCATGCCCGCTACAAAGATCGGAACGATGTTGGTCATGGCTGTCTGCCCGAGCAAGGCACCACCTTCCGCGCTGTGCTTAAGAATGGCAACCGAGACACCCCACCACGTCAGCGTGGCGTTGAAACCAGCAGCCAGCAACCATGCAGCAAAGAGATACCAGACCTCCGCAGGTTCATCACGTCCCTGTTCGGGGGTGAAGATACGGGCGATGCCGGCAAAGTCAATGCCGCAGAAGGCAACCGCCAGGATGGTCGCCCAACTCAGGGAGCCGAAAGACAAATCCCCGAGAATATCATGCAGGGCAAAAGCTGTACTGGAATAATTGAAAACTTCAAACGCCAGTAAAGCAGTAAGGATGATCCCGCCAAAGATCAGCCCGCGATTTTTAGCCGCGCGCTGGACAAGGGGGAGAACATTGAGTTTGATTGGCATAGAACGGTTCATGTGAGCCTCCTGGATCCTGAGCCTGTTTAGGGGGAGGATCCACAATAACAGATCAAAAAGCAACGACTTCGCAAATATAGAACACATGTTCTAATCTGTCAAGGGTGGGAACAAAACAATCGCGCTGGAATATCCAACGCGATTGTTTTTGTAATGTTCGTAGCACCTATTGCCCAGTTAACCCCTTGTGAACAGCATCCAGAGATTGGAGTGCGGTGAGGTTACGCCAGGGCCACGCGTTCTGCATCCGTTTGGGATCATCGAAGAAGTTGCGACCAAAGGTTAAGTGGAAACCATCTGGGCTGAGACCCTGATCGGGCAACGGATGGACTGCCGCCCAGAAGTTCCACATGGGGATGTCATATTCATATGCCAGCTGTGCAACAGTCGCATTGATGGAATTATCCTTCTCGAGATTGTCAGCTTTGGTGGCGATGATCGGTACTGCACCAGTTTCGATAATGCGATCAAGCACTTTACGCATGTATTTATCATATTCAGTGGCTGGTTTTTCTGACCACCAGGTTTCCATGCTCACAAAGACTACGGATGGCTTCCATGTACGAAGTTCACAATCAAGCGGCGATTCGTTCGGGTTGCAGGATTTTGGATCAGAACGCAATGGCGAGATCACAGCCGCGGCATTGAAGCCGCCTTTTACTGCGAGACTCACGCGTGAGTATGAACCTTGATAGTAATCAATGGTCGGTTGAAGATACGCGTATTGGTTCCCAAGGCTGAAATCGCCAGGCTGATCGAACGTCGAAAGAAAATACGATGACACATTCTGGCAATCACCGATAATGGAAAAATGCGTCGGGTCGTTGCCAGCCGCGAGTCCGCGTTGATATACCTCGCGCATCGCGTTGCTGACGCCAGTTGGCACGACCGGCATTTGCATCCACGCATCTTTGGCGAGCGGCGGCTTGGATGTAGGCGTCGACGCCAGCGTTGGCGTATCTACTACCGGGGCAAGAGTCGCTTCGGAAACAGAGCCAGTTGTCGGCTGAGTCTGAGGCGGTTCTTCCGTCACAATATTGTTCGGTGTTGGCGCCTGTCCCGCAGAACACGCAACTAACAGAGTCGTCACGAGTAAGAGAAAAAATATTTTTTGTTTCATAGTCCTATTTGCATGTCGATTGAATTGCTTCGGCGATCTTCGTTGCAAGCAACCCTTCGCCTGAAGGTGTGAGATGGATCGCGCTGTTGGTAAATTCGCTGGCAGGCGCGAGATCCCATAGATCGAGGTAATGCCAGTTTTGTTTGGTTGCGAGTTCACTTATTTGCGCGCGATACGCATCATATGCCCAGCGCGGGTAGAAAAAATTATACCGGACGTCGCTGTTGAGTCCGTTGCTTATTAACATAGGCTCATTTACCAAAATCGTCGGCACGGACACGGCCTGCATGCCTGCATCCAACACATCGATGGCAAGCGCATCATTCAATGTTGTGAGACCATGAAAATCGGTACTGGCTTCGAGATCGGTCTGCGCGCGCTCATAATCTTTTGGATAGACTTGATCAATGCCCGTGGACGCCCACAACGCACCATCAATTTGCAAGCGGATGAGATCAGCCACCGCCCGCCTCTGACTCACGAAGGTCTGATCCTGTTTCGATAGTTTGAGCAGAGCTGGATCGTTTGGGTCTGCAAGTAAATGGTAATTGGTAATTAGGTGTTGGATACGCTCGGCGTTATTGGCAACCAGCGGCGACTCAAATTGTTTGTCTTTCGGAAACGCTTCAAGCGTCGTCAGCCAGATGACCATATCGGGTTGATATTCTTTTGCCTGATCGAGAATCATTAAGTCCTTAGTCAGCGAGATGGTGGGATAACCTAAGTTGTAGGCTTTGATTGTTTTCCCACACGCCGAAATCGGACTCGCATTCAACTGACCTGCCAACGTTTGCTCCGGCGTGAGCAACGTCCCCCACACAGATGAGTCGCCGATGAGGAAGACACGATATTCATCAGGAGTCTTTGTCCTGCCTGCGAGAACATGCGACGCGAACATCGCATCGAGGTCAAAGATACTCAGATTATATGATTCGCGCGTCTCGCCAAACGGAAATCTTTCGCGTCCAGGGAAAACGCTGTTATAAAAAGATAGTTTCCCAAATGGGATATTATGCGTGCGTATGAATGCGAAATTGAACAACACGAACAAGAGTGTCGCTTTGATGAGAACTGCGAGGAGACGAGGTTTGTTTTGCATAGTTATCCGAATTCTGGAATCAGGCAGCTTGCTGCCGATGTCACAGAAGCAAGCTTCTGGACTCCAGAGTTAAGAGCCAAATAATTTCAGAATCAGATGCCACGAAATGGACGGGCTACTCAACGCGAAGAAGACCCAGCCGAGTGCAACAAAGTGAAAGGTGAGTAATGCTCCGCCGAGTCGCAAAGCTGTCTGCAAACGCAGATCCGTTGTAGTGAAACGCGTTTTCGCAAAGTCGCTCCAGCGGTTTTGGATGAAGAGACCGAGTCCATGCCAGGCACCCCATAGAATGAAATTGACTGTCACGCCATGCCATAAACCGATGATCAACATCGTCGCAAGTTGACCGATGAGGATCATTGTCCATGCGGGGAGGCTTTTGTAGCCGCGAATCCAACGATTGAAGGGGTTGAAGAAGTACGAGCGGATCCATTGCGTAAGGGTGATGTGCCAACTGTTCCAGAATTGGGTCAAGTTGGGTTTGGTGTAAGGCGATAAAAAGTTTTCGGGGAGTTTGATGCCGACCAAGCGCGCTATGCCGATGGCAATATCGGTATAGCCGCTGAAGTCAAAGTAGATTTGGAAAGCGTAGGCGTAAAGGTGTATCCACATCCAGCCCATGGTGCGGACTTGCACTGCGAGCGCATCGTTCAACGCAAGCATGGCTAGTGCATCAGCAATGACGAATTTCTTGAAGAGTCCGATCACGATGCGTTGACCTGCCAAAAGCGTTTCGTCTTGCGTGAGCGCAAAGTCTTTTTGTAGGTCTTTTGCGAAACGTTCAGCGCGGTCAATGGGACCGGCGGAGAGTGACGGGAAGAATACAACGTACGTCGCAAACTCAGGCAAAGTCAATTCGAGGAGACGTCCCATTTGTTTATCGCGCAGAACGTGGATGAGGCGAAAGGCGATGTAGGAGAATCCTAGCCAGCGCAGGTCGAGGGATGATGCATTTTCAATGGGACGATGTGCAAGAGTCCGAAAGAAGATGCTGGTTTGCAGGGAGAGTGCGGGAGACTTTAGGATGAAGAGAATAGAGAGTAGAAGAATAGTCGCAAGGGATAAAGCCCCGGCAGTTTTGCGTGACAATGTTGTAAAAGCCAATACTACAACGCTTGCAGCAATGATAAAGATAAGATACTGAATCAATTGCGGAGGCGTTGAAGTTGTGATGATTGGTTTTGTGGGGAGATAGCGAGAAAGGTCAATCAGTGTGACGAGACCAACGATGATGGAGAGTCCGATCAGGTTTTGGCGGGATTTCCGCGAATCAGTCGGCGCGGTGATGAACCAAGTCAGAATGACTAGAACGAGGGAAAGCGATGGAATCCAAAAATCAAACGACCGGATGGGGACGGCCGGCTGAAACCAATAGACCGCGAGCACACTGAGGACGAGGAGAGAAAAGACGCGGGTAGTACCCCGCGTCAGTGCGCCGACCAGCAACGCGGTCAGAATCGAAGCGGCGATCTGCGTGAGTCCCATTTAGAAGCCTTGATAGATCCAAACGGGACTCGAATCCGTTGTAAAGATGATCAACGCGATCACGATCAGAAACAGCACGAACGCCCAAATATTTTCGGGCGAAAAAATCTTCAACACGAAGGACACCAAGTACACAAAGGCTTTTTCTTTTGGTTTTCCTTCGTTACCTTCGTGCCCTTTGTGGTGAAAAGAATTTAACGCGTCCCGCATACCAACCAATCGCCGTTTTCTTGCGTCACCTGATAGGTGCGGACGGAGAGATCAAGTTTCTGATCTTCGTTGTTATAGCTGGCAACGATGTTACCGGTGCATTTCACGAGGGCAGTCTCGCCATCGGTGCCGGTTTGGGAACAGGAGACGTTATCGAGCCGCGCAGTAACTGCCTGGAATGAATCGAGTTCGATGAGGGCATCTTCCTCCCAGGTTCCACAAACCAGCGTGGGAAGGCGGTTTGCATCTTTTGCAACCAGGGCATTTAAATAATTATCAACCGCTTTTGCAGGGGCATCGCTTTTGGATGCACCACAAGCCGCAAGCGACATGGATGCAACGAGAACAAATGAGAGCAATAAAATTTTACGCACAACATACTCCTTGGGTTTTGAGGACGGGGATTATAAAGGATGAATTCAGTTTTATCCGCGCACAAAATAAATAATGGAAATGATCACGCCGATCGTTACAACCGTCCAACGGAGTGTGGATGGTTTGACCTTACCTGCGAGTCTGCCGCCAAGCATACCGCCGATCAACGCGCCGACTGCCATGACCAACGCCACGGGCCACACGACTTTGCCCGAGAAGATAAAGAAAATCGCCGCCGCCACATTGACGCTGAACGCGACCGCCTGTTTCAACGCGTTGAGACGTGTGAGCGTATCTTCGAGCGTCAACCCCAAAGCGGACAGGACGATCACGCTCAACCCCGCGCCGAAATACCCGCCATAGACCGATGCCAGGCTGACAGGTAACCACGTCAACTTTTCGAGCTTGGCGCCATGACCTTCACCCATGCGCTTCATCAACCACGCACGGACCGGGTCTTGGATCGCGAGCAAGCCTGATGCCAACAAAATGAGATACGGAACCAAGTCCTTGAATAACTTTTCGCCGGTTTGTAATAACAAATAGCCGCCCACAACTCCACCGACAACACTAGCAGGGACAATGAGCCACAGCCGCTTGTTCTGTCCGCGCAGGTCTTTGAGTTGTGCAAGTGTCCCGCCGAAGTAGCCGGGGCACAGCGCAACGGTATTGGTCACATTCGCGGCAACAGCCGGGATACCGAGGAACGTGAGGGTGGGAAAAGTAATGAGCGTCCCGCCGCCCGCGAGGGCGTTGACGGCACCCGCGGCAAGTGCGGCTAGACCAGCAATGAGGAAGTTGAGTGGAGTGAGCATGAAATGAACCTTGTCTTTATAGCGAAGTGGGACAAGTATAGCATTGTTGTTTTTTCTTGACTCTGCTTTCCCGGAAGCGTATAATCTCAATCATTCAGAAGTAGTAAGCGTGAAGAAATCTGATAGAGAAGGATGCGAACGGTGGAAGCATCCGCAGAGGAACAACGTCGAAGTCGTCTGATAATTTTGCCGAAGAAATTTAGCAAATAGCTTTTAGCAAGTAGCCTTTAGCTAAAGAGTAGACCAGCACGGGATTGCCCGTTATAGCATAGACTGGTGTTAGCCAGTCACAGAGTGCGTTGATAAATCCTTAGTGACCTTCGTGTCCTTTGTGGTGAAAAAAATCAACGAATTGAGGTGGTACCGCGACACGCTTGTCGTCCTCATCATGGACAAGGCGTGTTTTTGTTTTAAGCCTGTAACGCGACATTTATGTCGCTTAGGCTAGCAAGGCGACATAAATGTCGCGTTACGTCATCAAGGAATACATATGAACGCCAAACAAGTCATCCAATCTCAGTATCTCGCAGCGCTGGCAATGCTCAAACAAGCCATCGAAAAATGTCCGGAGACTTTGTGGTATGACCCACATGAGAAATTTAAAATTTGGAGCAAGGCATATCATGTGGTGTTCTTCGTCCATCTTTATTTACAGGATACCGAAAAGGATTTCGTCCAATGGGAAAAGCATCACGACCCGGATGGCGATGTCCCTTTCACAAAAGATGAAGTGCTCGAGTATCTGGCTTTTGCCGAGAAACAGGTGGCAGACCGTGTCCCTGTTACAGACCTGGAAGCAGAATCAGGCTTCCACTGGTATCCGGTCAACAAACTGGAATTGCAGTTCATCAACATCCGGCACATTCAGCAACATGCCGGAGAATTGTACGAAAGATTAGGCACACACGAAAACAATATTGAACTTGACTGGGAAGGCTTCAGTCATAATATCAAGGAGCAAGAATGACCAAACAAGAATTACCGAAAGCATACGATTTCAAATCCACTGAGGCGCGCATTTATGCGATGTGGGAGACCGGCGGATTCTTCAAGCCGCACAACGACCCCAACAAACCGGGCTTTGACCCGAACGTGAAGCCGTTCGTCATCTCCATCCCCCCGCCCAATGTGACCGGCGAACTGCATATCGGTCACGCCATGTTCGTGAGCGTTGAAGACCTCATGACCCGCTATCATCGCATGAAGGGTTACTCCACGCTGTGGGTGCCCGGCACCGATCACGCCGGTATCGCCACCCAACTCATGGTGGAGCGCGACATCCTGCAAAAAGAGGAAGTGACCCGCGAAGAAATGGGACGTGAGGAATTTCTCAAACGCACCTGGGAATGGAAACATAAATACGGAAGCCTCATCACGAATCAGATCCGACGTCTCGGCGCCTCCTGTGACTGGGACCGCGAACGCTTCACCCTGGACGAGGGGCTGAGTCGCGCAGTCCGAGAAGCCTTTGTCCGCCTCTATGAAAAAGGACTGATCTATCGCGGACCACGTCTCATCAACTGGTCGCCGGGACTCAAGACCGCGGTCTCTGACCTCGAAGTGGAATACGAGGAAGAGGAAGCCCGGCTGTATTACTTCAAATATATGTTGAAGGATTCAGATGAATATATCCCCGTGGCGACCATCCGCCCTGAGACCATTCTCGGTGATACCGCTGTGGCTGTGCATCCCGATGATGAACGTTATCAAAAATTCATTGGTAAAACTTGCATCGTGCCAATCCTTAATCGTGAGATTCCCGTCATCGCCGACGACTATGTGAGCATCGAATTCGGAACCGGCGCGTTGAAGATCACACCCGGACACGACCCGAACGATTACGCCATCGCGCACAAACACAACCTGCCCATCATCTCCATCCTTGATAAAGAGGCAAAGGTCAACGAAAACGGAGGCAGCTACAAAGGTCAGGATCGATTCGACGCGCGTAAAAATCTCTGGGCTGATATGAAGAAAGCCGGTCTCGTCATCAAAGAGGAACCGTATCGTACAACCATCCCAAGATCACAGCGCGGCGGAGAAATTGTCGAGCCGATGATCTCAGAACAGTGGTTCGTGACCATCGAGCCTCTAGCAAAGCAAGCACTCGATGCCGTGAAAGATGGGCGCATCAAGATCGTGCCCGAACGATTCGAAAAGACGTATTACAACTGGATGGAGAATATCAAGGACTGGTGTATCAGCCGCCAATTGTGGTGGGGACATCGCATCCCGGTGTGGTACTGCCCCGATAATCACATGACCGTGGCACGCGAAGACCCAACCGCATGCGCCACCTGCGGATCGAAGGACATTCATCAAGATGAGGATGTGTTGGATACCTGGTTCTCATCCGGCTTGTGGCCCTTCTCCACTTTGGGCTGGCCCGAGCAGACACCTGATCTGGAATATTTCTACCCCACCTCCTATATGGAAACGGGCTACGATATTCTGTTCTTCTGGGTGGCGCGCATGATCATGAGCGGACTCGAATATACGGGACAGATCCCGTTCCATACTGTGTATCTGCATGGACTCGTCCGCGATGAGCAGGGACATAAAATATCCAAAACCAAGGGTAATGTGATCGACCCGCTCATCCTTATGGATGAATTCGGCACAGACGCATTGCGGTTTAATATTTTGGTAGGCTCCACGCCCGGTAACGATACAAATGTCGGTCCGAAGAAAGTGGAAGCCAACCGCAACTTCGTAAATAAAATTTGGAATGCGGGGCGGTTCGTAATCGCAGCGATCGATAGCCAACAATCAATCGACAAGCCGGGCGATTACACCCTCGCCGATTCATGGATCTGGGCAAAGTTACAGCAACTCGTACGCGATGTGGAACGCCAGATCCAAAACTTCCAATATGGTCAGGCAGGTCAGGCGATCTACGATTTCATCTGGAATGACTTTGCCGATTGGTACGTGGAGGTCGCAAAGGAACAACTCAAGAATGATGCCACGCGAGCACGCACCGTGGATACGCTTGCGCGCGTGTTCGATATCTCTTTGAAGTTACTGCACCCCTTCATCCCATTCGTGACCGAAGAGATGTGGGGACACCTACGTCGGGCAGTGCTTGACGCAGGCGCCTCGCACATCTTTGACGATTCTCCCAACGCCTTGATCGTGGCGAAATGGCCAGAGCCGCGTCCGCTGGAAGGCTGGGAAGAGACCAAGATCGCGGACTTTACATTGCTCCAGGAAATCGTGCGCTCGATCCGTAACCTGCGTGCCGAAAAGAATGTGGCGCCCAGCAAACGCATCGCTGCAAATATTTCAGCCGGTGCAAAAACAGCTTTGCTAAAAGCTCAAGCCAACGTGATCGCGTCACTGGCTGGCTTGAGTGAAGCGGAACTCTCTATTACTGAGACTCTGCAAGAGAAACCCAAGGATGCCGCTGCCCTCGTGGTCGGCTCAGTGGAAATCTATCTACCGCTGGCTGGTATGGTCGATCTCTCCAACGAGAAAGCCCGTTTAGAGAAAGAACTTAAGGAAGCCGAGTCACATATTCAACGACTTGAGAATCTATTAGGTAGCGATTTCGCTAATAAAGCTCCCGCCGCGTTGGTTCAGAAAGAGCGCGATAAATTGGCAGGTTATAAAGATACTGCCGAGAAGATCAAGGCACAGTTGAAGTAACAAAAAGGGACGGGCAAAATGCCCGTCCCTTTTTGTTTGGGGTTTTCGAAAAAACCTATTTCATTAGATCGTTCAGCTTTTCAATAAAACGTTCCGGCCGTTTGAAAAAGTTTTCGACATGCACTTTTCCAGTCCGCAGCAGGGCAATGGCTTGCGGGTCAAAAGCGAGACCGGTGCTGGTGTGGGCAATGACGTCGGCTGTCCGCCCGCTGCCCTCAGCAATCAATACTGTGCGTCCGTATTGAACATTGAAGCGGGCATCACCCCAGGTGATCTGACCGCCATTGATCATGATGGCAATACTAGGCAGAGAACCGGAGAGGGCGCTGGCTGCCGCCGCGATCCACTCAGATTCATCGCCCCAATTATTTCCGGGGCAAAAGATGAAATGCGTATGATGGGGTTCGAGCATCAGCCCCACCCCGTCGACATCCCGGGCAATGACACCCACCAGCGGAAAGTTCGCCCCGGTCAGGTTGCGCGCGCGCCCGATCGCCGCCATCACACCTGAATCCGTGCCGCCTTCGATAATGGCGGCATGCCTGCTTTGGGCAAAAGGAATTAGATGCTTTTCAAAGAACGTCTGTACCTTGGCGACATCATCTGCACTCATGCCGCCTGCACCACCAACGATCACGATCGTGGACTGCTGTTGGGTAAACCCAAGAAGCTGCCAGGCTTCCCGAAGTTCATCAAACGCGTCTGGATAAACGACCGGTTTGATCTGGTCGTTCAGGGTAATTGTTTCTGATTTCATTTCTAAATTATAGACGGTTGGCTCGATGGAAATATTACAGTTTACTGATGATGCCATTCAATGCCAGAATAACTAAAAGGAGTTGATGTAAAATAGCGCTGCCAACTCAGCCCATCATTTTATGGAGGCACCATGCAACCAACAACTCAATATGCACCCTGCCCGAAATGCGGAAGTACCAATGCCACAAAGGTAAAATTCACCTGGTGGGGCGGTGCGCTCGGTCCCAATATGTTCACGCATGTCAAATGCCAGAACTGTGGCACGGAATACAACGGCAAGACCGGCAAGTCAAACACCAACAATATCATTATTTATTTTGCGGTTGGCATTGTCATTGCCTTTTGTGCGTGTGGTGGATTCGCAGCGCTCAGCTTCTTTCTCAGTAATCAGTGACAACAAAATGTGCATAATAAAAAACTGGTCACACTTTTCAGTATGACCAGTTTTTTTATGCTATGGCGTCCAGGTGACCTGCCAGGTATTGTCCATCAATACAGAGAGTTGCAAGAACCGCACCAACATCTCGCCTTTCGGATACGTGTCACCACGACACAACTCCACGTCGTGCAAGCTTGAACTGTCGGGCTCGGTCAGGTGGCCAATCAGATTGGTACAGACATACGTTTCAGACATGATATCCATCAGGACTTGAAACTTGACCGATGGATCGGTCTCCACCAAGAAATCATACCCATGCTCAAAGCCCTGTGATCCACCAAATGATTCCAACTCAGGCGTCTTGATATCATCATAGTTCGCCGCACGGACCGATGTGATCTTAATCGGGTAACCCGCGATCTGGAATTCCTGATCCAACGACCAGGTCTGGTTATATTGCGGGTTGTCGCCAGCATTGAACGTGAAGTTCATCTCTTTAGGTGTGGCTTGCAGCGGATCGGAAGATAGCGTGTCATAGACCGCAACGGCTTTTTCCACTACGAGCGTCACTGGTCCGGCCGGTTTGGACTGCAGTGTATATTCAAATTCAGAACCAACGCGATGTTCAGACGGCTGCCACATAAAGTTGCCATACGGACGAATCTTTTCGCCATTGGCATCAAGGACATATACATCCGTTGGCATAATCGAAATCAAAGATGGATTTTTGTTCTCCACATCAAAACGGATGTAGAACACCAAGCCCGAATCGATCGGGACAACCTTATCAAGGGTCATATTAACGACCGGGGCGGGCAGAGCCGGCGACTTGGTCGAGGATGCTGCGACTGATGGAGACGCGGGCATCTCAGTCGTAGAAACAATAGCAGTTTGTTCCACTTCGATCACTGGCGCACCCACCACAGTCCCAGCAGGAACCCTGGTCAACTTGATCGGCACTTCCCAATTCTCAGGTACCGCTCCAAGCCGCGCGTTGGGAATACACTTCAGCAGAAACGTCATTTCCAATACATTGGCGGGAATCTTCGCCTCATAGACCGGTTTCATCGCAAACACATTCTGCGGGTACTTGCCCGTGAGGTCGCGCTCCAACAAAGTCCCATCCGACAACTTCAAAATGGGATCGCCCTCTTTGTTATAAGTATCACCGACCTCCACGCCGCCGCAAAACGCCTTGGGATTCGTCGCCGAGTCAGAGGCTTGCCAGCTATCATTCTGCGCAGGGATGCCCTGCGCAGCATAGATCACTTCAACATGATCTTTATCCACCAGCACATACGAGATCGTCAGCGTCACACCCTCACGAGTCATTGAAATCGGTTCATTCAAGATGCGCAAGTCACCGGTATTCTCCACCAGCCCCACATCCGGCTGATAGCCCAACAGCTTACCAAATGCCGCGGCAACACCGGGCACACTCACAACCAAAACTGCCAGCGCCAAAACAAATGCCAGCCCCCAGGCAGGTCGAAACATAGATCGAGATTTCATTTTTACTGGACCTCTTACCAGTTCATTGTGTAATTTTTTGACAAACTCAGGGTTCGCATCTGGCACATTCATTGCCTTGCGAATCTGCTCTTCAAATTCAGGGGAAGGTTGTAGATCACTCATGGTTTACTCCATCTGGCTCTTCAAACGCGCCAGCAGACGATACACAGATTTTTTCACAGCATCCTCGCGCTTGCCCAACAGCTCTGCAATCTCAACAAAAGCCAGGCCCGCCACATACCGCAAACGGATCAACTCCTGTTCATCCTCATCCAAATCATTGATGATCGACCGGATCTGACTCAACTCCTCCGCCCGGATTAACGTGCCGAGCGCATCTTCCCGCTCGAGGATCTCACCAACCGCTTCCAGCCCAACCTCGCGCCGGCTGCGGCGGAAATGATCATTTAACTTGCTGCGAGCGATTCGAAACAACCACGCCGAAAATTGACCGCGCTCCCGATACCGCGCCAAGGACTCATACGCCGCCATAAACGTTTGCGAAGTAATATCCTCCGCTTCATGGGCGCTGCCAACGCGGCTGTAGACATAGCGATAGATGGGCTGTACATAACGGTCGTACAACCTGCCAAACGCGG
>JBDTWO010000088.1:0-19134 GCA_040006635.1 Chloroflexota bacterium
TGCATCATCGAATTGGAACTTCCGCCGACGCCCATGTTGACAGTCTTCACAGGCATGGTTTGCAGAATCAGATATCCGCCGAAGGCTGTCAGCAAGATCGCGACCAGCGCTATGACGATAACAGTGTTATAGGCTTTGAGGTTGGGCTTTTCGACATTCATGATGAAGTACTCCTTGGCTGCAATAATAAGCATTTGCAGACCATAGACTCATGATATATCAATGACTCCCAAGCTACATCCATCAGGTAGGGAGTTTCTAGCTCCGCCACTTGGGGGACGGGAGAATTTGTTTCCCCTAGTCAGATCTTATTCACCTAACACCACAAACAAAAACCTTCTATCGTGAACAGGCGACTTTTTGATTGAGTATACATGCCCCTAAGATTGTTACTACCAAAATCCAGCATGGACTGCGCGCGCCTCTTCATCCAACTCCAGAGCTGGACCATCCACTTCGACCTTACGCTGGCTGTGGGCAAAGACCTCACGAGATGGGAGCAGTAACTGATCGGGTGAAGGACCGATGATTTCATACAGCGCAACTTTACTTAAGGCGTAGACGACGCGTCCCATATTTCCCCAGTAAATTGCACCTGCGCACATCGCGCAAGGTTCCGTGCTCGTGTACAGCGTACACTTTGCCAGTTTGTCCGCTGAATAATTTTGAGAGGCAAGCCGCATCAGGTTTGTTTCGGCATGCCCTGTGCAATCGCTGCCAGTGACTACTGAATTCTCAGCTTGCAACAACACCTGATTATTTTCATCCACGAGGATCGCGCCAAAGGGATGGTTGCCATGCTCACGTGCGCGTTGAGCAACCTCAATGGCTGTGCGGAGGTGCTGAAGGTCTATTGAGTTCATGCAGGTCTTCTCCTATGTTCAGGACTTACTTGATATTAATACCGTCATCCACTTTTGGCAGGAAAACAATTAGACTGATCACCACGGCGACATAGATCAGATAACTCACAAGCGGTAACGAGTGTGCCAATAAAATTGCACAGAGATAGAAAACATTGATGGCAATATGGATCGGCGTATGGCGGCGCACATAATTCATACCAAACTCAGGCACCGCCAGGTTAGGATGATAGAGAACATAGAACATCATGGCAGTTCCGATGAGATTACAGACGATCAAGGTGCTGCCATAAATAATAATGGGCCAGGCTTGGAAGGGGTAACGACCAACGAGCGAGGTTGGAAAAGGAATAAAGCTAACGCACAACAAGAACAAAATATTCAACCATAGGAAACCACGGTCCGTTTGTTTGACCACCTGCATGGAGTTGTGATGTGAGACCCAATACAACCCGATGATAATAAAGCTCATGACATACATCAGAATGCGCGGCAACAGGGTAGCCAGAGCCGTTGCAAATTGACTGTAGTCCACATCTGGGAAGCGGATATCCAGAATCAACAAGGTGATCACGATGGCAAACACGCCGTCACTAAATGCCTCTAAACGAGATTTTTCCATAATGGGGTTGATTATATGAGCAATTTAAGATCCGATTGGACCGAGATGCTCAATGAGTAACTGCCATATATTCCCCTGCCTGATCAACACCGATGTGCCTCGTCCGGCGCCTTGTGCAGGTTTGCCGTTGATGATCCCGCTCCAACGAAATTCAAAAAGATACACGGCGGTTTCTGCGTTCTTCAAGACCCAGTGCACATGGGTCATGGAATAGTTTTCATCCCGGATGAGCGCGAAGTTATGTTCAAAAGCCTTTTGGACTTCAGCTTTGCCTTTATGCACTGTCCCATTGGAAAAAGTGACGCAGGCCTGTGCATGCATCCACGGTTCGACCTGACCCCAATCCTGGCTCGCCAAAGCCTGTTCATACACACGGATAAAATCTTCTGGCTCCATGACTACAACGTGTTACTTTCTGACCGTAAGTTTATAGACCTGGAGCTTTTCGCTGACACCCTTGACCTGTGCCTGTTCGGGGACAACGTCACAGTGAGCGACCGCCTCATGCACACCGGGGAAGTTGTATACGCCCTCGCTGACGTAGATCTCGTCTGCATCAGCCAGAGCCTGGACCCGCGCAGCGATGTTGACAGTTTGCCCGAAGTAGTCGATGCGGTCGTTGAGAGTGACCACGATCGAATGTCCGGTGTGGATTCCGATCTTCAAAACCAGTTTGTCCGAGATGTTGTTGTTGAAGGCTTCGATATCATGGAGCATTTCCAGCGAGGCGCGGACTGCATCAAGAGGTGTCATAAAAGTTGCCATAACGGCATCGCCGATCGTTTTGACGGTCGCGCCTTCATAATGATTGATGATGCTGCCGAGCGTATCGAAATGTTGACGGACGAGGTAATAGGCTTTCGGGTCACCGATCTGATCGTAGAGCGCGGTGGAACCTTTGAGGTCGGTGAAAAGGAACGTGATGTCTTTGACGCCGATGCCTTCACTCTCTGAAACCGTTTCCGAACGGAACAGGTTGCGGAAAGTTTGAGTCGTGATTAGGCGCTTGCCCGAAAGGAACGGATCGAAGCTGACGCCTTTTCGCGATGGCTGCCCTGGAAGCATGGCAAGCCAAAAGCAGATGCGTCGTTCAAGACGATTCTCAAGGTCAACGCTTAAGGATCCGGTCAGGAGTGAACCGAGTTGGTCAAACGTCATGCCAGCATATCCAAAGTCAAGGCGCGCGGCGGGAGTGACTTCATGATCCAGCACTTTGAGCGAACCCTCTGTAAATTGAGCGGTCAGGGTTTGCCGTCCAGATGCCTGCTCGTCAGCCACAAGAAAACCAGTGATCGAGTTTTCGCCCAAGTGCGAGATCAGCAATGCCCCCGGTTCAATTAGAAATTCGAGGGAGCGTTTTTCGCCGGGTTCGAGATAGGTAACCAGTTTCGTGACGATGCGCAGCATTTCTTCCTGGCGCTTGCCCTCGACAAAGGATTGGGTTCCGCGACACAAGTTGTATTTGTAAAAGAGATCTTCCGCCGAAAGTGACTCGGGGTGGTGAAAGACGATCTCGCGGACGGAGCGCGAAATTGTAAACGCGACCTGGATGTAATCATCGAGCGAGACATTGGCTTCGATCGCGCATTGATTGCAGACGAAGGCTGAATGCAGTTTGTGCATGTTGCGGAGACTTTCCACCACGTGACCGCAACCTGGGCAGACGAGATGCCATTCCATTTCGAACAACCCCATTCTCGCGCTGTGGAGGAACAGGTCAATAGCTTCGCTTTCAGCCATGTTCTTTTCAGTTGCATATTGGATCGGGTTGACGCGGAACAGGTCGTAGTCTTCAGCCGAACGGATAAAGCTCTCCAATTTGGAGATGACGCGCGGCGACCATGCCCGCGCGCTTTCGAGTTTGCCTAGATATTCATCGAGCAGGGATTCGTTGACAGTGATCATAGCCTCTCACTTCGCTTCGAACGTATCATTAAAAATGGTTGGTTATTTTCAATCATATACCTTTTTCGGTACACAGATTTTCCTGTAACTCAATTGGGATGATATCTACAATCAAAAGATTCCTGTTGCTAAGGTTTTATTTATGCTTTGAGCCATCTGGCATAATAGCACCCTTAAGCGATAAAGCTTTAGAGAGTTGCTTAGAAGTAACTTTGGCGTCCTGAAGATCAGCTCCACTTAAATCAACCCCGCTTAAATCTGTTCCAGTGAGGTCAGCGCGCATTAGTTTAGCGCCTTTCAAGTTTCCACTGATAGAAAATGTTTTTAGATTGGCTTCCTCTAACCAGGCACCTTCTAAATTAACTTCTCCAAGATTTGCATTCTCCAAGTTGGCATTCTTCAAATATGCGGCACTTAAGTCAGCGCCCCAGAAATAACAACCCTCTAAATCAGCTTTCTCCATATTAGCCCCATTTAGATAGATATTTTCTAGCCATGCGTTTAAAGACACGCCGCTTAAATCCGCATCACCTAATTGAATAATGGAATTATTTTTCATGAGTAGATTTGCGCCATATAAAAAATGTAATACAACCCCCTTGCGTTGACCATTTAATCGAGGCAAAACCGTTAGCGTCCAGCCGTGTGCAACATCTTGTACGGCAGAATTCCCTTTTGAGGATCGTAGTTTGTTATTCAGTAAGTATGTTGCTATTCGATCCAAATAAGCTGATAAAACAGTTTCCTGCAAATGATCTTCGGTGCGTCTCTGTTCATTCTGTTTCTCTATGCGATTATAGACAACTGCGCCGACGGTAAGTAAAGTTGGCACAATAAGTAGATTCATCCAATCCCATAGTGATTTCGCAGGACGAATCTCCTTATTGGCTGGAATTGTTTGTATGCAACGTCCAAAGCCTGTCCAATCACATCCATAATCAATTTGTGTTAGTACAAAAATTGTCGCTAGAATTAGAAGGATGAAGATGGAGATTAAGATTTTCCTAGATGGTTTCCAGTTTTTGAAATTTTTCATAAGTTTTATTATCGAGTTAGATCATACAATTTGGTTTATATATAATTATCATGAAAAGAGTTATCTGTGGGTATCACAACAGTCTCTAAATTTAACTTTAAGTATTATAACTGTTGTAATCCCTTATAATATCCTCGTTCCTCAATCCAAAATCAGAAATCGTAAATCGAAAATCTCATGACCCAACTCATCGAATGTATCCCCAACTTTTCCGAAGCGCGGCGACCTGAGGTCATTGACCAGATCGTTGCCGCCGTCCAATCGGTCAGCGAAGTCAAAGTGCTTGACCGTTCCTCCGACCTCGACCACAACCGCACCGTGCTCACCTTTGCAGGTTCGCCCGCCGGTGTCGAAGAAGCCGCCTTTCGCGCCATCAAGACCGCCGCCGAACTGATCGATCTCGATCAGCACATCGGTGCGCATCCACGCATGGGCGCAACGGATGTCTGTCCTTTCGTGCCGCTGAGCGGCGTCACGATGGATGATTGTATTGCCATCGCCAAACGGCTCGGTCAACGCGTGGGCAGTGAACTCAACATTCCGGTCTATCTATATGAAGCGGCGGCAATGCGCCCCGAGCGCGCCAATCTTGAGAACATTCGCAGAGGTCAATACGAAGGCATCAAAGCCGAGATCGAAACGAATCCCGAACGTCAGCCTGATTTTGGTCCAGCTAAAATGCCCAAGGCAGGCGCCACTGTTATCGGTGCGCGCAATCCGCTGATCGCTTTCAACGTCTATCTCGCCACTGCCGATATCGATATTGCCAAGAAGATCGCCAAGTCCATTCGACATTCTTCCGGCGGCTTTCATTATGTCAAAGGTCTCGGCTTGCTCGTCGATGGACGCGCGCAAATTTCGATGAACCTCACCAACTTCCACGATACGCCCATCGCGCGTGCCGTCGAATTCATTCGACGCGAAGCCCAGCGTTACGGCGTCGCCATTCATCACAGCGAACTCGTCGGATTGATTCCGCAGGAAGCCTTGGTGGATGCGGCGGTCTGGTACACCCAACTTGACCAATTCTCCCCCGAACAGATTCTTGAATCCAGACTCTTCTCTGCATCCACCGCCGACGCTTCAGACTCCCCGAAACCTGCTTCTTTTATCGAAGAATTAGCCGCCCCGACACCGACTCCCGGCGGTGGTTCAGCTGGAGCCTACGCTGGCGCCATGGGCGCAGGTCTTGTCGCCATGGTTTCCGGACTCACCATCGGCAAAAAGAAATACGCCGAAGTCGAAGCCGAAATGCAAGCCATCCGTGTGGTGGCTGAAACCCTGCGCAAAGAACTAACGCAAGCTGTCGATGATGACGCCTCTTCCTTTGAAGTCCTGATGGCAACCTTCAAGCTCCCCAAAGAGACCGATGAACAAAAATCTGCGCGCAATGCTGCGATCATCAAAGCCACGCTTAACGCTGCGCACGTCCCATTGCATGTTGCCGAAGGCGCCGTCAAAGTAATGGACCTCGCTCTCAAGTGCGCCAAACACGCCAACCTCAACGCCATCAGCGACTCCATGTCCGGTTTCGCCATGGCACGCGCCGCGCTGACTGCGGCGGGCTATAACGTGAAAATCAATATCAATTCTCTTGAAGACAAATCCGTAGGGGAGAAGATGCTGAACGAACTATCCGATCTCGAAAAGAAAGCCGATAAACTCGAAAAAGAAATCCAATCTGTCATGAAAGAGCGCGGCGGTATCTGATTCTGGAGTCGTTCAGCTTGCTGAACGCATTCTGTCAAACAGCAAGCTGTTTGACTCCAGAGTCGACTCCAGAGTTAATTATCAAAATCATCGAAAACATCCACGCGATCAATCGGCTGGTTCATTACGGTATCTCGAAAATCATCATCTGCCTTTTCTAAAAACCAGCGATAACTGCAAAAAGGATAGTCCTCCGCACGCTTCGCGTCAACCAATCCGTGCTTGATGGGATTTAGATGAACATAACGCAGGCGAGCGTAATAGGATGTTTCGAGTGTGATACAGGTGTCCCAGTAGTTGTACCAAACTTTGCGACCTAAAGTTTTATCCAGCTTGTTTAATTCAACTGCTGATTTGGAATGTACCTGCCGAATTAATTTCTCCAAGGTGAGTGCGTTTTCGGGAGCGTGGGCGATGATGTGGTAATGATTTTCGAGAATTGCCCAAGCTTCCAAATCCCAGCCCCAATGCGCGGCGCGTTCAAATATGATTTCACAGATAATAGACTTGTGGATGTCGTCCTTCAATAAATGCTGGTTATACAAAATCGATCCCGTTACAATATACAGCGCATTGGGCACAAAATAATGCGGCGGATTGTGAGGATAGGTTTTGTAGATGTGGTCCATGAGCGTAGTATAACTCTGGAGTCGGGTAGCTTACTCCCCGATTTCGCCAGCAAGCTGGCGGACTCCAGAATAAGACTCTGGAGTCAAGCGGCTTGCCGCTTGACATTGGTCAGCAAGCTGACCGACTCCAGAATAAAAACTTATGAAATTCGCTTTTTCCTTTTTAGTTTTTGCTCTCGTACTCGCCTCCTGTGCGCCTGCTCAGGAGGTTGTCGCGTTGCCGGATGCAACCTCAACGATGATCGTTCTGCCCGAAGCGACAGTTACGACAACGATTGTTATTTCCCCCTCGTCAACCCCAGCGCCGACAAAAATTCCCTGCGACCCGTTGGTTGCGGATTATTGCATCACCGACGGACACTTTATCCTTGAGCGACCCATTAACCCATCTGCAAATGATTCAGTGGATAAAAGCTATCGGTTCGCCTCTACAGAAAACGGGACGCGTGAACCGCATCACGGCGTCGAGTTCCTCAATAAGTATGGGACACCCGTCCACGCCGCAGCAGATGGCGTCGTCATCTTTGCTGGTCCAGATGTGAAGGCGGTGTATAGTCCGTGGGTTAATTTTTATGGGAATGTGATCGTGATCCGTCATGCAAACGATCTCTTCACTTTGTATGCGCATCTATCAAAGATCGATGTCAGCGCCGGGGAGGCTGTGCAAGTGGGGGAGCAGATCGGTGAGGTGGGGCAGACCGGTGTGGCGACGGGGAGTCATCTGCATTTTGAAGTGCGGCGCGGCGATGTGGAAAATTATTTTTCAGCCCAGAACCCCGAGTTGTGGTTTGCCCCGAAAAACAATAATGGAACGTTGATGCTCTCGATCGAGGATGGGTCTGGCAATCATCGGTTCGCTGAGTTGACAATAGCGCGTTACCTTGGGGGAGCTGATAAGCCGGAGAAAACGTTGTACCTGGATACGTATGTCAATGAAATGGCGAAAGGCGCGGAGAACGCTGCCATGGGCGATCTGAAGGTCGGACGTTACAGAATCGCATTGAAACTAAATGGTCAGCTTTATGAGCGCTGGGTTGAAGTACAATCTGATAAATTGACACAGGTCGTGATTGTTGTGAAATAAAGGTGACAGTCACCCGCTTCGCGAAAGTGACTGTCACCTACACCTTATTTGGAGAGAATAAAATGGGACTGAAACCTGATCACTGGATCCGCAAGATGGCGCACGAACACCGCATGATCGAACCGTTCGAAGATAAACAAGTTCGGCAGGGTGTGATTTCCTACGGCGTTTCGTCGTATGGCTACGACGTGCGTGTGGCGGATGAATTCAAGATCTTTACGAATGTCTTTTCTGCCACCGTCGACCCGAAGAACTTCGATACCAAATCGATGGTGGATTATATTGGCGATGTGTGTACCGTCCCGCCGAATTCGTTTGCGCTGGCGCGCACGGTGGAATACTTCCGCATCCCGCGCAAAGTGTTGACGGTCTGTCTGGGGAAATCCACGTATGCGCGTTGCGGTATTATCGTCAACGTCACGCCGTTTGAGCCAGAATGGGAAGGCTTCGTGACGTTGGAAATCTCCAACACCACGCCGTTGCCTGCGAAGATCTATGCCAACGAAGGCTTGGCACAAGTCCTATTTTTTGAAGCGGACGAAGAGTGCGAAATCTCTTATGCCGATAAAAAAGGCAAATATCAGAAGCAACAGTCGATCGTGTTACCGAAGTTATAATAATAAGACCTGACATTTCTCAAAGTGTCAGGTCTTATTGCAGGAAGGAGATGGCAATGAAATTAAGAACTGCCTTCTCAGAAGAAAATCTAGTTCACTTGGTTGCCTTGTTGACCGCCGCAATGGGCGTGATCAACGTCCTCTCGGCGGTCACGCCATCTATGAAATATCGCCTGCGCTTGCTTGAACAATACTCACCGTTCAGCATTAGCACGGGCGGACATCTCACTTCAGCGTTGGCGGGTTTTGCCCTCCTTTTGCTTTCTGTCAGTTTGTGGCGCAGAAAACAACTGGGTTGGATCCTCGCTTTTGCCATTCTCATCATCTCAATTCCAACTCATCTACTCAAAGGGCTCGATTATGAAGAGGCGACACTTGCCGCCTTGTTGGCTGGTTTGCTATTCTATCTGCGTCCCTACTTCCACGCGCGGTCAGACCCACCTTCCATTAAACAGGGTCTGTTGACTTTGTTGGCTGCCTTCGGTTTTACGATCACGTATGGTGTGCTGGGCTTCTTCCTGCTCGACCGGCACTTCAAGATCAGCTTTAGCTTATGGATGGCAGTGCGCCAAACTATAGTCATGTTCACACAATTCTACGACCCGGGCTTGCAGTCCCTGCCGATCACAAAGTTTGGAAGTTACTTTACTGATTCGATCTATATTGTCGGCGCCGTAACGATCAGTTATGCGTTGGTCATGCTCTTGCGTCCGGTGTTGATCCGTCATACCGTTTCTGATGACGAACATGCGCGTGCCTGGGAAATTGTCCGTGCGCATGGGCATACTTCGATTGTCCGCTATACCCTCTTCGATGATAAGCATTTCTTTTTTGCGTCTGACCATTCCCTGATCTCGTATGCGTTGGAAAATCGCGTTGCGTTGACTTTAGGTGATCCAATTTGTTCGCTGGATGAAATATCCGCTTCCATCTCTGCCTTCAAGTTGTTCTGTGCGCCGAACGATTGGCTCCCAGCTTTTTATCTGGTTCTGCCAGACCATTTGGATATGTATAAAGCCGCTGGTTTCGATACGCTCCAGTTGGGGCAGGAAGCCATCATCGACCTGGCAAAATTTACACTGGAAGGCAGTGAAAACAAAACCCTGCGGAATAGCTATAACAAAATGGTCCGAAATGGTTATCGCTTTGACGTAGTCCAGCCGCCTTTTTCACCGCGCATGCTGCGTGAGTTGGATCTGATCAGCAACGAATGGCTTTCCAGCCGGGGTGCGTCTGAGCTTCGATTCTCGCTGGGTTGGTTTGACGAGGCGTATCTCAATACCTGTCCGATTTTGTTGGTGCGTGACCGCGAAGGTTTTATCGAGGCGTTTGCCAATATTGTCACTGAGTTTCAAAACAATGAAGTGGCAGTTGACCTCATGCGTCATCGTACCCAGGTCGATTCGGGTTTGATGGATTTTCTGTTCGTGTCCCTTTTTACCTGGGCAAAAGAACAAAACTACGCATCATTCAATTTGGGATTGAGTGCGCTATCTGGAGTAGGGGAACATTCCGATGATCCGGTTATCGAACGGGCGCTCCATTATATTTACCAAAACGTGAACCGCTTTTATAACTTCCGCGGGCTGCATGCCTTCAAGGAAAAATTCCACCCGATATGGGCGCCACGTTACTTGGTGTATCCCGGAGCGTCCAGTTTACCGGCGGTTAGCGTTTCCATTTTGAACGCGAATCTCGGCGGGAGTTTATTGGGCAACCTTATCAGACGGAATAAATAAAAATAAACCAGCCGAGGAAAGCTTCCTCGGCTGGTTTTATTTAATCGAGTTTAAGTTATTTCCTATCCGCGTCGTATTTTTTTACATCTGCCATCGCTTTGGGCACATTGACGAAGGGCAGCACGATCAAACCTGCGATGAAATAGAAGATCAGCGCTAATATGCCATACCGCAGGCTACCGAAGATTTGATTGGCAAGCCCAAAGATCAGCGGTCCCGTCCATGAAGTGCCGCGTTCGCTGACTTCATAGAAGGAATAAAACTCTGCTTCTTTCCCTTTTGGAATCATCTGTGCAAAGAGACTGCGGCTAATGGCTTGCGATCCGCCCATCACCAAGGCGATGAAGATTCCGAGGATGAAGAACTGCGTCGTTCGGCTGTCGCCTTTTAAACCGCCATACGCGTAAATCACAACGCCAGACCAAATGACCAAGCTGACGACGATCGATTGCTTTGCGCCGATCCACTTTGCGAGTTTGCCCCAAAATAGTGCACCGCCAAAGGCTACGAATTGGATCATGAGAATGACAGCGATCAACGTGTCTTGCGGTAATTCAAGTCCACCACGAATTAGGGGAGCTGCGGCAAATGTGGACGAAACCGCAATAACCGTCTGAATCCCATCGTTGTAGAGAAAATAAGCCAATAGATACTTAAGTGTCTCAGGAAAGTGTTTGATTTCCCGGAAAGTATTGCCCAGTTGTTTGAAGCCAATGCTGACATAGGTCTCACCTTGGGGGAGTGGTCTGGCAGCGTGCCGCGGCCGCAGGCGCGCCCAGGTGATGAATGAAAATCCGATCCACCATACGCCGGCTGAAGCCAGGTTGATGCGGACTGCCAAATCCCCTGGTACGCCAAGGTCATCGCTGAATATGAAGAAAGCGAGATTCAAAGCCAGGAGAATTCCACCTCCAAGATATCCCATTGCCCAGCCATACGATGAAACCCTGTCCCGTTCTTCTTCACTGGCAATATCAGGCAGGTAGGCATTGTAAAATACAATTGCTGCTCCAAAGGTCAGGTTGGCGATAATAAACAGCACGCCTCCCAGCCACCATACGGGCCCGGTTACCATAAACATCGCTATAGTTGAAATTGCGCCGATCATAGCAAAGATTTGCATCATGCGTTTGCGCAGATGTGAATAATCAGCGATTGCGCCTAAAATGGGGAGGAACAGAACTTGCAAACCAACCGAAAATGAGATGCAGTACGGGAGGAAAGAATCGGGTGCAACTGGAATACCAAAGAAGCGTGCCATGCCATCTGGATTTGCGATTGCAGTTTTTGCAGCGAGCGATGCAATATACGGACCAAGAAATACTGTCCCCACGGTGGTGCTAAAGGCAGAGTTTGCCCAATCGTACATTGCCCAGCCGAAGATCTCACGCCTATCATTTACGGTTGCCTGTGATGCGGTCATTGTGCCTCCTGGAAGGTTTAATTACTATCATTCTAAACCCCGTGTAACCTTTATAAGTTGCGGAGCGTCTGGAATATGATAGAATCGAACCAGTTACGAATAGGGTGGAGTTTGAAAATAATGGGCAAAATCCCTTGCGTATATATTAGCCTTCATATATAATCAACCCTTGCTATCCCGCCAAACCAGCGGGATGGCTTCGTGTGTTTATCGCCTCTCGCACGCATCCAGAATTTGAATTGCATCTGTTACCTGGCAAGCACTAAATTCGGGATGAGAGTCGGTAGTTCGTAACGGCGCACAGATCACAGATCAAAGGTCAGGAGTGAACCGAATGTCTTCTTTGCCTCGCAAAAGCTATGCGCGCATTCCCGTTAATATCAAACTTCCCAATCTGATCGAAGTCCAACTGGATTCGTTCGAGCGCCTCAAGCGCGAAGGATTGGGCGATCTTTTTCATGAAGTCTCGCCGATCGAATCCTACAACAAGGGTATGAAACTATTTTTCCCTGGTCGTGGACCCGAAGCCAAACAATGGGGCCTCAAATATTGGTTTGGCGACCCGAAACACGGTATTGAAGAGTGTGTTGAGCGCGACCTCACATATTCCAGTCCGTTGTATGTTTCTGTTTTGCTGGCGGGTACTGATGTGCCTGAGCCGATCAAACAGGATATCTTCCTTGGCGACTTCCCCGAGATGACGGACAAGGGCACTTTCATTATCAATGGGACGGAACGCGTCGTCGTGTCGCAGTTGATCCGTTCGCCTGGTGTTTATTTCGAAGCCCCGACGGATCGTGCTACGGGACGTCTGCTCGCCATGTCCAAGCTGATCCCTGATCGTGGAGCTTGGATGGAGTTCGAGACCCGCAAATCGGATTACATCATCTTGAAATTCAACCGCAAGCGCACTGTGCCGATCACGGTGTTCCTGCGCGCGTTAGCCGCGGTGAATGATGGTATTAAGGATACCCCGCTGAAGACTGGCACAGATGAAGAATTACTGTCTCTGTTCAGCGATGTGGATAATAATCCCGAACGCCTCTTCATTGCTTCTACTCTAAAACAAGAGCCCGAATGGGACCTCTCCGGCGGTTTGACCATCGCAGAAGCTGCCTTAATTGAGTTCTTCCGCAAGATGCGCCCAGGCGATCCTGCTACGCTGGATAACGCTCGTCAGTTCCTTGAGGAGCAATTGTTTGATCAGCGCCATTATGACCTTGAGCGTGTGGGTCGTTACAAGCTGAATCAAAAGCTCGACTTGAACATTCCCATTCCGCATCGCACGGTTTCAAAAGCCGATGTGATTCGCCTACTCCGCCGTATGATCCAGATCAATAATGGTGTTGAGAAGTCGGATGATATCGATCATCTTGGCAACCGCCGCGTCAAGACAGTGGGGGAGTTGATCCAGAACAAATTACGTATTGGTCTCCGTCGTATGGAGCGCGTGATCAAAGAACGCATGTCCATTCGTGATCAGGAACAATTGTCACCTGTGACGTTGGTCAATATTCGCCCAGTTGTGGCGGCTTTGCGTGAGTTCTTTGGCTCATCGCAGCTTTCACAGTTCATGGATCAGACCAACCCGTTGGCTGAGTTGCGTCACAAACGCACACTTTCCGCTTTGGGACCTGGTGGTCTGCGCCGTGAACGCGCCGGCTTCGATGTCCGCGATGTGCACCACTCGCACTATGGACGCATCTGCCCAATCGAGACTCCTGAAGGTCCAAACATTGGTTTGATCGGTCGTCTCGCTTCATTTGCTCGTGTAAATGAATACGGCTTCATTGAAACGCCTTATCGCAAGGTCTTCAGAAAAATGGAACCGGATGACGAACGTCTGGAAGGTCGTACGCTTAGTGAGAATATGGTCGACCCGAAGACAGAAGAAGTTTTGTATAAATCTGGCGAGTTGATCGATTCCAAAATAATGAAGAAGATCGCTAAGATTGGGAATCCTGTAGCGATCGTGCCGTTCATCTCTGATCAGTTTGATTATCTTTCTGCTGATGCCGAAGATAAATATGTGATCGCTCAGGCAAATGCTCCGTTGACTGATTCTAAGGAATTTGTGCGTGAGCGTGTGTCCTGCCGCTATCACTCCGGGTTTATTTTCTCGAGCCCCGAATCTGTCGATTATATGGATGTCGCACCGCATCAAGTGGTAGGTATTAGCGCCGCTTTGATCCCGTTCCTTGAACATGATGACGCCAACCGCGCGTTGATGGGCTCGAACATGATGGCACAGGCAGTTCCACTGGTACGCCCTGAGATTCCATTAGTTTCGACTGGGATGGAATATCATGCTGCGCTTGACTCTGGTCAGGTTGTAGTGGCAGATGCCAACGGTGAGGTAACGTCTGTTACGGGCAGTTCAATTACCGTTAAGGAAAGAGGCGGTATTCACGTCTACCAACTGCGTAAGTATCAGCGCTCCAATCAAAGCACCTGTATTGATCAACGCCCTGCCGTGGTGAAGGGTCAAGTCATCAAGAAGGGCGATATTATCGCCGACTCATCATCCACTGAAAGTGGTCAGTTAGCGCTTGGACAGAACGTTGTCATTGCTTTCCTTTCTTGGGAAGGCGGTAACTTTGAAGATGCAATTTTGGTGTCTGAGCGGCTTGTTCAGGACGATCGTTTTACGTCCGTTCATATTGAAAAATATGAAGTGGAAGCCCGTGATACTAAGTTGGGCCCAGAAGAAATTACCCGCGATATTCCAAACGTTGGCGACGACGCAATCAAAGACCTCGACGAGAACGGTATCATCCGTATCGGCGCTGAGGTTGGTCCGAACGATATTTTGGTCGGCAAGATCACACCCAAGGGTGAAAAAGAGTTGACGCCTGAAGAACGTTTGCTGCGCGCTATCTTCGGTGAGAAATCGCGTGACGTGAAAGATACATCTCTGCGGATGCCGCATGGCGAACGCGGTAAGGTTGTTGATGTCAAAGTATTCACCCGTGAAGAGAATTCCGATCTTTCTGCGGGTGTGGATATGATGGTGCGTGTCTCTGTTGCTCAACGTCGTAAGTTGACTGCGGGTGACAAGATGGCAGGTCGTCACGGGAATAAGGGTGTGGTTTCAAAAGTTGTGCCTGTTGAAGATATGCCGTTCCTTGAAGATGGCACACCCGTTGATTTGATTTTGAATCCATTGGGTGTTCCAGGTCGTATGAACATCGGTCAGGTGTTGGAAGTTCACCTTGGTTGGGCGTCGAAACGTCTTGGTTACCGAGCCATTACGCCTGTATTTGATGGCGCATCAGAAGAGGAAATTGAAGCCGAGCTCGCGCGTGCCTGGATCACTGATCAAGCTTGGAAGGAATCGGCTGTAATCGCTTGGGATTGGCTCAAAGAGCAAGAATATGATCCTGAGTCTATCCAGGACGATGATGAAGTCCGCCGCTTGTATCTGGAAGAATGGTTGGGTGAGCGTGAGTATGACACATCTGATCTAAATGACTTGGCGTATGCGCGTCAATCGACAGCTGCTGAATGGCTCCGTGATCGCAGCTATGATCCGGATACGATATTCCATCCTGAGAATGTAGATCCTCGTGAGAGAAATCAGTACAACGAAGCAGCGATCAACGCTTGTTTGCGGCTATGGATTGAAACTCACGGACATAGCGGTCGCGTTGCTGAAGCACGACTTATGGAAGTTGCACAAGAAATTACAGCTACAACTGGCCAGCCAATACCGACACTTGGTAAACAAATGTTGCGTGATGGCAAAACCGGTGTCATGTACGATCAACCCGTAACAGTGGGTGTGATGACTGTTCTGAAGTTGCATCACCTTGTTGAAGATAAAGTTCACGCGCGTTCGACTGGCCCATATAGTTTGGTGACTCAACAGCCGCTTGGTGGTAAGGCTCAGTTTGGTGGACAACGCTTTGGTGAAATGGAAGTATGGGCGCTTGAAGCTTATGGTGCCGCTTACACCTTACAAGAGATGCTCACTGTTAAATCGGATGATGTCCAGGGACGCGTAAATACATATGAGGCGATCGTCAAGGGCGAACCCATTGAAGAGCCAAGCATTCCGGCGTCATTCCGAGTGTTGGTGAAAGAATTACAATCGCTTGGCTTGGCTGTTGAAGCAGTAAATGAAGGCGGAGACATTGTTAAATTTGGTAAAGATGAAGAAAAACAACATCCTCCGAAAATGGATACAGGCTTGTTGGGTATTGGTGAAAAGTTTATGGGCAAGCGGTAATCTTGACGATGTGAAAGTGACATGATAAAATCACGCTCCGTTGCTAATCAAACAAGCGGCTATATTTCCCGCTAAAGCATGGCACCACAAATGAGGCCATCCGTAAGATCTAAGGTGGCCTCATTTCTTGCAAATTTACATTAAATAATGATGAATAGACACAGGAAACCGGAGGCTGAACGTGCCGACAATTAATCAAATGATCCGCAAGGGTCGCAAGAATAAAAAAGCAAAAAGCAAAGCACCTGCATTGCAATATACGCTGAATTCATTTAAACAGCGTCGTGTACGACAGGATAAAGGTGCTCCGCAGAAGCGTGGTGTGTGTACTATTGTACGCACCATGACTCCTAAGAAGCCAAATTCTGCTTTGCGAAAGATTGCGCGTGTGCGCTTGACCAATGGAATTGAAGTTACTGCCTACATTCCTGGCGAAGGTCATCAATTGCAAGAACACTCAGTTGTGCTTGTGCGCGGTGGCCGTGTAAAGGATCTGCCTGGGGTTCGTTATCATATTGTACGCGGGTCGCTTGATACGACTGGCGTGGCTAATCGTAAACAAGGCCGCTCGAAGTACGGCGCGAAGCGTCCGAAGTAATCCAGATGGAGAAGTAAAATGCGCAGAGCTAAACCTGAAAAGCGGGAAATACTTCCCGATGTCCGTTATAGCAGTACAAATCTTCAAACCATGGTTCAACATGTCCTTAAAAAAGGCAAGAAGAGCCTTGCTGTTGGTTTAATTTACGACGCAATGGATTTGATTAAAGAACGTACTGGCAAAAATGCAATAGATGTTTTTGATGTCGCTCTAAAGAATGTATCCCCGGCCATGGAAGTTCGTCCGCGGCGTGTTGGCGGTGCAACTTATCAGGTCCCTATGGAAGTTTCAACGGCCCGCCGTACGACATTAGCACTCCGCTGGATTTTATCTGCAGCTCGGGAACGCGCTGGAAAATCATTTCCGGATAAGTTGGCGTCTGAATTGATTGATGCGTCCAATGAAACGGGTTCTGCAATTCGCAAACGCGATGAAACTCATAAGATGGCTGAAGCGAACCGTGCTTTTTCACATTATCGTGTTTAATCTTCAATTTGTACTGATTCAGGAATCTAACTAGAATGGCACGAGAGTTTCCGCTAGAGAAATATCGAAATTTTGGGATCATAGCCCATATTGACGCCGGTAAAACTACAACTACCGAGCGTATTATGTTCTATACCGGCATGACACATCGCATTGGCTCAGTAGATGATGGCACGACAGTTACCGACTGGATGGTGCAAGAGCGCGAACGTGGTATCACAATTGTGTCGGCTGCTGTTTCGGCTGAGTGGAAGGGTTACCAGGTCAATATTATTGATACCCCCGGACATATTGATTTTACAGCCGAAGTACAGCGTTCTTTACGTGTGCTTGATGGCGGGGTAGTAGTATTTGATGCAGTGCAAGGTGTTGAACCTCAAAGTGAGACCGTGTGGCGTCAGGCAGATCGTTATGGTGTTCCCAGAATTTGTTTCGTAAATAAAATGGACCGTGTTGGCGCATCTTTTGAGCGCACCGTTCAATCCATTATTGATCGCCTGGGTGCTAACCCAATTCCGATGCAAATTCCGATTGGTTTTGAGTCTACATTTAAGGGTGTAGTTGATCTTCTGACAATGAAAGCCATTGTATGGGAAGATGACCTTGGAAAAGACCCCAAGGTTGTAGAGATTCCCGATGATCTGGTGCAACAAGCTAAAGAAGCTCGTGCCAATATGGTTGAAAGAATCGCCGAACTTGATGATGAACTTACCATGAAGTTCTTGGAAGTTCAGGAAATCAGTGTCGAGGAATTAAAGGCGGCGTTGCGTAGAGGAATAATTGCCAATAAAGCTGCCGCGGTTTTTTGTGGCTCTTCTTTAAAAAATAAGGGTGTTCAGATTCTTTTGGATGCAGTTGTTGATTTTCTACCTTCACCTGCCGATATTCCTTCTATTAAAGTCAGCGAACCTGGTAATCCAGAAAATGAATTTGAGTTGGCTACGCAAGATGATGCCCCACTAAGTGCTCTTGTGTTTAAGATTGTAACCGATCCCTATGTAGGACGGCTTGCTTATGTACGTATCTATTCTGGCGTATTAAGCCAGGGGCAAACTGTACAGAACAGCTCCAAAGGTAAAAAGGAAAGAATCGGCCGCTTGATTCGTATGCACGCTGATCGCCGAGAGGATGTTACTGAGATACGTTCTGGTGATATTGGAGCAGTTCTTGGATTTAAAGATAGTTTCACGGGCGATACACTTTGTGATAGTAAATCGCTGGTTCTTGATAGTATTTCATTCCCTGAGCCGGTGATCTCCATTGCGATAGAGCCGAAGAGTTCTAGCGATCAGGAAAAAATGGGGGAGGCGCTTCGCAAACTTGCAGAAGAAGACCCGACCTTCCGTGTTAATTCTGATGATAGCACTGGTCAGACCGTCATTCGTGGTATGGGTGAGCTTCACCTCGATATTATCGTAGATCGTCTCTTGCGCGAGTTTAAGGTGCAGGCAAATGTCGGTACGCCGCGTGTAGCGTATCGTGAGTCAATTACCAAATCTGTAAAAGAAGTGAATTACAAGTACGCGAAGCAGTCGGGTGGTAAAGGACAATATGGCCATGTTGTATTTTCCATGGAGCCAGGCGAACGTGGTAGCGGAATTGTTTTTGAAAACAAGATTGTGGGTGGTTCCATTCCGAAGGAGTACATTAATCCCATTGAAAAGGGTGTAAGAGAAGCCTCTGAAAATGGTGTTCTTGCGGGTTACCCCGTTGTGGATTTGAAGGTTACGCTTTTTGACGGTTCTTTTCATGAAGTTGATTCAAGTGAAATGGCTTTCAAATTAGCTGCATCCATGGGCTTCAAAGAAGGTGTTCAAAGAGGCAATCCTATTTTGCTTGAGCCGATGATGAAAGTAGAAGTAGTGGTGCCTGAAGAATATCTTGGTGATGTTATGGGGCAACTCAATAGTCGCCGAGGTTTAATTCAAGGTATGGACGTTCGCCTTGGCAATGCGCAGGCTATTCGTGCCATGGTGCCTCTCGCTGAGATGTTTGGGTACGCAACCCAACTTCGCTCTGCCACCCAAGGACGCGGTGTTTTCAGCATGGAATTTGATCACTATGCGCCTGTTTCTCAATCAGTAGCGCAAGAAATAATGAAGTAATTAATTTCTCTTATTAAACAGAAGGAGACTTACGATGGCGAAGGCAAAATATGATCGAAGCAAACCGCATTTGAACGTTGGGACGATGG
>JBDTWO010000089.1:0-18877 GCA_040006635.1 Chloroflexota bacterium
GTTTGGCATTCGGGTTCGCCGATGTCGGGCATTATTAATTTGATACGCGGCATCAATGTCTTGGTTCCGCGCGATATGACCCATGCCGCTGGCTTCTATAATACGTTATTGAAAGCGGATGAACCTGCCGTGGTGGTGGAAGTGTTGAACGGCTATCGTGTGAAGGAACGCCTGCCCGATAATATTGGCGAATTCACAGTTCCGCTCGGTGTGCCGGAAGTAATCCGCTCGGGGAGCGATGTGACGATCGTGACGTATGGCGCATGCTGCCGCATCGTGATGGACGCGGCGGATAAATTGTCGAAGGCTGGCATTGATATCGAAGTGATTGATGTACAGTCGCTTTTGCCGTTCGATATTCACAGCATGATCGTAGAGTCGTTGAAGAAAACCAACCGCGTGATCTTTCTTGATGAAGATGTGCCGGGCGGGACATCCGCGTATATGATGCAGGAAGTGATCGAGAAGCAGGGCGGTTATTTCCATTTGGACTCGCCTGCCAAGACGTTATCCGGCAAGGCGCATCGTCCTGCGTATGGATCAGATGGTGATTACTGGTCCAAACCGAATGTTGAAACTATTTTTGATGCTGTGTATGAGATGATGAATGAAGTTGATCCGGGGCAGTTTCCGGTGATGAAGTGATCAGTAATCAGTGAACAGTGAACAGTAAGGAGAATAGAATGAGCGAGCTGAAACATGCTGGGAGTTTTCGTGAATTGATTGTCTATCAGAAGAGTCGTCAGTTACAGCGCGAAATTAAGAATATTACGATGTCGTTTCCGAAAGACGAAAAATTTTCCTTGACCGATCAAATCCGCCGCTCATCACGATCCATTGGGGCGAATATTGCTGAATCATGGGCGAAGCGCAGATATGAGAAGCACTTTATCAGTAAACTGACCGACTCGGATGGGGAACAGATGGAGACCCAACACTGGATTGAGACCGCTCTGGAATGTGACTACATTGACCAGAAAGCAAGTTCGCAGCTCATAAGCGTCTGTCTGGAAATCGGGCGCATGTTGAATAGCATGATGGATAAAGCCGACATGTTCTGCGGAGAACCTCCGCGTACAATGCGTGAAAACGCGGCAGTCTACTATGTCGAATCAAGCGACGACGCAACCGACACTGATGACTGATCACCGATAACTGATTACTCTGGAGAAAACTATGGCGACAAAAGTATTAGTTCCGCTTTTGGGTGAAGGTGTAGAGGAAGTAACAGTAATCAAATGGCTGAAAAAAGAGGGTGACTCGGTCAACGAGCTTGAGCCGCTTCTGGAAGTGAACACTGATAAAGTGGACACTGAAATCCCTGCACCTGCATCGGGGACGGTGTTGAAGATCATGGCGGAAGAGGGACTCCCTGCGAAGGTTGGGTCCGTGTTGGCTTTTATTGGGAGACTTGGGGAATCGGTTGGGGACAATTTGATGGCTCCTGTAAAACCTGAGTCGAAAGTCGAAAGTCAAACGTCGATTACTTCCCAACCTGAAACCTTGGACGTTCGACGTTCGACGGACCTCGGTTTTATCTCTCCTGTTGTGGCGAAGATCGCGGCGGAGCATGGGGTGAATTTACAAGACGTGGCAGGCACAGGGTTACAAGGACGGATTACGAAGAATGATGTGTTGAGCTATGTGGAAAGTGGAAAGAAGAAAGAAGTGCAGAAGGCAGAAGGTGGAATGCAGAGCGCCGTCACCCGTCACGCGCCATCCGCCACTCCAATGATAGGCGATCAACTCGTCAAACACACTACCATCCGCAAACAGATCGCCGAACATATGGTGATGTCGAAGCATACCTCGCCGCATGTATTGACCGTGATGGAAGCGGACTTGAGTCGTGTGGCGAAACATCGCTCGATGAACAAGGAGATCTTTGCGCGGGATGGTATCAATCTCACGTTCACGGCGTACTTTATGATGGCGGTTGTTGCGGGTTTGAAGTCCTATCCCACGGTCAACTCTTCGTGGTCGGATGAAGGTTTACTCATTCATAAGGCGGTCAATATTGGGATGGCAACTTCGTTGGGCGAAGAAGGTCTGATCGTGCCGGTCATCAAGGGCGCGGACAATCATTCGCTTCTTGCGATGGCGCGTGCAGTCAATGATTTAGCGAATCGCGCGCGCTCAAAGAAACTGCAGCCTGATGATGTCAAAGGTGGAACGTTCACGCTGACGAATCACGGCATCAGCGGATCGTTGCTGGCATATCCGGTTATCAACCAACCGCAATGTGGAATTTTAGGAATCGGCGCGATGCAGAAACGCGTCGTTGTCATTGACGATGCGATCGCCATCCGCCCGATGGTGTATCTGTCATTTGTGTTTGACCACCGCATTCTCGATGGTGCGTCCGCGGATTGGTTTTTGGCAAAGGTCAAAGAGACGTTGGAGAATTGGGCGTAAATGACCAATTTCGATGAACGCGCCAAAGACTGGGACTCTGACCCCAAGAAAGTGGAACGTGCCCGTGTAGTGGCAGATGCCATCCGCAAAGCGATTCTGTTATCCAAAAGCATGAACGCTCTCGAGTATGGATGTGGAACTGGTTTGCTGAGTTTCGCGCTTCAATCAGACTTGGGACAGATCACCCTGGCGGATACTTCACAAGGCATGTTAGATGTGTTGAAAGGGAAGATTGCTGATGCCGATATAAAAAATATGCATCCTGTGCGGCTTGATCTTGCAACCGACTCTATGCCCGCTGAGCGCTATCGTATGACGTATTCACTCATGACCTTGCATCACATCCCTGATACAAACACCATCCTCAATAAATTCCATGACGTGCTTGAACCGCATGGATATCTGCTCGTCGCGGATTTGGATAAGGAAGATGGTTCCTTCCACACCGATGGCACGACCGATGTGCATTTAGGTTTTGATCGTGATGAACTCCAACAGCAGGCGGAAACTGCCGGGTTTGGTGATATCGCGTTTTCAACGGTTTATGAGATTACGAAGAAGATCAACGACCACGAAAAGACATTCCCGGTCTTTTTGATGTCTGCTCGAAAAATATAGGATTGAGGAATTTCGTGGCAAAAGAACATGATCATCCAACTATCAACCGTAACGTTCATCCGCCCATTGTCGCTTTAATATTCATTGCGATTGCTTATATATTGGGGCGCTTTGTTTTCGACTCTTTTATTGCACCGGTTATTTTACAGAACATTGGTTTTGCCTTAACCTTTATTGGATTCTTGTGTGGCGTTGGCGCGTTCATGGAATTTCGAAAGGCGCGCACCACGTTGGATCCGCACGGCTCGGTAAAGCAGCTCGTCACTTCAGGTATTTATCGCTTTACACGCAACCCGATCTACTTGGGCTTCTTGCTGATGGTCATTGGCTTTCCCTTGACCTCGGGTTTTTACTCAGGCATCCTGGTCGCGCCGTTTTTTGCGGTCACCATGAATCGACTGGTCATAGAAAATGAAGAAGCCTATCTTGAGAAAAAATTCAAAGATGTTTACACCAGCTACAAGTCACGGGTGAGGCGTTGGTTGTAAAATAGAACGCGCGTTCTGATATAATCGGGTCGAAAGGAGCGTGTGTCATGTCGATTCAAAAATCCGAAATTCAACTTGATGTAAATGGAAAATCTGTAAACGCTTATCTCGCCTCCCCCGTTGGTGGCGGTCCGGGCATATTGGTTTTACATGCCTGGTGGGGACTCAAGCCGTTCTTCAAACAAGTCTGCGATCAACTTGCCGAACACGGATACACCGTGCTTGCGCCTGATCTGTATCAAGGCGATATTGCCAAAACAATTGATGAAGCCAAAGTCTTTCATGAGAAACACGAAAATGAATTCATGGGCGAGATCGTCAAAGCCGCGAAGGATTATCTTGTGTCGCTTCAGCTGGGCAAGCCCATCGGTGTGATGGGCTTTTCGATGGGCGCTGCGTGGTCAATGATCGTGGCAGCTAAAGAACCAAATGTTTCCACTGTGGTCTTGTTCTATGGCGCGTACGCCCCAGATCTTAGTCAGATGAAAGCCAAGGTTCTCGGTCACTTTGCCGAAGTGGATGAGTGGGAGCCGCTGGAGGGTGTCGAGACTGTGGAAAAAGAAATGCAAGCCGCAGGACTGGACGTGACGTTTCATATCTACCCGCGAGTTGCCCATTGGTTCATGGAATCTGATCGCCCCGAATACGACCCCGCATCCGCGTCGCTGGCATGGGAACGGACGTTTGAGTTCTTGAAGAAAAATTTATAAAACGCAAACAACTCTCTGACAAAGGGAGCAGTTTCTTTAATAGTACAATGGGGGCGCAAGCATATCTTTCTACAAATTACTGGAGTTTCTCTATGGCAGAAAATTTTGATGTCGTTGTGATCGGTGCGGGACCTGCAGGCTATGTGGCGGCGATCCGCGCGGCGCAACTGAAACAGAAAGTCGCGATCGTGGATAAGCAATGGCTGGGCGGCGTGTGTTTGAATATCGGTTGTATCCCATCCAAGTCGTTGCTAAAAAATGCTGAAGTGGCGCATACGCTCCGTCATCGCGCAAAGGACTTTGGCTTCTCGTTCGATAACCTGAAATTGGATTACAGCGTGGCATTCAAACGCTCACGCTCCAACTCAGACCGCCTCACCAAGGGCGTTGGCTTCTTGATGAAGAAGAACAACATCACAGTGTTGATGGGCGCGGCAACCTTCAAATCAAAAGATACATTGACTGTGACCGATAAAGATGGCAAAGTCACTGAACTCAAGGCGAAGAATACCATCATCGCCACTGGCGCGAGCGCGGCGATGCTCCCAGGCGTGACCGTGGATGGTAAGAAGATCGTCACTTATGTGGAAGCTATTATGCAAGACACATTACCTGCCTCCGTTGTCATTGTTGGCGGCGGTGCGATTGGTACAGAATTTGCGACGATTTGGAATTCCTACGGGGTGGACGTGACCATCATCGAATTGTTGCCGCGCATCCTGCCGCGCGAGGATGAAGAGATCAGTAAAGAGCTGACCAAGGAATTGACCAAGGTCGGTATCAAGATCAAGACCGGCGTCAAATTTGAAAGCATCGCTGTTTCAGGTGATAAAGTGAAAGTGAAACTTCCCGATGAGACTCTGGAAGTGGATCAGGTGTTGGTGGCAACCGCCTTTACACCGAACAGCAAGGGACTCGGTCTTGAAGTAGCGGGAGTCAAGGTGAGTGACCGCGGTATGATCGAAGTCGACGAGAAGATGCAGACCAACGTCCCTGGCATTTGGGCGGTTGGTGATGTGACCGGCAAACTGATGCTGGCGCACGTCGGCTCGGCGATGGGCATGGTCTGTGCGGAGAATATCGCGGGACACGAAACGGTCACGTTGGATTATGAGATGATGCCGCGCGCGACGTATTGTCATCCGCAAGTCGCTTCATTTGGACTCACCGAAGCGCAGGCGAAGGAACGCGGCTACAACATCAAGATCGGACGTTTCCCATTTCAGGCAAATGGCAAGGCACTCGGCATGGGTGATTATGCCGGGTTCGTAAAGATCGTCATGGACGAAAAATATGGCGAGATCCTCGGTGCGCACATGATCGGTCCCGAAGTGACCGAGTTGCTCCCCGAGTTAACTTTGGCACGCATGATGGAGTTGACGCCGCATGAGATCGCGAGAAATGTCCATGCTCACCCGACGCTTTCAGAGGTGTTGATGGAAGCGGCGCATGGGGCTGAGGGAAGTCCGATCCATATGTAGTAGGTAGCACAAGACCTCCGAGTTCTTCAAGAACTCGGAGGTCTTTTTGATTCAGGGCAGATAAATTTGATCGGACGGAATCAAACTTGGTTGATGAAAGAGGCGGAGCACTTCATCCAATTTGGCGTGCGGGGGCTATATTAGGAATTTATTAGAGAATATTCTAGTATATTGACAATCTGTGCAAAACATGTAAAATATAAACATTACATGAACAAAACATGTACATAATATAAACAGTAACTTAGAGTTACAAGGAGAAAATAAAATGAAACGCTCGAATATAGTTCTATCTGTTCTACTGGTTCTGACCTTTGTGGTTGCCGCCTGTGCTCCTGCACCCACCCCGGCGCCGACTGCCATGCCCGAACCGACCAAAATGCCGGAACCCACTGCCATGCCTGAGCCTGTGCTCAAGGATATTGTGGACACCGCTGTTGCGGACGGCCGCTTCACCACGCTCGTAACTGCTGTGCAGGCTGCTGGCTTGGTGGACACACTCAAAGGCGAAGGTCCGTTCACCGTTTTCGCCCCCACCGATGATGCTTTTGCCAAGCTCCCCGCTGGCACCGTTGAAGATCTGCTCAAGCCCGAGAACAAGCAGAAGTTGACCGATATCCTGCTCTACCATGTAGTTTCCGGCAAGGTAATGGCAGCTGATGTTGTTGGTCTAAAGAGTGCCACCACCGTGTTTGGCAAGGATGTGGCTGTCAAAGTTGACATGGGCAATGTGTATATCAACGATGCGAAGGTTATCATCACTGACATCGAAACATCCAATGGCGTAATTCACGTGATCGATACTGTCCTCCTGCCCCCGGCAGAAGAAGCAGCAAAGAAGACAATTGTTGATATCGCTGTTGCCGACGGTCGCTTTACCACCCTGGTGGCTGCTTTACAGGCTGCAGGTTTGGTCGAGACGTTGAGCGGCGCAGGTCCTTTCACGGTCTTTGCTCCCACGGATGAGGCGTTCGCCAAGCTGCCGGCCGGCACCGTTGAAGGTTTGCTCAAGCCTGAGAGTCTCGAAACACTCAAGAACATCCTTCTTTACCATGTGGTTTCTGGCAAGGTGATGGCGGCTGATGTGGTTGGTCTCACCAGCGCTCCCACTGTGTTGGGTCAGGATATCAAGATCACCGTCAAGGACGGCAAGGTCTTCCTGAACGACAACGTCCAGGTCATCATCACCGACATCGAAGCTTCGAACGGTGTGATCCACGTGATCGACGCAGTGTTGCTCCCCAAGTAAAAAATCATCTCTCCTCCTGAGTGTGATTTGACAGAGACAGGGCAGGTAGAAATACCTGCCCTGTTGATTTAATTAGTCGTCAGTGTGGATTCGGCGGATCGGATGGAATCAGGCTCAATGTGGCAAGAAGCGGGAACCTTATCCAATGAAATTCTGTCTTGTGGGTATAATTCATTTCATCCCTAAAAAGTGATTTATTTTTTATTGTCACCCGGAGGGTAGGAGGCTTTATGAATCATTCGTCTAATAATCACCCGCCCACTCATCCGCCTACACAGCCGCGGAATGGTCAACAGACTGGGCGCAGGGTTTCGCAGCGGGGACTGATGAGCATTGCCATGTTGATCCTGAGCATGGGCGCCTTGGGGATCGCCGCGCTGGCCGGCACAAAGATGGTTTTTGAGGTGTTGGGCGGCAAGTCTACCGCTTCGGTGGCGGCCGTGCTGGTAGAGATCATCGTGATCGGTCTCGCATATGCGGTTGGCTGGGTCACAGCCCTGGTAGCGATCCGGGTCTATGGCAATTTGATCCTGCCGACATTGATCACTTGGAGCACATGGGCTTGCCTTGCAGCGGTTTGTTATCTCTATTTTGCGATTCTCAAGCGCATGTACTCTCAGCCCGACGACTTCAATAAATTTGTCAAATATATAATGGTTATGCTTGGCGGGCTGGGTGCCTTGGTGGGCTTGCACCTGATCATCGAAGATCACGACCTGCGGCCGTTTGCCATACCGATATTGCTTATCAGTCTGGGGCAGTTGGGGATGATCGTATTTCGCTATGTCTTTGATACACAGACGGTCAAGCTGGGCTTTCTATGGAAGGACCTGACTTTCTTCATCCTGATGATCACGGTCTCCGTTTCCATGCTGGCGCATTTGGGTATGCTTGCCCCTCTGCGTGCGCAGTTGACGGCTTTATTTGATCGCCGCAGCAAATCCATCCAATCCCAAGATTGATCTTTCTTCAACTGCGGAGAAGTTCGGGGGCAGAACTCTCCGCAGTGTTTCCCGCTATTTTCCTAACCTACTATTTAGTAAACAAGGTTATGATGCACAGAATTCATAAGGAGACTATTTAATATGGAAGCTAATAACAACCCATCTTCATCTCTTCCCAAGATCATTGGTGTGATCGTAGCTGTTTTAGTGTGTTGTGCCTGTGTGGCGATCCTTGCTGCCGGTGGACTTTATTACTATGAAACTCGGACTGCATCCACAACAGATTCGGCGCCCTTCCTGCCCATCATTCAGGATACGGCTACGCCTCTGGCGCCCATCGAACTGACCCGGCCTCCGATCGATTCGATCTCAGCCGATACGCTTCAGACTCTGCTGACTACTATTGTCCCTGAGAATGACCCGTACGAACTTGCCTGTCGTTTGGACGGTAAATGCAACGTCTCAAAGACTGTGCCGGGCAAGGCGTATAAAGTTGGTGACAAGGAAACCTTCTGGATCGTTAATGCGGATACAGCAGCACATCACCAGAGCAACTTTACCTTGCTGTATGCCACCCCGCATTCCTTTTTCTGGGCAGAAGACGGCACCAGCGTAGACAAAGGCGATATGAAAGCCTTGATGGATGCATTTGAGAACAAGATCTATCCCACCGACCGGGAGTTCTTCGGCAGCGAATCAAACCCGGGCGTGGATAATGATCCGCATATCTTTGTGTTGTATGCCTCCGACCTGGGCAGCAATATCGGAGGCTATTTCAGTTCATCCGATTCCTTCAATCCCGAGGTCGTGAAATATTCAAACGCCCATGAAACCTATGTGCTTGTTTCAAGCCAGAGTCTAGGCGATGAATATGCCTACAGCACCCTGGCTCATGAGTTCGTGCATATGATCCAGAATGCCACTGATCGCAACGATGAATCCTGGGTCAACGAAGGCTTCGCGGAGGTCGGCGCATTTTTGAACGGATACACCGTCGGTGGTTCAGACTGGGAATACGCTCAAAAACCAGACCTGCAATTGAACTCATGGGCAGATAGTACCTCCCCTGATTTTGGTTCGCACTACGGACAATCGTTCCTGTACCTTACTTATTTTCTGGATCGGTTCGGTCAGGATGCAACCAAAGCCCTGACCGCCAACCCTGAAAATGACCTTGCCAGTGTGGACAATACGCTGGCTAATTTGAATGTGACCGACTCCCAAACCGGAAAAGTTGTTACGGCAGACGATGTCTTTATGGATTGGGCAACCGCGTTATATCTCAAAGACGCAAATGTTGGTGATGGACGGTATACCTTTAAAAATTATCCCGACGCGCCGCAAGCCAGCGCTACGGATGTTATTAATACCTGTCCACAGTCCCCAACAGGCTTCTCGATCAATCAATATGGCATTGATTACATCAAGGTACAGTGCGCCGGAGATTTCACCCTGCATTTCAGCGGTTCAACCGTGACAGGTCTTTTACCGGTGGATGCCTTTTCCGGCAAATATGCCTTCTGGTCAAACAAGGGCAACGAATCAGACATGACCCTTACCCATGAATTTGATCTCACGAACGTCAGCGGTCCGATTAACTTTAGTTATCAAACCTGGTTCGACATTGAAGAGAATTGGGATTACCTGCATCTCGAGGCTTCCACCGATGGCAAGGTGTGGCAAATACTCACTACGCCCTCCGGGACAGATACCAATCCTTCAGGTCAATCGCATGGCTGGGGCTATACCGGCGCGACGAACGGCTGGAAGCTTGAAGAAGTTGACCTTTCACAGTTCGCAGGCAAGAAAGTCCAGCTGCGCTTCGAATACATTACCGATGCCGCTGTCAACGGCGAAGGCTTTTTGTTGGATGATGTTTCCATCGATGCGCTCAAGTACAAGTCCGATTTTGAAACGGACGATGGCGGCTGGGTCGCGAATGGCTTTGCCCGTGTTGAGAACGTCCTGCCGCAAACGTACCGTCTGAGTCTTATAATCAAAGGCGATACAACGACAGTGACGCCCATTGCGTTGAATGCCGATCAGACAGCTGACATACCGCTTTCGCTGAAGAACGGCGAAGAAGCCGTGCTGATCGTGACCGGCACCACGCGGTTCACCAAGATCCCCGCCGCATATCAAGTTGAAGTAAAGTAATGTCGTTGCGAGGAGTGTTTGTTGCGACGAAGCAATCCCCTTCAAAGTTGGAAATTGCTTCGGGCTGGCGCCCTCGCAATGACATGAGGAAACCCCATGTCAACCGCCCCAAAATCAGAAGTCTTGCAAATGGCAGAGTTGGTCGCTTATCAAGATGGCTCCGTCGTCAGTCGCCAGATCACCAAAGCGGATGGCGGCAACGTCACGCTCTTTGCATTCGATAAGGATCAGGAACTCAGCGAACATACCGCGCCTTTCGATGCGCTCCTCCACATGCTGGAGGGTGCAGCCGAAATAAAAATCTCGGGCAAGCCATATCAACTCTCAACCGGCGATGCCATCATCATGCCTGCCGATGAACCGCACGCCGTGAAGGCGATCCAAAGATTCAAAATGTTGTTGACGATGATACGGAAATGATCAGCGAAATAGCAAGCAGTGATCGGTAAACAAACATCCCGCAAAGCGCAATGCTTGCGGGATGTTTGTTAGTAACGCGACATTATGGTCATTAAGAAATTAACGCCGTAACCCTATTTCAAAGTACATGTCACCCTGAGGGAGCGTTCTTTGCGACCGAAGGGTCTCGATTTTCAGGCGTAGAGACCCTTCGCTAGCGCTCAGGGTGACACTTCGTTATGCCGCGGGCAACAGGCACTACTCATGGCGACATCAATGTCGCATTACGAAGCCACTTTGACCGGTGCCTTCAAAAACGACAACGACATAAAGAGCGGCACAAGTGCCAACGCGGCGGCGATCATTGCCATCACGGTATAACTCGTTGCGCCAAAAATAAAGCCACTGCTCAAACTGATGGCTGATGAAGCCAGCCCTACCAATAGATCATTCGTGCCCTGTGTGCGCGAACGTTCCACCGGCGAGAGTTGATCAGCCAGCAGAGTAGAACCGCCTACAAAACAAAAATTCCAACCCACGCCCAGTAAAAAGAGCGAGACACCCAATGGCAAAACATCCGGTGAGATTGGTGCGGTAATGCACGCCAAAAACAAAGTGGCTGCACCAAATAAGATCATCTTGCCGCGACCCCATTTATCCAATAGCCAGCCCGAGACGATCGAAGGCGCATACATTCCGAACGTGTGGGCCGAGATCACCGAATAAATATCACTGCGCATGTGATGCATATCTTCCATGTGCAGGGATGTGATCCCCATCACCGCAACCATCACCACCTGTCCCAGCATCATCGCCGTCACGGCCGTGATCGCCGCCGGTTGACGCAAGATTTGTGAGATCGGGCGCGCCTCGCCATGCGGAATTAAAGTGGGATACAGTTTGGCGACCTCTTTGCCCACCTCGCGCGGTTCGGGGCGTAAACCCAAAAAGACGAACACACTGGCAATTGCAAACAACACCAGCGTTGTGAGATACGCGCCTGCCAATTCATCCATACCGATGCTGACTGCATAAGCGCCCATCGGCACCGCCGAAACGCGCGCCAAAATAGTGCCGATCACGCCGCCCAACACCACCGCCGAAATTGCGCGTCCGCGCTGATCGGGCGGGTTCACCTCGGCTGCCGCAAAACGCCCCAGCAGCACCGCCGCATTCGTAATGCCCATCATCATCAATCCCGCCACCGCCCACATGAACGATGATGACTGGATCGCAAACAACACCAGCCCATTACCAAGCACACCGATCACCAATCCCAATGTGATCGCATTGCGCCGCCCGATCCGATCCATCATATAACCCCAGGCTGAGGCCGAAAGCGCGCCGCTCAACAAATACAGCGCTGTCGGCAAGGTTGCCAGCGCACGACTCCCAGCCAATTTCTCACCGAGGATCGGGTTGATCGCCGCCGCCGCAATGAAGCCTGCTGAAGCCAGACTCTGCGTGATAAATAAAATCGTCGTGATCTTCAATGCAATCCGTTTATAGTCTGTCATGAAATTGTCCTCTTTTGAACCTGCCGATTATACGTCGAATGCAGGTAGAATCGAGAATATGGATCTGGATGTAAAACCCGCTTCCGACTACCCCCTGCCTGATCTGACTCAACTGCTGAATCTCAGCTTTGAGAATTATCTGGTCCCCATCACCTTCAACCTTTCCCAATTTCTGACCATGGTCCGCAAAGACAGCGTGGACCTCTCCGCCAGCCGCGTGCTGCTTGCGGATGAACAACCCGCTGGCATCGCCCTCATCGCCCGCCGCGGCTGGACGAGTCGCCTCGCGGCGATGGGCATTGTGCAGAGTCAACGTGGCAAAGGCTCAGGTTTCTGGTTTATGGAAAAATTGATCAATGAAGCGCGGAAGCGAAACGACCACGAAATGACCCTCGAAGTCATCGAACAGAATGAATATGCCGTGCGGCTGTATCAGAAATGCGGCTTTCAAAGTGTGCGCCGGTTGATCGGTCTGATCCGCAAGGATGCAAAAGAAAGTGTGAAAAAAAATATGGAGGAGATCGACCTGCGTGAAGCAGGCAGTTTGATTTCGCAGCATGGGTTATCAGACCTGCCCTGGCAACTGGCGGGCGAGACGATCGCGCAGATGACCCCACCGGCGCGTGCCTATCGCAATGGACCGGCTATGGTGGTCACATCCAATCCCAGTGCCGAGCACGTAGTGATCTGGTCTCTGCTGGTAGAAGCAGATGCGCGCGGCAATGACCTTGGCATTGATATGCTAAAAACGGTGATCGCGAATCACCCTGGAAAGACCTGGCACGTCCCTGCCATCTTCCCTGAAGAATTTGGCAAGCTCTTTGGGCGCGCTGGCTTCGAGCGGGAAGAATTATCCCAATGGCAGATGAAATTGGCACTGTAATACCGATTTAACCAGCATTACAATGCCAAGCGTTTGGACAGCAAGCTGTCCGACTCCAGAGTTGACTCTCGAAACAGAATCAGCTATCGGCTGAGCATGAAGCGATGTCCTGCGACCGAAGGAAGTGTCGAAGGGCGGATCTTTGTCACAGTATTGTTTTACGGCATGAATGAATCGAGGATATAATCTCAATATCCCAAACCAAGGATGCAGGGCATGTCACTTCCAAAAAAGTCAGCTTCGGAACGAAAAACGATCGGTGTGTTTGCTTCGCAAGTCGGGCGCGCCTGGGGTGCGGAGTTTATCTCGGGCATCACCGCCGCTGCCGAAGCAAACAACGTCAATCTTGTCCATTTCATCGGGGGACGATTAACGCCCCAAGTTTCAATTGAAAAACCCACACCGTCTTTTGGATTATATGATCTTGCCAAGCCCGATCAATTCGACGGCTTGATCCTCACATCGGATATTGCCTACGGCACCAGCGCCGCAGAATTGAAAGTATTTTCGGAACTATACAGTGCCATGCCCATCGTGACACAATCGGTGGAAATGAACGGCGCCACAATGTTCGTGCCGGATAATGCCGATGGCATCCGTTCGGTGGTGCGGCATCTGATCGAAGAACATGGCTACAAACGGATCGCCTTTATTTGCGGTATTCCCGGACAAGTGGATGCCGAGCAGCGTTTTCAAGCTTATAAGGATGAACTCAAAGCGCATGATCTGCGCTATAGCGAAGAGTTTGTGGTGGATGGTGATTACACCGCCGAGAGCGGACGCGATGCGATCGCCACCCTGTTGGATGAACGCAAATTGCGGTTCCAGGCGGTCGTGGCAGCAAATGACCGCATGGCGTTCGGTGCCCTGGAAGCATTGCAGCAGCGCGGTGTGCGCGTGCCAGACGATGTGGCAGTGACCGGCTTCGATGATCTGCGTGAAGCGCAGGCGACCGGTGTGCCGTTGACCACTGTGCGGCAGTCATTTTTTACAGCGGGCAAACATGCGCTTGAAACTCTGATCAAAAAAATTGACGGAGATACCGTTCCGCGGACTGTGGTTACACCCACGCAATTGCTCGTGCGCTGGTCGTGTGGGTGTCTGCCGGAGAATGTCCGTCAGGCGGCGGTGTTGCCGCGCGATGTCGCCAAAACTGGAAAATTGGAAAACAAACGCGAAGCCGCGCTACGTGCTTTGCTGAATTCAGCGGGGATTATCGATCAGGATCCCGCGCTCTCGCAATTCAAGGATACCTTCGGACGCGCGTGGGATGGTTTCCTAATGGCATTGAATGACCGCGCCACCGACGATGAATTTTTGAAGACCATCAATGCCATGGTCGAGTTGATGCAAAAATATGATTTGGCAACCTCGGTCTGGCATAACGTGATCTCAATGATGCGGCGTTATGCGCTGGGCGGCATCACGAGTCACACCACCATGTTGAAGGCGGAAAATTTATTCCAGCAGGCGCGTTTGCTGGCAGGTGAACTTTCACAGCGTTCGCAAGCCTATCGCCGTCTGGTGCTTGAACAGCAGGAAAGCGTTTTGCAGGGCTTTAGTTTTTCCATGGCGCCCGCCATGACCCTCGAAGATATCGGCAGTGCGATCACGGAACACTTCCCCGATATGGGCATCGAACGCTGGTATGTGATGTTCTACAGCGATGTGAAATCACCGCAGTCGGTTTCTGCGCCTGCGCCTGAAGGATATAGTTTGTTGTTCCAATATGAAGGCGCCCGGTTCGAGATCCCGCGCAAACAAGCCTATATGGGCACCGGTCAATTGGTGCCGCGCGGCAAAACGCCCGTGGATCATCGGTATACCGCCGTTGTGATGCCGTTGACCCTCGCGAAAAACCGTTTCGGTTTCATGTGGGTCGAGATGGGGCCACGCGATTGGGAAGTGTATGTGCGTATCCGCAACCTAGTCAGCAGTGCGTTATTGCGCACTATGCTCGTGCAGCAAAAAGAACAGGTGCAGCAAGAAGTGGAGCGCCTGCTCGCAGATGCGCGTGACCGCGCCGCGGAGCTGGCGATCGCCAAAGAATGGGCTGAAGGCATGGCGGCTGAGAACGCCAATCTGTATTCCAGCGAACAGTCACGCCGTAAAGCCGCAGAATTGCTGGCGAAGTCATCGCGGCAACTTTCCTCGCTGGCAACTGTTGATGAAGTGCCGCAGCAGATCGTCATCCAGTTATCGCAGGTGCTGGCAAATGACCGTTGCGCCTTGTTCCTCGAGGATGTGAATGGCGTTCCGCGTTTGCATGCGCATTTGGGTTTCCCTGAAGGCGCGGCAATGGATGAACTGAACTATAGCATCAAAGGTGTGAACGTTTACCATTCAATCGCGAAACAATCTGAATCCACAGTGATCGGTGATACGCTGAACATGCAGAGTTGGGAACAGCCGGGCTGGCATCCTGACGATCGTTCCTGGTTGGGCATGCCTCTATATGCCAAGAACAAAGTTATGGGCATGTTGACGCTCTGTCGCAGCAAACCCGCCGCTTTCAATCAGGACGATGTGCTTCTGGCCGGAACGTTTGCGATCCAAGCCTCCATCTCATTGGAGAACGCGCGCTTGTACGATGACCTGAACCGCTTCAATCAAATGATGGAGCGCATGGTCGAACAGCGGGTGGGTGAGTTATCGAACGCGCATAACACCCTGCAAAAACTCGACAAGAACAAAAGTGATTTCATTCAAGTCGCCGCGCATGAACTGCGCACGCCGCTCACGGTCATCAAAGGTTATATGGGCATGATCAAAGCCGCGCCGCCAATAAAAGATAACCCTATGCTCTCACAAGCCATGGAGGGTGTGATCCAGGGCACCGACCGTCTGCACCAGATCGTCAACAGCATGTTGGACGTGGCACGCCTCGAGACCCAGGTCACGACGCCGCATCTTGAAGCCATGACACTCGGACCGACCCTGCGCCTGATCCATAAAGATTATGCAGAAGACTTGAAAGCGCGTCAGCTCACGCTGGAGCTTGATCCTGAGATCAATTCTTTCCCGCCCGTGCTGGCTGATTCTGATCTTATGAAAAAGGTGCTGGATAACGTCATTGTCAACGCCATCAAGTTCACACCGGATGGGGGCACGATCACTGTTAGCGCGCATAAGGTGGATGTGCCTGGACGCGGCGAGTGTTGTGAGATCCGTGTCAAGGATACCGGTATCGGCATTGACAAAGAGAACCTTGTCATCATTTTCGAGAAGTTGTATCAGGTCGGCAAAGTGGAACTACATTCCTCCGGGCGCACCAAATTCAAAGGCGGCGGACCCGGCTTGGGGCTGGCGATCGCGGCGGGTATCGTCAAAGCGCACCAGGGCAAGATCTGGGTCGAAAGCATCGGTCATGACGAAGAGAAATTACCCGGCAGTACGTTCTTCATCCAACTTCCGTTCGCGAAATAAAAACACTCTGGAGTGGGGCGGCTTGCCGCCCCAAATGCAGTAGCAAGCTCCTGCACTCCAAATTAAACGAAAAACATCCCGTCATTGCGACGGGATGTTTTTCGTTTGTTATTACGCATCGACGTGTTGTTTTTTCTCTTTCTTTATCGCAGCAGAGATCTGAAAGACGATCTTGTTATTTTCATCATTCACATCCACACGGACAACAGCGCCGTCCTTGAACTTGCCGCCAAGCAGTTCCATCGAAAGCGGACTCTCAACATTCTTCTGAATAGCACGGCGCAGCGGACGCGCACCAAACGCAGGATCATAGCCAGCCTTGGCGAGCCACTTGCGCGCGCCATCGGTCAACTCGACAGTGATGTCGTGTTCGTTCAAACGATCCTGCACTTCTTTCATTTGCAGGACAACGATCTCTTCCATTTGTTCGACGCTCAACGGCGAGAACATGATGATCTCGTCGATGCGGTTGATGAACTCGGGGCGGAACGAACCCTTCAAAGCTTTCTCGATCTTCTCATGCGACTCGCGTTCCTCGTCGCTGGCTTTGCCTTGCAGGAAGCCTAACGTGCCGCCTTTCTTCACGTATTCAGTGCCCAGGTTCGAGGTCATGATCAGCACCGTGTTGCGGAAGTCCACCACGTTGCCCTGACCATCGGTCATGCGGCCGTCATCCAAAATTTGCAGTAACGCATTCCAGACTTCAGGATGCGCCTTTTCGATTTCATCGAATAACAATACGCGGTAGGGGCGACGGCGAACGGCTTCGGTTAACTGTCCGCCTTCTTCATAGCCAACGTATCCGGGCGGGGCACCGAACAAACGTGAGACCGTATGTTGTTCACGATACTCAGACATATCAATGCGGACGAGCGCTTCTTCATCATCAAACATGAACCAGGCGAGCGCCTTTGCCAATTCGGTTTTACCAACACCGGAAGGTCCGATGAAGATGAATGACCCGATCGGTCGTGACGGATCAGACAACCCTGAGCGCGAACGGCGGATCGCATCCGAAATTGCGTGGATGGCTTCCTCCTGTCCGATGATGCGCTCGTGCAGGCGCGCTTCCATGTGCAAGAGTTTGGCTGATTCAGTCTCGAGCATCTGGGTCACGGGAATGCCCGTCCACTGATGAACCACTGCGGCGATGTCGTCCACATCCACCACTTCATCGAGTTGATGTTCGGCTTCCCAGATATCGCGCTTCTCGTTGTAATCCTGTTCGAGGCGCAGGCGTTCGGCTTTCTTCTGCGCGGCGCGTTCGTAATCGCGGTTGGTGCCAGCCTGTTCTTCTTCGGATAACATCTTATCCAATTCGGTTTTCATCACCTTGAGATCGGGCGGCATGGAATATAAAGCCACGCGCAATTTTGCGGCGGCTTCATCCATCAGGTCAATGGCTTTGTCCGGCAAACGCCGATCGGTGACATAACGACTCGCTAGCCGCGCCGCGGCCACCAGCGCCTCATCCGAATAGCGGACCTTGTGATGCGCTTCGTAGCGGTCACGCAAGCCCATCAGCATTTTGATCGTATCGTCAACGGACGGTTCTTCGACATAGATCGGCGCAAAGCGACGTTCCAACGCCGCATCTTTTTCAATATATTTATGGAACTCATCCAACGTGGTCGCGCCGATGGTTTGTAGTTCACCACGCGCGAGCGCCGGCTTGAGCATGTTGGACGCGTCCATCGCCCCCTGAGCTGCTCCTGCTCCGACAACGGTGTGCAACTCGTCGATCATCAGGATAATCTCACCCTGCGACCGCTGGACTTCTTCGATCACAGCTTTGAGTCGTTCCTCAAACTCGCCGCGGAAGCGTGAACCGGCGATCATCGAACCGAGATCGAGCGCAACGACTTTCTTGCCGGTCAGGATCTCAGGCACATCATTGTTGGCGATCTTCTGCGCGAGACCTTCGGCAATGGCGGTCTTGCCAACCCCAGCTTCACCGATCAACACCGGGTTGTTCTTGGTACGGCGGGATAAGATTTGAATCAAACGCATGATCTCGTCATCACGTCCGATCACAGGATCAAGTTTGCCTTCGCGCGCCATTTGGGTTAAGTCGCGGGAGTATTTCTCAAGCGTCCGGTAACGGGATTCAGCTTGCGGGTCGGTGACGCGCTGTCCGCCTCTCAAATCCTGAATGGCAGAATAGACGCGGTCACGGGTTAATCCAGCGGACTCTAAAATGCGCGCCGCGGGGGTATTCCGCTCGGTGAGGATTGCAAGGAAGATATGCTCGGTGGAAATGTATTCATCCTTGAGCCGGTTAGCTTCCTCGTTGGCGAGATCAATGATCCGCTTGACGCGCGGGGTGATGAAGATCTGACCCGCACCGCCGCCGAAGATGTTGGCTTTGGGGCTGGCGCGCAAAGTGGCATCCAGCCGTTCGGTCAGCGCTTCAGGGCTGACGCTCAGTTTTTCTAAAATTTGGGGGATCACCCCGCCGGGCTGTTCGATCAACGCCAGCAGGATGTGTTCCGTATCGATCTGGTTATGCCCGTAGCGCTGGATGATCTCCGCGGCGCGCTGGGCGGCTTCCTGGGCTCTCTCGGTAAATCGGTCAAATCGCATCATAGGG
>JBDTWO010000090.1:0-18622 GCA_040006635.1 Chloroflexota bacterium
CTTCTGAAGCTGGCTTGCAGACCAACCTCGTGCAGGGACAGGATGCCTACGGCTCAAAGTTGAACATCACGCAAGCTGGATATACCCTTGCCCTTCCCGACTTAGCGGTTGGACGTTTGGTGGATAACGCCAGTGATATCAGCGCGGCGGTCAATGCTTATATTCTGGCAAATGGTGTTACCGTTCCGCACTCCTCGCTGGTGACCGGTTATGACTTTGTCGGTGACGCGGCTGCGGCAATCAAGACTCAATTGGATGCGGGTACGAACTCCACTGCAGATACATTGATTCAGGCACCCGGCTTGCCTCCCACCGATTCCACTGCATGGACAGCCAGTCAATTGCGCACGAAACTGCTGACGGGGAACCATGATATTGTGATGCTCTCCGGGCATTTCAGTTCCGGTAATTTACTGGCGGCAGATTACGCCACACAACTCTCTGCGTTGGAAATCGCCCAGTCATCAGCTAATTTGACCAACGATCTAATTCTCGCGCTTGGTTGTCACGGTGGTTACAGCATTCCAAATAGCGACTTGCTCGGAGGCGTCTCGCCTAACCCTGATTGGGCGAAGACATTCCTGCGCAAAGGTGCAGCGGGCTATATTGCCGCAACAGGATATGCGTATGGTGATACCGAACTAACCGAATACGGTGAGCGACTCTTCCTGCTCATGTCGCAGCAACTGCGCACGGGTAATGGTCCAGTGTCGGTGGGGCAGGCGGTTGTCAAAGCCAAGCAGCAATATCTGGCTGAGACCGCACAATTAACCGGCATCGACCAGAAGACAATCATCGAGATGACGCTGTATGGTTTGCCCATGATGAAAGTGGACATGCCCGGAGCGCGCATCCCAGCACCAAGCGATGTGTCGATCGTTAGCTCAACTACTGCGGTACCCAGTGCGAATTTTGGTCTGAGCAGCAGTGTGGTTGTGTTGAACCCAACTCTCACCACAAATACAAAGCAATTGCCAAACCTTGCGGGCGGCGGAACAGTTACAACTACATATCTCTCCGGACCCGATGGCGTTGTGGTCAATCCGTTCGAGCCGATCTATCCGAAAGAAATTCACAACGTGAGCGTGAGCGGGAATCAATTGCGCGGCGTGGCGTTGCGTGGTGGTACCTACACCGATCTGGCGGGCGTTATTCCGCTGACATCTTCACCGACTACCGAGACATCCACGGCACATCTCTCGTACAACACAGATGTTTTCTACCCGACTCAGATCTGGGCGCCGAATTACAACGATGCGATCAATGGCGGCAATACCCGGCTGATCACATTCCCGGCTCAGTTCCAGTCCAGTGCGCCTGGCGCTATCGATGGGACATTACGAAAATTCAGTCAACTGAATTTACAGTTCTATTATCTACCCGCCAATTGGGCAGACGCTAACAGCTCAGCCACGACCAAAGCCGCCGCGGTCAGCGCTGCTCCAAATATTCTTGGTGCCTCCGGTGTTGAGAATGGCAATCAGATCAACTTCAGTGTCAATGCTGTGACAGAAGGTTCCGCCGGTGTACAAGCCGTCTGGATTCTGTACACGGGCAGATCTGGAAACGCCCATCACGGAACATGGACTCCGCTTGATCTGGTTCGTGATCCCAATGATCCCACACGCTGGGTGGGTACGCTCGCACTCCAGTCCGGCGAAAATGCCAGCGACATTCTGTTCATGGTACAGGCAGTGGGTGGCGCGGGTCTGACGACTCTGGCAACCAACCTTGGCGCATATTATGGCACTACACCTGCGAACGCCGCGCAGCTTCCGCCTCCAGCTGCGACGACACTGACTCTGCAATCACCGCCTGCCAGTGGAACGTATCTAAAGAACAGCTCTTTCAACTTGTTGTTACAGTCCAATGGACAACCCTTGGCGGGTCAACGAGTGACTCTTGATATTGGCGGGCAGCAGGTTTCAGGCATGACGGGTGCAGATGGTAAGGCGGTTCTCGCCTTAAAGTTGGTGGTCCGCCCCGGAAGCTACACGGCTCAAGCAAGTTTCCGCGGTAACTCTACATATCTCGGCTCGAATGACACTAGTGCCTTCACGGTCAACAAGGACGGTACAACGCTCACTGTCACACCGACAACTGCCAGCGTTCCAGCAAATCAACCCACGCCCTTTGTTGCTGTCGTCCGTGACTCTTCGAGTCACGCCCTGGGCGGCAAGTCGGTATTCTTTGTGATCCATAACAATGCACATACATTTGCAACCTCTGTAATCGCAGACTTCCAGGGCAATGCATCACTTGGAACTGTGCCATTGCCTGCTGGTGTGTACACTGTGGATGCCTACTTCAATGGGACAATCCCGGTCAGCCCCGCCATCACTTTGAGCGATGACTACTATGAGAACTCGAGTCGACTCGGCTTGTCACTCACCATCAATGTTATCAAGGTTTTCCCCACCAACTCAGTGCTTGATAACTTCAACCGCACCAATGGTGCGGTGGGCAGCAACTGGGCAATCTCGAACGGGACGAGTTTCTATAAGATCGCCAGTAACCGCCTGGATATTCAACTCGGCGGGGCACTGGTCTGGAAGCCCACCTCATTCGGCACCAACCAAGAGGCTTTTGTCACCATCAGCACTATCGATAAACATAGTCCTTCGCAAGGTGTAATGTTGAAGGCGCAGTCCGCCAGCCAAACCGAATCCGGTGTTATCTTGGTGGTATACGATGCCCTGTCAGGAGCGGTGCGTGTCTCAACCTTGCGTTTGAACCAACCCATATGGAAGAATTATGGTAATACCCTGGTCACCTTCGCTGATGGTGATCAACTCGGCGCACGCTCCCTGGCGAACGGTAACGTTCAGATTTACAAAAACGGTACGCTCATCGCGACGGTCACACTGAATGCGGCGGATCAAAGCTTCTTCAACAGCAGGGGCGGCCGAATCGGTTTGTGGACATTAGCGGCACCGAACGCCTTCTTCGATGATTTTGGCGGCGGTAGTGTGACGCTCCCGTAATGCACACGACTGAAGATAGGAGAGTGTTATGCTGGCGATTTTTGGCACGCATCTGACTTTTATAAACAATCTGCGTTTCATGAATTGCGTATTTGCGTCACACTCGATGATGGCCAAACCTACTATGTAATCGTCGGATTGCGATAGAATATGTTCAATAAACCTTATGGAGTCTTTAGCAGCCTACATCCCGACTGACCGTCGTTATGCGTTGGCGCGGGGCGCGGACTTACCCGATCAAACAACGGGTGCCGCGCTCTTCGCCGATATATCCGGTTTCACGCCACTAACTGAGGGCTTAGTTCAAGCGCTAGGTCCTCAGCGTGGCGCAGAGGAATTAACCCACTGGCTGAACAAGATTTATGATGCCTTGATCGCTGACATCGAAAGCTATCATGGTAGTGTCATTAGCTTTAGCGGGGATGCGGTTACGTGTTGGTTCGATGATCAGAATTCTGAAACCCATTCGGCGTTTCGCGCGACTGCCTGCGCTTTGACGATCCAGCAAACCATGCAGCAGTTTGTACAAGTTGATATCGCGGGGGCTGGAACGATCTCACTGGCAATTAAGGCAGTTGTGACTGTTGGTCCCGCTAGACGTTTTCTAATTGGCGACCCAACCATCCAATTGATTGATGCACTGGCTGGACAAACTCTTTATCGGCTGGCAACGGGTGAGCATCTTGCTGAGCGAGGCGAGGTGCTGTTGGATGAATCGGCTATCGCGGTTCTGGGGGAAAAGATCGAAGTGCAGGATTGGCGGGCAGACTCAGAGGGTGGTGAACGCTTTGCAGTGGTGAGCAGGCTCAAGGTCCAGATTGAACCGGATCCCTGGTCAACCCTTGAAGCGGATGCCTTGAGCGATGACCTGGTCCGACCTTGGTTATTACCGCCAGTCTACGAGCGCTTGATGGGGGGCATGGGCGAATTTCTAACGGAGCTCCGTCCAACGGTGGCGCTCTTCCTGCGCTTTTCTGGCATTGATTATGATCGTGATCTCGAGTCTCAATTAAAACTCAATACGTATCTTCAAGCTGTCCAGGGAATTTTAGCCCGCTATGACAGCTATATGCTCCAGTTAACCATCGGTGACAAGGGCAGCAATTTTTACGTTTCGTTTGGCGCACCATTGGCACATGAAGATGATGCGATCCGTGCGGTGACCGCAGCTCTGGAATTACGCGACCTGCAAATGGATTTCATTAACGTAGTGCAGATCGGCATCAGCCAGGGACTTACGCGTACAGGCGCTTGTGGCGGTATCTATCGTCGTACCTACAGCGCCATTGGCGATGCGGTCAACATGGCGGCACGGTTAATGCAAAGTGCTTCGGTTGGCGATGTGCTGGTCCATCAAGTTGTGCGCAAGGCAACCGCCGAACATTTTACATGGAATGAACTTCCACCTTTGCAGGTCAAGGGCAAGTCTCAACCGGTCACTGTTTTTCAATTAGTCTCAAGCTCAGAGAAACAAGGCATCCGATTGCATGAACCGAAATATGCGTTGCCCATGGTTGGGCGTGTTGCTGAGTTGACCCTGATCGAACAAAAACTAGAGACGGCACTGTTGTGGCATGGTCAGGTCGTGGGCATCACGGCCGAAGCTGGTATGGGGAAATCGCGTTTGATCGCTGAAGTTGTTCGCATAGCGCGAGGCCGAAATATTCTAGGGTATGGCGGTGAATGTCAATCGTATGGCACAAGTACCAGCTATTTGGTTTGGCAGAGCATTTGGCAGGGATTCTTTAATCTGGAACCGAGTTGGTCGGTTGTCGAGCAGATCCAATCCTTGGAGCAGCAAATATCCGAGATCGACCCGGCATTGTTGCCGCGCTTGCCTTTGCTTGGCGCGGTGCTTAATCTGCCGATCCCTGATAACGAATTGACCAGTTCCTTTGATGCCAAACTGCGCAAAGAATCGCTCGAAGCCTTGCTGGTGGATTGTGTGCGAGAATGGGCGCGATTGATCCCGCTCCTATTTGTATTGGAAGATTGTCATTGGTTAGACCCGCTCTCCCATGATCTTCTGGAAGTGATCGGTAGAGCGATCGTTGATCTGCCCGTATTGATCATCATTGCATACCGACCGCCGCAATTGGATCGATTGCAGGCTCCGCGTGTCAGCCAGCTGTCACATTTCACTGAGATTTCACTGACGGACCTACCAGCAGAAGAGATCGAACAACTGGTTCAGTACAAGCTTGGGCAGGTCTATGGAGAGCAAGCCAAACTGCCTCAGGCACTCATCGAAAAGATCAGCCGCCGCGCCGAAGGCAATCCGTTTTATATTGAGGAGTTGCTCAATTATCTGCATGATCGGAATATCGATCCGCAACAGCCTGAAGCGTTGGAACAGATCGATCTCCCAGATAGCCTTTACAGCCTTATCCTCAGTCGCATCGACCAGCTTACCGAAAATCAGAAGACTTTGTTGAAGGTTGCCAGTGTGATTGGACGGTTATTCCGTGCGGCGATGGTATGGGGTATCTCGAATCAATTTGGCGACCAGGTGCGGGCGCGTAAGGATCTTGATACGCTGAGTGCCCTCGACTTAACACCCATGGATACGCCTGAACCTGAACTTGCCTATCTCTTCAAACACATCCTCACGCAGGAAGTCGCTTACGAGACATTATCCTTTGCGACACGCGCCCTACTTCACGATCAGATCGGGCAATATATCGAGAATAGCTATGAGCGGGAAGCGCTTGATCAATCCATTGATCTGCTGGCATATCACTTTAGCCGTAGTGAGAACTTGCCCAAGAAACGCGAATATCTGATGAAGGCTGCAGAGGCAGCTCAATCTGATTATGCAAACAGCGCGGCCATCAGTTACTACCGTCAGGCTTTACCATTACTTCCCGATGATCAACAGGTGGCAGTCATGTTGAAGCTGGGTCAGGTGTTCGAATTGGTGGGGAATTGGGACGAGGCTGAAAGTATCAATCGGCAGGCGGAGATCCTGTCCCTGCGTTTGAATGATACACCGCGGCATGCCCGGGCTCTGCGCGCCCTGGGCTGGTTGCTTAGAAAACAAGGCGCCTACTTTGGAGCAGAGGAATGGCTGGTGCGCGCCCGAGACAGCTATCGCCAATTAGACGACAAGACCGGGGTGAGTCACGTGTTATCCAACATTGGCGAGATCTATCGTTTGCAGGGAAAATTTGAGGAGGCACGGCACTTTTATAATGAAAGTTTGAGCCTTGCAGAAGAGATTGCCGAATCTCGTGACCGTCAGGCGGCGCGGGCGCATGCGCTTAAGGGAGCGGGAACTGTCGCTACCTGGCAGGGCGATTATGCAACGGCGCGTGAATTGAACCAGGAGAGTCTGACTCTCCGCCGGGAATTGGGTGACACGCCCGGTGTTGCGACCCTACTCAACAACCTCGGGATCATTGCCCGCTTCCAGCGTGACCTCACGGGGGCACGCCAAATGAACGAAGAGAGTCTGGCGCTTTTCCGAGAAATGGGTGATCGCTGGGCAGTTGGTCAATTGCTCAATAATCAGGCTTGTGTTGCCAGCGACCAGGCAGAATACGGTGAAGCGCGCATCCTGTTACAGGAGAGTCTGACGATTCGCCGCCAATTAGGGGATAAAGCTGGGTTGGCACTTTCGCTCAATACGCTGGCAGATGTGGTTCTCGATGAAGGTAAATTTACTGAAGCTCGTCCTTTGCTTGATGAGAGTTTGGAGATCAGTCGTGAGCTTGGTGATCAAACAGCAATCGCGTATTTGATCGAAGACTACGGTGGATTAGCCACTGCTGAAGCCAAACCGCAAAAGGCATTGCAGTTAACCGGATTTGCCTCCGCATTGCGCGAATCAATTGGCGCACCGTTGCCGCCTTCAGAACAAGCACGAGTTGATCGTATGCTTGCACCTGCGCGTGCGGCTCTTTCAGAATTCGCTGCAACGGCTGAGTGGGAAACCGGGCGATCCATGGGGTTAGAACAAGCCATCAAATTGGCGCTTTCCGCTGAATAACACCATTCCAATGTTTATTAGGTCAGCACAAAATTTTCATTGTTTCCTATAGTGGCTGCAAGAAACGCTTTGCTTGAAGTTGCAAAGCAAAATCAAAAAGGTATACATGGCACTGTATACCTTTTTGATTTCTTCATAGGCATTTATTTCCGCAGTTGAATTGCAGAGTGAAATACTTACACAAAACCACGGTAGATATCAATTCTTTGCCAGGTCTATTTTTTTATTTCGTCTTGATATTGTCAGGGTAGTATTCTATACTCAGCAATAACTGACAAATAAAGGATTTCTCATGCCGTTTCCTCCTATTCCTACATTTCATCCCATCGCTAACGTAGATGCCATCATCACTGCGAAAAATATCCGCTTCACGGTGTTGACCGATCGCTTGATCCGACTCGAATACAGCAAGGACGATCACTTCGAAGACCGTCCTTCGCAAGCTTTCTGGCACCGCGAACAGCCAGTTCCTGTTTTCAAGAAGGCGATTACTGACTCAACGATTGAGATTGAAACAGAATATCTGCTCTTGAAGTATCAAGTCACATCAAAGGGCTTTACTGCAAAAACACTTTCCATCACCCTAAAACAGACCGGCTCCACATGGACATACGGCGCGCGTCAATCCGACAACCAAAAAGGCACAGCCCGCACACTCGATGGTGTCGGTGGCAGGACCAAACTTGAGAATGGTCTCCTCGCCAAATCTGGCTGGTCAGTCGTGGATGATTCGGATTCGCTGGTGTTCAACGAATCCGGCTGGCTCGAAACAAGATTTGCCGCAGAGACACAGATATCGCAGAGTCTTGTTAAAAAAATTACTTCGCGTTCTTCGCGCCTTCGCGGTAAAAATGATCTTTACTTCTTCGGCTACGGCACCGACTACGCCGCCTGCCTGCGTGACTTCACGGACATCGCGGGCAAGATCCCCATGATCCCGCGCTACATCCTTGGCAACTGGTGGAGTCGTTACTGGGCGTATACCCAGGATGAATTAAAAATTTTGATGGAAGATTTCCGTTCACACGCTGTGCCGCTCGCGGTCTGCATCGTTGACATGGACTGGCATATCACACAAACCGGTAACAAATCCGATGGCTGGACCGGTTACACCTGGAACCGTGAACTCTTCCCTAATCCCAACGGATTCATTCAATGGTTGCATGAACAGGGTTTACGCACTGCGCTCAATCTTCATCCTGCTAGAGGCATTCATCCGCACGAAGAGCAATACGAGCGCATGGCAAAATGGATGGGCGTTGACCCCGCCAGCAAAAAGCCGATCCCATTTGATATTGCCGATCCGCATTTCATGGAAGGCTACTTTGATATCCTTCATCATCCGTATGAATCCCCAACTCTGGAGTCTGCCAGCTTGCTGGCAGATGCCAGGAACAAGCTTCCTGATTCCAAAAATGGCGTCGACTTCTGGTGGATGGATTGGCAACAAGGCAAAAAGAGCAACATCCCCGGTCTCGATCCACTCTGGATGTTGAACCATCTTCATTATCACGACCTCGAACGCGATGGTCGCAAACGTCCTTTCGTGTTCTCGCGTTGGGGCGGGCTGGGCAACCATCGCTATCCCATCGGTTTCAGTGGCGATACGTTAGTGCGTTGGAGTGCGCTTGCTTTTCAACCGCGCTTTACTGCCGTTGCCGCCAACGTCGCTTATAGTTGGTGGAGTCATGATATCGGCGGGCATATGTTCAAAGATGGCACGCCCGAACTTTATTTGCGCTGGGTGCAGTTTGGGGTCTTCAGCCCGATCTTCCGCTTGCACAGCACCAACAAACCCGAGCTCGACCGTCGTCCGTGGGGCAAGCCTGAGCGTTACTTCAACGCCGCGCGTGATGCGATGCAGTTGCGTCATGCGCTCATCCCCTACATTTACAGCATGGCATGGCGCGCGCATCAGACTGGCATCAGTCTTGTCACACCGATGTATTATGCGGATAATTCCAACGCCTCAGCCTTTGACGCTCAGGATCAATATTACTTTGGCTCGGAGCTGATCGTTGCCCCGGTCACCGCTCCCTCCGACCCCAAAACTGGATTCGCCATCAAGCGAGTCTGGTTGCCAGCTGGGGCGTGGACCAACTTCTTTACTGGCGAGCAGGTTACGGGTGGAGAGTGGCGCGATGTCCGAGTTGGGCTCGAAGATATTCTCGTCTACGCCAAAGCCGGAGCCATCGTCCCGCTTGCGCCCAAAGTTGGCTGGGGCGGACTCGCGAATCCAACTGAGCTTGACGTTCACATTTACCCTGGAGCCGATAATTCGTTTGACCTTTATGAAGATGACGGCGAGACAATCGATTATCAGCATGGGAAATATGCGATCACACGTTTTGAATTGAAGGACAATACATTCACCATTCACCCAGCGCAAGGCGACCCGTCTGTTATCCCAACACAGCGTACGTATCGCATTTATATCAACAGAACCATCGCTCTCGAACCTTTCGCTATTACTCCCAGCCAAACTCATTCCATCACAATCCCCAATTCCTAATACCCATTTACCAATTACCATGACTCTAACCACCTCCTCCACACAATTTCTGCTCGATGGCAAACCGTTTCGCATTCTCTCCGGCGCGATGCATTATTTCCGTGTTGTTCCCGAATACTGGCATGACCGTTTGGAAAAGATGCGCACCTTCGGATTGAATACCGTTGAGACGTATGTAGCCTGGAACCTGCACGAGCCGCGCCCCGGCGAATTTCATTTCGAGGGCATGCTCGATATCGTCAAGTTTATTGAAATCGCAAATGATGTTGGACTGAAAGTCATCGTCCGTCCGGGACCGTACATCTGCTCTGAATGGGATTTCGGCGGACTGCCCTCCTGGCTTCTCAAAGATCCAGAGATGCAAGTGCGTTGTGCGTATCCGCCGTACCTCGCCGCAGTGGATCGCTACTTTGATGCATTACTGCCAGTGCTTGCTCCGCTTCAATTAACACAGGGCGGTCCGATCATTGCCATGCAAGTCGAGAACGAATATGGCAGTTATGGCAATGACAAAGTCTATCTGCGTCATCTCGCGGATGAGATGCGGTCGCGCGGCATCGATTCGTTCCTGTTCACGTCTGACGGTCCGCGCGATATTTGTTTGCAGGGCGGCACGTTGCCGGATGTGTTCAAGACCGTCAACTTTGCCTTCGATGCGAAAGATGCCTTTGCCAAACTACGCGAGTACCAGCCTGAAGGTCCGCTGATGGTGATGGAGTTCTGGTCGGGTTGGTTTGATCACTGGGGTGAGCCGCATCACATCATTGAAGATGGCAGTGACTCGATCCAGCGCTCGCTCGATACGCTGGACGAGATTCTTTCTATGGGTGCCTCGGTCAATTTCTATATGTTCCATGGTGGCACGAATTTCGGATTCATGAACGGCGCCAACTGCGAGCCGACGCGGTATCAAGCGGATGTGACCAGCTACGACTATGCCTGTCCGATCAGCGAAAGCGGCGACCTAAATCCACGCTATGAAGCGTATCGTGAAGTCCTGAAGAAATACGTTGACATTCCGTCCACTTTCCACTTTCCATCCTTGCCAAAACGTGCTTATGGAAGAATCGACATAACCGAATCTGCTGGGTTGTTCGAGTCGCTCGAAGTGTTGAGTCAGTCGCGGAAAAGTGTGAACGCGCTTCCGATGGAAATGTACGATCAGGACTATGGTTTCATTCTGTATCGTACCCAAGTCACCGGACCGCGCATGGGAGTCCTGCGCGTGCGCGGACTGCATGACCGCGCTCAAGTCTTCATTGATGGTGGATTGATCGATATCCTTGATCGTGAGTCGGGGAACGAATACTCTGCGGTTGATATCGTCAACGATGTGCAGTTGGATATTCTGGTCGAGAATATGGGACGTGTCAACTTTGGTCCGTCGCTTATGGACCGCAAGGGCATCACCGATGGCGTGACGATCAATGATCAATATCAATTCGGCTGGGAAGTTTTCCCGTTGTCATTGAACGATTTGTGTAACTTGAAATTCTCCCCGTTGAAGACCACAACGCAAACGCAACCCGCCTTCTACAAAACTAATTTCCATGTGGACGAACTTGCCGATACCTTTCTCGCGTTGCCCGGCTGGACGAAAGGCGTTGTCTGGCTGAACGGTTTCAATCTTGGTCGGTATTGGGAACGTGGTGCGCAAAAGACATTGTATGTCCCGGCTCCGCTTTTGAAGGATGGACAGAACGAGCTCATCGTATTTGAATTACACGGTGCTCAAAGCATGGCTGTTGAATTTCGTGATACACCCGAGTTGGGATAGCCCGAAGTTGCGATGAGGAAGTTTAGCAGATTCTTGGCAACATTTCACCAGCCAGCACATCCACTACGCGGGTGGTGCCGAGGGTGGTCTTGAGCAGGACGCGTCCTTTGGGCTCAGCGGTGACTTGACCGATGATGACCGCGTCTTCACCGTAACGCGTGGACCGCATCGCCTTCAATACGACATCTGCATCTTTGCGTGGGACAAATGCAACGAGCTTGCCTTCGTTGGCAACGTAGAGCGGATCGAATCCAAGCATCTCGCAAGCTGAGGCAACCTCGGGGTGGACGGGAAGCGTTTGTTCGTCCAATGAAATGCCCACGTTGGATTGAGTCGCAATTTCGTTGAGGGTGGTTGCTAGTCCGCCGCGAGTCGGGTCGCGTAACACATGGATGTTGTGACTCGCATTTATCATTGCTTCGATCAAATGATTGAGTGGAGCGACGTCACTTTGAATGGTGGATTCAAAACCGAGTTCGCCGCGCGCGCCCAGGACAGCGATGCCGTGATCGCCGATGGAACCAGAGAGAATGATCGCATCGCCCGGTTTTGCAAGCGCGCCGCTGATGTGTATGTCATTTGGAATCATGCCAACGCCTGCGGTCGTGATGTATAGACCGTCCGCCTTGCCCTTTTGCACAACCTTGGTGTCGCCCGCCACGATTTGGACATTCGCTTCCTGAGCCGCTGCTTGCATCGAAGCGACAACACGTTGAAGCGTGTGCATGTCCAAGCCTTCTTCTAAAATAAAACCTGCTGTGAGATATAAAGGCTTCGCGCCGAGCATTGCCACGTCATTGACGGTTCCGCAGACTGCCAGCCGACCGATATCCCCGCCTGGGAAAAACAACGGCGAGACCACATGCGCGTCGGTGCTGATGGAAAGCCTCATGCCAGGCATCGGCTCGAGTTGCGCCGCATCATCGCCCGCCTGTAAAGCTGGATTCTGAAATGCGGACACGAACGCCTTTTGAATGAGTTGATGACTCATTCGTCCGCCCGCGCCGTGTCCCATCACGATCTGCTCACCATGCGGCAAAGGCGGCGCACACACAGCGCCTTCGATGTTGATTGTTTCTTCAGACATACTGCCTCAATTCAAACTTTATCTGCTAATAAAAAATATCTTGAACCACGGAGACACCGAGGCTTTTTATTTTCTTTTCTCAGTGTCTTTGTGTCTCAGTGGTTAGTTCTTGTTTTATCCACTAATCTTCGCCAACCTGTGCTAATCTTTTAAAATTCGTGAAGATTAGTGAAGATTAGCGGAAAAGATTCTTTCATCATTCATCATTCTGAATTCATCCTTGCGCTAGTTCCACTCTTCCATACCGATAATACGCCGCACATGCACCCTCAGCAGAGACCATCGTCGCGCCGAGCGGACTTTCAGTCGTACATTCTTTGCCAAAGGCGGGACAATCATGCGGCTTCTTCAATCCCTGCAGAATTTGTCCTGCGATGCACAGCGGTGATTCTTGTGTATGGATTGCTCCCACGTCAAAACATTTCTCTGCGTTGAACGCATCAAACTCAGGACGCAAACCCCAGCCGCTCATGGGAATCATTCCAATGCCGCGCCATTTGCGGTCACATTCATAAAAGACTTGATTGATTGTTTTCTGTGCGGGTTGATTGCCGTCAAAAGTGACTGCGCGCGAATAAGCGTTCGCCACTTCCACTTTGCCCGCTTCTAACAACTGTACAGTTTTCAAAATGCCCTGCACAATATCGAGCGGCTCGAAACCTGTCACGACCATCGGGATCTTGAACTCATCCACCAACGGCGGATATTCCCAATATCCCATTACCGCGTTGACGTGACCCGCCAGCAAAAATCCCTGCACACGATTCTGTGGCGAACTCAATATCGTTTTAATCGCAGGCGGCACACGGACATGCGACACCAAAATGGAGTAATTCGTTAGCCCGAGTCGTTGTGCTTGTAAAACACTCATCACATTTGGAGGAGCGGTTGTTTCAAAACCAATCGCAAAAAAGACAACCTGCTTATCGGGGTTTTGCTTTGCGATTTTTACCGCATCAAGCGGAGAATACACCACACGCACATCGCCGCCTTGCGCCTTGACCGAGAACAGGTCACGACCTGAACCTGGCACACGCAACATATCGCCGTAGGAGCAAAAGATCACATCAGGTTGCGATGCGATAGTCAGCGCCTTGTCGATCAATTCGAGCGGAGTCACGCACACAGGACAACCTGGTCCATGCACCAACTCGATTTCAGGCGGAAGCAACTGGTCAATGCCATGACGAACGATGGCATGAGTCTGACCGCCGCAGATTTCCATCAACACCCACGGACGAGTCACCGTGCGGCGAATCTCCTCGATAACGCCTTTCACCAATTCAGCGTCACGATATTCGTTCACATACTTCATGACGTCTCTTTCCCCAATTCTTCCTCGATGTCTGAAATCTGTCTCAACAACTCCAGCGATTCCATCGCATCTTGTTCGTCCAACAAACTAATTGCAAAGCCAACATGCACCACGCAATATTCACCCACCTTTGCCTCAGGCACATATTCCAAACAAGTCTCACGGAAAATATTTCCGTAATCCACTTTTGCCATTTTTAAACCATCCCGTTCAAAGATCTCAACAATTTTTCCTGGTATCGCTAAACACATCTTATCCTCTCAATCTGCCTGCGGCGATTGCCGCCTGTCCAAGCGCAAGCCCGCCATCGTTCGTTGGCACTTCACGATGTATGTATACTTCAAAACCATCTTCTTCCAATAGTGATAATGTTCGTCTTAATAGTGTGATATTCTGCCAGACTCCGCCAGACAAAGCGACCTCTCGAATCCCCGAATCCGCGCTCATTTTTTGGACAACATCTCGAACCGCCTCTGCCAGACCATGATGAAAGCGCGCCGAAATTTTTGATATGGGGACTCCCGCCATCACATCCTTTATCAACGCTTCAACCACGCTTCTCACCTGGACTTGGTCCTGATTCAGCGCAAAAGAATAGATTTCACCCTTAGCCGAATCTGCCAAGGACTCAAACTCAATCGCCGCCTGCCCCTCATAGTTGACCGCCTGTCTTACACCCGCCAAAGCTGATACCGCATCGAACAAACGTCCCATGCTGGATGTCATCGGTGTGTTGATTTTCTTTTCAAGTTGCGTGCGTAACATGCTTCGTTCTGCTTCACTAAATTCCATCACCGAAGCAAGACGTTCATCCCAATCGAGTCCCAAACTCCAAAGCAAAGCCAATGCTGTTCGTGCAGGCTTCTTAATGGACGCGTCTCCGCCAGGCAACGGGAAATATTCCAAATGAAACGACCGTTGATATGATTTGTAATCTGCAATCAAAAACTCCCCGCCCCAAATCGCGCCGTCTTCACCATATCCCGTCCCATCGAATGAGACTCCGATGACAGGTCGTGAGCCGTCCAGTCCATGCTCTGCCATGCAAGACGCAATATGTGCGTGATGATGTTGCACACCAACCGTCCGAATGTTCTCTCGTTCGGCGCGTTCGAGAGCATACCGAGTTGCCAAATAGTTTGGGTGCAAGTCATAAGCAATCGCTTCGGGCTTCACACGGAAGAGTCTCTCAAAATGCTCCACGCCCTGCTCGAACGATTTCAGCGTCTCATAATTTTCCATATCCCCAATGTGATGGCTCAAGAAAGCATAATTTTTATTCGTAATGCAGAACGTATTCTTTAACTCCGAACCAGCGGCAAGTAACTGTGGAACTTCCCATGGTAGCTTAACTGGAAATGGAGAATAGCCTCTTGAACGGCGTATTGGATAAGTAATCAGTGATAAGTTATCAGTGGTCAGTTTATCCTTCACTGCTGACTGATTACTGAAAACTGTTGACTGTTCACTGAACACTCTCACGACTGAATCGTCGCAACGGATGTGAATGTCACGGTTGTGCATGAGGAACGCATCGGCAAGTGATGCAAGGCGTGTACGGGCTTCGTCGTTGTCGGTGGCGATGGGTTCTTCGGAGAGATTGCCGCTCGTCATTACCAAAGGATTCTGTACTGCAACATTCATGTTGCCATCGCTCAAAGGCAAGATAAATCTTGCAGTACGGTTGAAGAGCAAATGATGTAAAGGCGTGTACGGCAACATCACACCGATCCAATCTTGGTTCGGCGCGACCTCTTTGGCAATATTTGATTCAGGTTTTCGTTTCAACAAAACAATCGGGCGAGCGGATGATGTCAACAACTCCCGTTCGGCTTCGCTAACTAAGCAATGTTGTTCGATAGTCTCAATATCAGGCATCATCAACGCAAAAGGCTTGTCCACACGTAGCTTGCGCTGACGAAGTTCACTGACTGATTTTGAATTTGTCGCATCGCAAGCGAGATGAAATCCACCAAGACCTTTGATGGCAAGAATTTTTCCTTGCGCTAATAATCGTTGCGTCTCTCGAATGGCGTCATCATTTTGGAGTCGGGGAGCTTGCTCCCGAATATTCGACAGCAAGCTGTCTGACTCCATAACTAGCCACACATGCGGTCCACACACAGGACATGCAACAGGCTGTGCATGAAATCTTCTGTTTAGTGGGTCTTTATATTCTCGTTCGCAATCTGGGCACATGGCAAAAGGAGCCATGGTTGTCTTGGGACGGTCATAGGGAATATCTTTGATAATGGTGAAGCGAGGTCCGCAGTTGGTGCAATTGATGAAGGGATAACGATAACGACGGTCGGAGGGGTTGAGCATCTCACGCAGGCAATCGTCACAGATGGCGACATCGGGCGAGATGGGTTGAAATGCGGAGGGAATGGATTCAGAGTGGATAATGTCGAAGGTGTTGAATCCGCTTGCGGGTACGAAAGAAGCGGTCAGTTCGTCTATGCTAGAGAGGGGCGGGGATTCGTCACGCAATGCTTTGACGAAGGAGTCCAATATATCCTTGTCCCCATCTACTTCAATATCCACACCAGCGGATGTGTTGCGTACCCAGCCTTTCAGCGCAAGGCGAGTCGCTAGTCCATACACAAACGGACGAAAGCCGACGCCTTGCACAATGCCCGAGATGTGGATACGCAGTCCATGCATTAGGTGTTTTCGATGAGCCAGTTGATCCATGCGTTCATGCCTTCGCCTGTGCGGCAGGAGAGCGGGAAGGTGATGACGCCTGGGTTGAGCGCTTCGACGCCACGACGGAAGAAGTCCATGTCGAAGTCGATGTAGGGGAGCAGGTCGATTTTGTTGATGATGAGGGCGTTGACGCCGCGATACATGCCTGGATATTTGTACGGTTTGTCCGCGCCTTCAGGGACCGAGGCGATGAGCACGGACTTGTGCGTACCGAGGCGGAACTCTGCGGGGCAAACGAGGTTACCGACGTTCTCGACCATGAGGAGATCGAACTGCGTGAGGTCGAGTTGGTTAAGTGCGCCGTGCAGCATGACCGCATCAAGATGACATTCGCCGCCCGTGTTGACTTGAATGGACGCTTGTGCGCCCGCCGCCGCGGCGCGGTCGGCATCGAGGGAGGTGGCGATGTCACCATCTACGACGGCAATGCGCATTTTGTCTTTGAGGAGAGGCAAGGTTTGTTCTATTAAGGATGTTTTGCCTGCGCCTGGGGATGCCATCAGGTTGATGGAGAAGACTCCTGCGGCATTGATGCGGGCACGGTTTTCTTCTGCGAGACGGTCATTGGCGGAGAGGATGTTTTCAACGATGGGAATACGTTCTGTCATGGTTTACCTACTAATCAACATCTATCGCTTCAACATAAAACTCTTCGCCTGCGGTGATTTTAACTTGTGCGCCGCCACACTTGGGGCAAAGATATTCGTCATCCGGATGGAATTTTTCAGAGCAACTTTGGCATTGCATCTCCGCAGGCACACGGCGGAAGTGGAGCGTTGCGCCTTCTGCGATGGTGTCCTTGGCGATGATGTCCCAATAGAACTGCACCGAGTCATCTACACTGGAGGAGAGTTCTCCCATCACAATATGGATATTCTCAATACGCTTGGCGTTTGCCTCATTAGCATGTTTCAACGCGATTTGTAAAATAGATTGGGTGACTGGGAGTTCATGCATGGAGTTGGTCGCGCTTTCGATAAAGTTTACTTAATCAGTATACATCATCGGGATGTTTAGCTATCGGGACGAAAGTCATCGAAAAAGTATTAAAAATCATCAAATATTCATATAGGCTATAGTTCAGGCTGTGGTAGTCAAGCGTTATTCCAAAGGAAGACATGCGCGACATAGAAAGTAAATGGTTTGCCTACGCAGTCACTGGATTACCAGCGGACATTCTGCCTGCTCAACTCTTTGAACTCTACCGTCAACGCTTTGGGATCGAGTCCAGTTATAGACAGATGAATCAGGTGCGTGCTCGAACATCCACTAGCAATCTCGTCATCCGTTTACTCTTGGTCGGGCTGGCTTTTGTCTTATTCAACCTTTACATTTCTTTGCTTCAAAACTTATCTTCCGCGCTCAAGCAACCGTTACATTTGCCAAAACGCTTCTGGCTATCCTTGCGCCGCTTGGCACCTCTTCTCAGTCGTGCAATTGAACGTTTGTGGGGCACGACTGACGTGATTCAACATCAACCTTGCTTTTAGCTTTCGTGAAGTACTGATTATAAAAAACTGAGCGGCGATCGAATGGGGGAGTCGAGTGTCGCGATATGCGCGTCGGGGAGATAAGGCAATTTTGCCAGCTACAGACTAAAGGTCGGAGTTTGAGGCGGGCGTCCGCTTTATTCTTTGTGCCGAATAGCTGCTGTCGACATCCACATATGACAAACCTTACGTTGAACTCAGGAAATTCAACTCCTTGACTTTGGTGAATAGTTTCGTTAAAATGTTACAGTTCCCGTTATCGATAACGGGAACGATAACATCTACACTATGCGCCAAAAGACCGTACGTGCAACGATCAAGGAAGTAGCTTCTGTGGCGGGGGTATCTACACAGACCGTGTCGCGTGTTATTAATGAGCGACCTGATGTTTCGCCTGAAACCCGAAAACGAGTGCAAGATGTAATCCAGGAATTGAGTTATCGGCCAAGTGCGCTGGCTCGAAGTTTAATTAATCAACGCAGTCACACTTTGGGGGTGGTGACCGCAGGGCTTAAGTATATTGGGCCGTCTGCGGCATTAAGTGGCATTGCCTCGGCTGCGGAAGATGCAGGTTATTCGCTGATCTTAAAGGAATTATTGGGTTTTGACACCGATGACCTTGAACCTGTTTTTCAGGCACTGCTTTCACGCCATGTTGATGGAATTATCTGGGCGGTTTCTGAAGTTGGTGAAAACAGAAGTTGGATAAATAGTTCGAAATTTGATCTTGAAATTCCCCTTGTTTATCTCACCATGGAACCCC
>JBDTWO010000091.1:0-18615 GCA_040006635.1 Chloroflexota bacterium
AAGCTGATCGAAACAGAGGCAGGCTCAAATTGAAGTTTGAGGCGCTGTTTGAGGTGAGGAAAGGTGATTGAAGAGGAAAATGCCCGAGACGCTGATCAGCCCGACGATGAGTCCTCCGATCCAAATGGCGTGAGGGGAAATGTTGTCGTTGAGAAAGCCGCCGAAGATGGGGGAGATGGTGCGGGCAAGACCCCAGCCCAGCCAGTAGATGGACATGTAGCGACCGCGCAGATCGGCGGGGGCGGTATCGGCTACGTATTTGCTGGCAACCGGCACGAGGGTAAGCTCGCCGAAGGTGAGGATGACCATGCTGAGCCAGAAACCCCAGAAGCCGGTCATGAGAGCGACACTGCCAGCGCCGATGGCGTAAATAAGCATGCCGACGCCAATGACGGGCAGGGTTTTGTGTTTGCGGGTGAGGCGCGTGACAAAGTATTGGACGAAGACGCACATCAGCGCGTTGGTGGTGGGGATCCAGCCATATAAACCTTCGGGGACCCCGTAATTTGTTTTGGCATAAACTGCCATGAGTATCCAAATAAGAGTTGGGGCGATCAAGCCGAGGCTGATGAGGGCGGTGATGGTTATGAAGCGTTTGTCTTGAAAGACGCGGGCGTAACCGTTATTTTGGTTGGTAATGTTTATTGGGGTTTTTAAAATTTCGCTTTGGGCGAGATGCAGAGTTTCTTGCGCTTGAAAGATCATGAGCAGGCTATAGGTGATGAAGCCCAATGCCGCGCCGTAGAAGGCGAGGTTGTAGGAGCGCGTGGCGAGGAACCCTCCAACTGCTGGACCGAGGGCAAAGGCGGCATTGTTGGCGATGCGGTTGATGGCGTAGGCGTCGGTCCGCTTTGCGGAGGAAATCATATCGGCGAGCATGGCGTCGGCGCCCACTTGATACAGAGGATTCGAAATGCCGATCATAACCATGAGCCCGACAAAGTGCCAATAGGTTTGCGCAAAGACCATCAAATAGTAGGCAACGCCAACGGCAGCCAGGCTGAAGACCATCACAGCTTTGCGTCCGATCTTATCGGTGAGGGAACCGGCGATGAATGATGAGATGAGTCCGGTTCCAGCGTTGACCGAGATGAGTGTGGCAACGGTGCTGAGCGGCAGGTGTAATTTTCCGCTGGCGTAGATCAAGAGGAAGGGCCAGATCATACTGCCGCCCGCCGTGCTGATGATGACGCCGTTGATCATCAGCCAGTATTGGCGCGGATATTCGTTGTAGGTGTTTCTGAGGGTGTCGATGAGTTTTCGCATGTAGGGGAAGTTTAACACGAAGAGAGATGGAGATGTGAAGTTAAGGAGTTATCAGTGATCGGTGATCAGTTTTGATCAGCCCCAAAGTTGACTGCAATTCAGATCATCGCAAGCGGTTAGCGATCTTTGAAGCATCAGCAGCCAGACATGTATCCAGCGTTCATTGATGCCGCCACGACAATATTCGGTGGCGATGTACACGCATATTGTCACACACAAGCGGTAATCGTTATAGAGTTGTTCCCAGGTGTAATTTGTCACACCGTTTTGAATCAGGGTCTCGTGATAATGCCTAAGGATCGGAATTTCACATTGCCTGCGAAGTTCCACATCCCAATCCAGCACAACGGCATATGCAATATCATACACGCCCAGCCATGTGGTGAGACTCCAGTTGAAGGGCTGGCGGTCAATGATGTAGATGGGGCGGTCACCAACCCGTGGGACCAGTATGTTTTGTTCGCCGGGGTCGCCGTGGATGAGTGTAAAGCGATTCGGATCTTGAATCCGTTGGAGCATGGCTTGCGGATGTTTAGCGAACAACTCGCGCATCAGACTCACCCAAGGCTGTTTCAGTTCCGAGGAGAATCGACTCACGATATGCCCCACGCCCGGCTCGGCGATATCCACAAAGGTTTGAATGTGTGCCGAAGTGTGCATGGATACACCCGCCTCAGCGAGGCCCTTTTCGCCCTACCAACGCGCATGAAGGATCGCCAGTCCCTCGGCGAGGGCAAGCCCATATTCAAGCGTATTTTCCTTATCTGCTGCCATGATGTGCGTTTCAGAGACGTAGTCCAATAGAAGATGATAGCGTTTGAGTTCTGCAGAATATGCCGCATCGTAACACCGTAACAATGGAGCGTTCGGCACATCCACGTAATCGCGGGTGTAATACGTGACTTCCGAATCGTCGAATGACTCACCGTTACCCAGGTTCGTATTCGCCATTTTCAGAAAAAGATGTTGAGGCAAACTTCCCTGTGCGTCAGCAGAATACGTTACAGTCAAACTCCCGTTTGTAGACCAGTTTCCCTTTCCGGCATCCAAGGCGAATGATGTGACCAAGCCGTGAGTCAAAGCTCCGCTTTTGGAGAGGGTGGATGTCAGCCATGTGCTGGTGATCTGGTCGATGTTGGTGATGATCATATTAGACATATTATCTTTTCATGCTCACTCTCAAATACAAAGGCATTGTTACAGCTTTGCTCGTATCTGGCTCGCGCCAAATCGCTTTCAGCTTGGATTGAATTTTTGTAACTGGATCAACCCCAAGTTCGAGTGTGAAGCGTTTGACGGCAGACCATGTCCGCAGGTAGGCAGAGAGTTGTCCCAGTGTCCATTCGACTTGCATGAAAAATTTGGGTGTCTCGTGGATTTCATCAAATGGCAGTGCGAGATCGCGATAGCCGTTGAAAATCTGACGGTTGCCATCTGCCCAGAATGGATCAATGGGTTTTAGTAATTCATGGTCGATGAGTGCATCGATCTCGGTTTCGATGGTGAAGAAGCCGTAGCTCCAGATGGCTAAAATTCCCTGTGGCTTTAGGACGCGGTCAACCTCTCGAAAGAACTGCTCCTGATCGAACCAGTGGACCGCGGTTGCGACGGTGATTAAATCAAAAGAATGATCAGCGAATGATGTGTGTTCAGCAGGCGAGACGCTATAACGTACCTTCGGATGAAGGATGCCGTGCTCGATCTGTTCCGCGCTGAGGTCGGTGGCTTCGACATGCGCAAAATATTTGGCACAGGAAACCGCGGCTTGACCGTTGCCGGTGGCGCAATCCCAGGCGGAGCCATGTTCGGCAGCGATTTCGCTTAGATAGGAAAATAGTTCGTCAGGATATTGCGGTCGGTGTTTAGCGTATTGGTCAGAAGCTTGTGAAAAGGTTTGGGCGTTATTCAATGGTATTACACCATTTTCCAAAGACGGCGGCGAGCGATCATGAAGCCGGTTTCCCCGTGAACACACGGATGAACATGGCAAGGATAAGCGCCACAACAACGAAACTCGCGCCGAATACCAAATGCCAGCTCAGGGCGAGACTCACAAGCAACGGAGCGCCATAACGTGTGCCGCTTGCTTTGACCAGGCTGACCGTCTGCTCTTCGCCATTTGCGGTGTGCAGCTTACAGTCGCCCTCGTACACACTATGTGAAGCGTTGATGCTTGGGTCCAGGGGAATATATCCTGAATAGGTCAAACCTTTTGATTCTGCATAGCTCTTGCAAGTTGGCTCGACATACGATGTAATCGCCCATTGTAGAGTGAGATATGTTAGCAATCCCGCAGTAATCCCAACTACAAGTAGATTAATCCAGTGTCTAGGTTTCATTACTTTACTCCTATAACCAATGGCTATATTCTTCAGAATGTTCACTATAAACGCCGAGCACTTCATTGTGGTTAGGTTGATTTGGAGTAGAAGTGTTTAACGTTTACCAACGACTTGCTGAGCGGAGTGTAATAGCCGCGCACCATCACGGACTCAGGTAAGGCTCTCCAGGTTTTTCCCGAGATTATTTGAAAGTCTTGTTTGCCAACTCCATAATAATAAATTACGCCTCCACCGCGCGAACCTCTGCCGGTGTACCTCACGCCTTGGCCATCAATGTGACGTACCTGTCCGAGTACTATGTCGATCAGCCGCGTGCCACCGACCATATATGCAACCCAGAACAAAGCTAGCGATGTGCTGCCTCCGACGATCACAGCCGCCAGCAGACTGCCCTTAAAGGTATGGCTGATTAAGCCGTAGATGATTCCACCTGAGATGAAAGCGCCGACCAGAAAAAGGATCGCCCCGATCACGATCATCGGGATTAAGCCGATAGCCTGAGCTAGGGTCAGCCGTCCCTGCTCGTTGGCATCTAATGCATCAAGGTTAGGAATGGGACTCATAGCGAACCTCCTTGAATTTTTTCTCTATTTGATTAATCAGCAATCACTCTTACATCGGCGTGATCAATTGGAAGTAGTTCCCATCCGGGTCCGCGAGGGTTGCGATCCAGCCACTTCCCAATTCATAAGGTTCATGGACAGCCATGCCGCCCAGTGACTTGATGCGCTCAAACTCTTCTTTGACCTGCGCGGTCTCAAAATTGAACATGACCCGCCCGGGATCCTTGGTATTGCCGCCCATTTCAGAATGTTCCAACAGGGATAGATATGCGCCCCCGACCTCCCAGCCATAATAGCCGCTGCCCGCATCGACCACGTCCGCTGGCTTGCCAAAGACCTTTTCATAGAAAGTTGCCATGGCTTGGGCTTGTTTTGTGCCGATCATTACGGAATTTAGTTTCAACATGTTGTACTCATCCTTTCATAGAAAACCGATAAAACGTTTGGACTCTGCTCAAAGCAGAATTGCCGCAAAGCGGCGTACTTGGACGTAGTATAAACCTGTTTTAGTTGGGTGACATTGACCAAAAGGTGCGGAGGATGTCATGGAAGAGGGAATACGATTTGGGTCTCTCCGTTTTACGTGCGCGGTGGAGCGCATCCTGCTTCTTTCGATATTCCTCCCATACATTAGCCAACTGTCTTAGGATTTTACATCGAGCTTATTGGCGATTGCTCCTCAGCTTTTTCTTGTTTGATAATTCCGGCTCGCCACCACCGGGAGGCAGGATCGCCTCATTCTCTGCCGCGACCCAGATATAAAGCGGCTTTGAATTGCCGCTCTTGTGGGCTTTGCTCTTGTAGCGCCGCACATGGAATCCGCAATTCGTTAGGAGCTGCTCGAAAGCTTTACTCGGCTCAGACGACCAGATTGCCAGACTTCCCGGTTTGCGGAGCGCGCGGCGACAGGCTTGAATGCCAGCCGGACTGTATAGGCGTTGATTGCCTGAATCAGTTACTGCACTGGGACCATTATCGACGTCCAGTAAGATCGCATCGAACTGATTAGTTGAGCGCGCGATCAGTGGGAAGATATTACCAATGATGAGCTGTGTGCGTTTGTCGTCCAATGGCTGACCGTTGAGTCCTTTTAGATATTCGCGGTTCCAATCGGCGACAGCGCTCAACAGTTCGCTTACGACCACAGTTGCGTTGGGAGCGAGCATATCCAGCGTTTGGCGTAAGGTATAGCCCATACCCAATCCGCCGATCAGTACCCGGGGCGACTCGTGCGTGGACAAATGCGCGCACCCCAGCCGCGCCAATTCCAGTTCCGACTCATGTCGGCGGCTATTCATTAATCCCTGACCATTGACCTTGATCAAAAAATCCCGGTCATGCTGATAAAGTTCCATCTCCCCGCCATCTGGCGTCTTGGCTGTGGCTAGTTTTATTTGCGGTTTCATATGTTTTTCATAATGGTTGTAGTGATGTGTGTTTGGATACCGCTGCGCTAGTTGACAATCAGGTGGGCGTGGACTCTGCCTGAGAGCAGGTGAGCTGCGGAAGAGAGCTACTACTTGGGTCTCTTCGTTTCATGTGCGCGGTGGAGCGCATCCTGCTTCTTTCGATATTCTTCCCACACATCGATCTCTTGAGGCTTAGACCTGTGAAGCGATTCTTCCTTTGACGCGAGCGGTTGCTGATTCATGGACTGGGTTGTTTTCGCAGCATTGCGGGATTGATGAAAAATTGCCTTCAAGACTAGTTCGATCAGCCAGAACAGAATATCTCCCATTTCAATCAGTCTCCTTGGCGTGTTGGTCTGTTTCTTAGAACGCTGTGTTAGCTGGCGTTTTTATCATAGGAATTTCAACTCTTTCTTAATTTGTACCAGTACTCACATAGATAATATACACGTCTTTGTCACTCATATCAATAAGGATTTGTTGATGTGAGTGCTCTTTCTCTCCAGAACATTCTTCTGCATACTGGGCTTGCTCTGGGACCCACCAATCAAAATTGTTCCCCGCCGATTCTTGTAGTGTCGTAGATCTAGCCAACGGTTGATCGCATAATGTACTCTTTATGAATTCCGGCAATTCACTTGAGTTCATCGAAAAGCGAACCATAATGAAGATGTCACGCATACCTGTAGTATAGGCATGAATTTCGTGCGCGCTTGGAGGAAGCTTGATTTCAGCATTTCCCTCAATTGCCGAAATCTCCGGCATGTTGGTCGGAATTGGTTGATAGGAAAGTGATTCAAATGATTCAACAGGAATTTCAGTTGGCTTTGCAACGGCACAAGACGAGAAAAGAAAGACCAACCCTGCTATTACAAATCTTACGAAAGACCTAATTTTCCGCTTATACATTTTCACCCTTCAACTTTATTGATTTCTGTATAGTTTTTTGGAGTCTCTCAATCCTTAGAGCAAAGCCAGCTAACTATTATTTATACATCATTATACGCCCAACCTCTCTCGAGTAAAAAAACGGACGGAGCCACTTGCGCTCCGTCCGCTATATAAAAAGACTTCCGAAGTCTCAGAGACTTCGGAAGTCTGGTATTACACTCTATCTTCTTCCGCCTCTATCGCCACCACCACCGCCACGGTTTCCGCCTCGATCGCCGCCGCGATTTCCACCACGGTCGCCGCCGTTGCGATTTCCGCCACCACTTGGCTTGCGCGGACCATCTTTCGCGCGCGCTTCTTCAGCGGTCCAGCCTTCGAGCACAGCCTGGCGTGACAAACGAATCTTGCCTTGTCCGTCGATGTCGGTCACCATCACGGTGATCTCGTCGCCCATGTTGACCACGTCTTCCACTTTATTCACACGTTCAGAAGCCAGTTGTGAGATGTGGACGAGTCCGTCCATGCCGGGGAGAATTTGCACGAATGCGCCGAAGTCTGCGATGCGCACAACCTGCCCGGTGTAGATGTTTCCGATCACGGCGTTCTCACCGAGACCAGCGATACGTTCCTGTGCGATCTTGGCGGCGGCCGCATCCGAGGATGCGATATAGACTGTGCCGTCTTCTTCGATATCGATCTTGACGCCGGTCTCTTCCTGCAACGCGCGGATGTTCTTGCCGCCCGGTCCGATCAATGCACCGATCTTATCGACCGGGATCTTCACGGTGATGATGCGCGGCGCATGCGGCTTTAATTCTGCGCGTGATTCAGCCAGCACTTCGAGCATCTTGCCCAAAATGAATGCGCGCGCCGACTTCGCCTGTTCCAACGCTTCCTTCATCATCTGTGTGCTCAAGCCGCTGATCTTGATGTCCATTTGCAAAGCGGTGATGCCTGCCGCGGTGCCAGCGACTTTGAAGTCCATGTCGCCGAGGTGATCTTCGGTGCCTTGAATGTCGGTGAGAATTTGATAGCGGCTACCGGTAGCATCCGTGATGAGTCCCATTGCCACGCCGGAGACGGGTGCCTTGATCGGCACACCGGCATCCATCAATGCGAGGGTCGAACCGCAGACCGAGCCCATCGAAGTGGAACCATTGGATGACAACGCTTCGGATACGACGCGGATGGTATATGGGAAGGATGCGGACACGGGTAGAACCGGTATCAATGCGCGCTCAGCCAACGCTCCATGCCCGACCTCGCGCCTGCTCTGGCCTCGAAGCATTTTTGCCTCGCCGGTAGAGTAGGGCGGGAAGTTGTAGTGATGCAGATAGCGTTTTTCATGGACTGGACTGAGTCCATCGAGTTCCTGCGCCTCGCCCAATGTGGCAAGTGTCGCAACGGACAAGATCTGAGTCTCACCACGGGTGAACAAGCCGGAGCCATGCGCGCGCGGGGATAAACCAACTTCGCACCAAATGGGACGGATGTCGGTCGGCGTGCGTCCATCGGGACGTTTGCCCTGACTCAAAATGCGTTCGCGCACGATGTCCATTTCAGCCTGATCAAAGGCTTCTCGGACGGCAGCCAGCGCGGGGTAGTCTGAAGCGTTTCCGCCATCCGGCACGGTGCAGAGTTCGGCGACGACGGCGTCTTTGAGAGTCGTCATCCCGCCGTAGAATTCATTTTTGCTCAAGGGTTTTTCGAGCAGTTCGTTCATCGGTCCACTGACTTTATCAAACACCTTCTTGCGGATGTCAGCATCGGGGATGGCGAGTTTGACTTCGCGTTTGGGCTTGCCGACTTCGGCTTGCATTTGGAATTGCAGGTCGATCAACGGCTGAATGGATTTGTGACCGAGTTCAAGCGCGGCGACCATGACATCTTCAGGGATCTCGTTTGCACCGCATTCGACCATGAGGATCGCATCGCGTGTACCGGCGATACGCAGGTCAAGATCGCCCGCTTCGATCTCAGCATAGGTTGGGTTGACGATGAACTCGCCGTTCACGCGTCCCACACGCACAGCGCCAACCGGACCACCCCAGGGAATATCTGAGATCATGATCGCAGCCGAGGCGGCGTTGATCGCGAGCACATCCAACGGATTGATGCCGTCGGAGGAAAGCGAGAACATAATGACTTGCACTTCGTTGCGCATGCCGTCTTGAAAGAGCGGGCGCAAAGGGCGGTCGGTGAGGCGCGCCACGAGAATGGCTTCGGTGCCGGGGCGGCCTTCACGACGGAAGAACGAGCCGGGAATTTTGCCGCCAGCGTACATGCGCTCTTCGTATTCCACGGAAAGCGGGAAGAAATCAATGTTCTCGCGTATACCGCCCATGGTGGCTGCCGCAAAGACGATCGATTCAGGCGTGCCAAAGGTCACCGCGCCGCCAGCCTGACCAGCCAGTTTGCCGGTCTCGAACGTGACGACGTTGTTCCCAATCGTGGCTGAGTATTTCTTTGATTCGGGTTTCATATTCAATTGTCTCCTGTTGTTGTATGTAGAGGCGGGGTCTCCCCGCCCTTGTTGTTATCCAACATTGGGCGAGATGACCTCGCCCCTACAAATTTTCCGCCATTGGTCAGGGACTGAAAAGTGGGAACAACATTCGTAGTAACGACTTTAGTCGTTTGTAACGGACGGTTAAAACCGTCACTACGGTTATTCGCGCTGTTCAATTCCTGACTGCGGATTGATACGCGTAGGGGCGGAGCATTGCTCCGCCCCTACAAAATTCACTTACTTGTGGCGCAGGTTCAAACTTTCGGTAACAGCCAGATAACGCTTGTAATTGGCTTGTCGTAAATAAGTCAACAAGCGGCGGCGTTGCCCGACCATCTTGAGTAATCCGCGTCGGCAAGACTGATCTTGTTTGTTGGCACGCAGGTGCTCGGTCAACTGTGAGATACGACCGGTCAAAATCGCGACCTGGACTTCGGGTGAGCCAGTGTCGGTATCATGGCGGTGGAAATCCGTGATCAGTTTGGTCTTGGTTTCCTTCTGTAAAGGCATGACGTTTGCTTCCTTTCTTTGAGATATTGGCGGAATTGCACCGCACTTTGCAGGTCTCCATGCCAACAGCCGAAACCGTAAGGCAGGACCAGTCACGAGCCGGGATTATACCAGAAAACGAATGTATCGTTTCTCGTTCTATTGTGTTTTAATGGGGAGTGAACGATTTTGAGGGGCTGAAAACCAACTTTAGGAGCATACTGTGTCTTCCGTTATCACAATTTCGCAATTAGCCAAGCATTACCAGGTCCCTGAACGCGAAGGCGGACTCAAAGCCGCTGTCACCAGCTTGTTCAAACGGAAATATCGCACCGTCAAAGCCGTAGATGGGATTTCGTTCAACATTGAACCCGGAGAAGTGGTCGGTTTTCTCGGTCCGAACGGTGCTGGAAAGACGACTTCGCTCAAAATGATGAGCGGACTTTTACATCCCACCTCCGGCGAGGTCAGTGTGCTGGGATATGAACCGCGCCACCGCTCACATGATTACCTGCGGCAAGTCACACTGGTGATGGGCAACCGCAACCAACTGACCTGGGATCTGCCCGCCCTCGATTCATTTGATTTACAGCGAGCTGTCTACGGCATCCCTGTGGATCAATTCAAACGCACGCGTGACGAGTTCATAGAATTATTGGATCTGAAGGATCTGGTCAACAAGCCGGTCCGCAACCTATCTCTCGGCGAGCGCATGAAAATGGAGTTTGTTGCCGCGTTGCTACACCGTCCCAAAGTTCTATTCCTCGACGAGCCCACCATCGGCTTGGACGTGACCATGCAGCGGCGCATCCGCACGTTCGTGGCAGAATACAACAAACGCTACAACGCCACCGTCCTGCTTACCAGTCACTACATGGCGGATGTCGAAGCCCTCTGCAAACGCGTCATCGTCATTCATCACGGACGGATTCTGTTCGACGGTGATTTGAGCACACTCGTCAGTCAGTTCTCATCTTACAAAACTTTGACTCTTACACTCCCTAATCCCGATACGGATTTATCGAAGTATGGCGAAGTGGTCAGTAAAGAAGATGGACGCATCACTCTGCGCGTGCCTAAAGCGCAAACCTCGCAAGTGACTGCGAGACTGCTCTCTGATTTCCAAGTGGACGACCTCACTGTGGAAGACGCGCCCATAGATGACGTGATCGATCAGGTCTTTTCACAAAAGGCGGAAGCATGAAGCGGTATTTCGAATATTTCATCGCCGCCGCCCGCATCTCCATCCTGAGTCAGATTCAATATCAAGTTGCCATTTATTTTTATATGATCGGCATGATCGCCGAGCCGGTGATCTATCTGGTTGTGTGGTCAACGATTGCCGAGCAGGTCGGCGGCAGCGTGGGCGGATATACTGCTGGCGCTTTCGCCGCCTATTACATCGTGTGGACGCTTGTCCGCAACATGAATATCGTCTTCACCCCGTTTGGTTGGGAAGGGCGTATTCGCGAAGGCAGTCTTTCGATGGAGTTGATGCGTCCGATCCATCCCATCTTCAGCGATATTGCTTACTTCTCCGGCTGGAAGGTTGTCGTCATTCTGCTTTGGCTTCCGCTTGCCATTCTGCTCACCTGGATCTTCAAACCGACGATTGAATTCACTGCGATGAAAGGCTTGGTCTTCTTCATTGCGATCTGGGGCGCATTTCTCATCCGCACGATGCTGCTCTCATTGTTGGGCATGATCACATTTTGGACGACCCGCGTCAGTGCTATCTTCGAGTTGTATTTTGGTCTCGAGCTGATCCTTTCCGGTCGCCTCGTGCCCATGACGCTCATGCCGCAGTGGGTGCAAAACCTATCCAATTATCTGCCTTTCAAATGGACTTTCTATTTCCCGATCGATGCTCTCGTGGGCAATATGTCCACACGCGAACTTTGGACGGGCGTTGGTATGCAGGTTCTATGGATAACCATCGGCGCCTCTTTTCTCAGTTTAGTCTGGCGCTCCGCGATCAAACAATTCTCAGCTGTCGGCGGATAGCACGCACTCTGGAGTCGGACAGCTTGCTGTCCGCAAATCCAGAATATAAATAGGAAAATCAAAAATGAATCCTTTCAAACTTGCGTTGACCTACCTACGCATCGGTGTCATGAACGAACTGCAATATCGCGTCAACTTTTTTATTCAGCTACTCCAAGCCGCCATTTCGGTGGGAACGGGCTTAATCGGTTTGTCGCTGGTCTTCGGACAGGTCAATAATTTGGCAGGCTGGTCACAATCGGAGTTGCTGGCGGTGATGGGTGTCCATATTCTGATGGGTGGCATTATCCGTTCGGCAATCCAACCGAACATGGAACGCTTGATGAACGACGTGCTCAACGGCACGCTCGACTTTGCACTCACCAAACCCGCCGATACGCAAACCCTCGTCAGTGTGCGCGAATTCCGTTTTTGGCAATTGACTGATGTAGTTGTGGGCTTTGTCATTCTTGGCATTGCTGTAACCCAACTTCACGAAGTCATGGGTGTCTTGCAAGCTGTCGCTTTTCTTGTCGCGTTGATCATGGGTGCGGTCATGTTGTATTGTGTGTGGCTGATGGTCACGTCCATTGCGTTCTGGGTCATCCGTGTGAGCGATATCATCGAACTCTTTCAAGGTCTCTTCGCGGCGGGGCGCTGGCCCGTAAGCATTTATCCCGATTGGCTGCGTACCGGCATGACCTTCCTTATGCCCGTTGCTTTCGCAGTAACCGTCCCTGCCGAGGCGATGACGAATCGTCTCACCCCCGAAACTATGTTATTCGCATTTGGGTTGATGGTGTTATTTATGTTGCTATCACGTGGGATCTGGTTGTTGGGCTTGCGAAATTACTCAGGCGCGTCGGCGTAATGGGTAGCGCGAGATTAATCTCGCGCTACTTTGATCTGTTTTGCATGCACATCAAAGTGCAACGTCACATAACGGAATAAGCGTTCGATGGTGACTACACCTGCCAATTCGGATACAAAGGACTCGGGATAGATGACCGATTTCTCGAAGTCCGCTTCACGCACCCGCCTCAATCTGGACATCAAGCCTGCGTGCCCCGCCTCATACGCCTTGATCAAACTCTGACGCGTGATTCGTTTGGGTTGCTGGGCGAAGAGGGCGTTGCCCCAGTTGAATATTTTCGAAGTGGTGTCGTTCAAGAAATATTTGAATAGCCAGGATGCATGGCGGATCATCCACACCTCGACACGAATCGCAGGCGGACCGAGGGTGATGTGATAGAGCACGTCGCCAATTGTCCACGCGGGGTTGTCGCTGGGATGAACGTATAAGGCTTCGGGGATAGAATCCAATAAGTGATGAAAGTTCTGACGCGTGCTTTCCATCTGCTGAGCTAATTCTTCTTTGAGTCCCATAGTTTTCTCCGTAGCGCGAGATATTATCTCGTGCTACACCTCCACTTGAATCGCACTGCCGGATTCGTAACGTTTGAGGCCTGTGTAGAAAAGTGTTATTGCTAAAAACAGAAAAATGACTGCGCCTGCGAATAGCTTCGCTAAACTACCCCAGCTGAATTGAGTGATGAATTCGGCGGGGAGCGCGCCGACCAATGCGGCGGGGATGACCGTGAATAGAATTAGTTTTGCGTAGCTATCAAATAATGTGGTGGGGTAAATTCCAAAGGTGATCATGGCGTTGACCATGAGATTGGTCAGACCGGAGAGCATGCCGAACCAGAACGCCAGGCTTTGCACAAGAATAAGGAAAGACGCAAAAACGACAGCCGCCAAAAGCGTTGCAAGAATGAAGCGTAAGAAACCGTCCCAGGTGGATTGACCCGATAGTGCATAACTGATGAAGCCGTAGGCGAAGTCGCCCATGCCGCTGGAGACCATGCGGCTCGAAACCGTGTGGAGCAAAACCGGGCGCGGCAGTGAGAGATAGTAATCGAGCCGTCCTGTGTTGATGATGTCACTGAGCATGAACGTATTGCCGAATAATAACGAGACCAGACCAAAGGCGCTGGCGAGCACACCGTAGGTGATGTACATATCGCCGACGCCCCAGCCGCGCACATCTTTGAAGCGGTCAAAGAAAATGATCCAGATGGCGAAGTACATGAAGTCGTTGAGCATCATGCCGATGACCTGGGTAAGGAACGAGACGCGGTACTCCATGACGGAGAGCAGGTTGGCTTGCCAGACAGCGAGGAGGAATTTGAGTTCTTTCATCATCAGCCTCCATTCACCGTCAGATACGCTATACCGCGGTTGTAGGAAAATACGAGCGTTGAACCCAGGATGGCGATCCATATAAACTGCATCATCAATACATTAGCAAACAATTCAAGCGAAGGCGCGATAAATAATTGTGATGGTCCGTAGATCATCGCGGCAAATGGCAGGGCTTTGGCAATGGTTTGTAACCAAGGCGGATAAAAGCTAAGCGGGATGATGAAGCCGCCGAGAATAAAAACTAGTTTCTGGTAAATCCACATATAGGGCGAAACATCTTCCACTAAGAATGCGGAGAGGCCGATCAGACAGGTGATGCAAAAATTCAAGACCCAGGTTCCAAGCAGTGCAACGATCGCGAAGATCCAGCCTGAAGGTGCGGGCGGCGGACCAACCAACCACCAGACCATGGCACTGCCCAACAAAGCGTTCGTGAGCGCGCGGAAGATGGTCTCGCCCATCGAATTGCTGAATTGATAAAGGAGAAAACTATACGGCTTATTGAGGATATAGGCGATCGAGCCGTCTTTCACATTTTCAGAGATCGTGCGCGCTAACTGCGGACGGCTGAGCTCGATAGTCTCTGCCATCATCAAATACCACATCGTGCTATACAGCGTCATGCTGTTGATCGTGTCTATGCCTGCCGCCTGGAAGGTGACTTTCCACAGTTGATAAAAGATCCACATGAAAGGGACGATCAGCAGGCTGCGTCCAACCAGTTCGCCGGGGTAGGCGAGCGAGTTGAGGAGCGTGATTTGAAAGATGGACCAGTATTTTTTGAAGGATTTCATTTTTCTTTTTTACCACTAAGGACACAAAGAGCACGAAGGGAAATCTGGTGAAAGGCTGTTCGCTCATTACTCGTCCAACCTTTGTGTGCTTAGTGCCCTTTGTGTTTAATCTTATTTAACCTCAGTTTCGCGCGCTTGTTCGTAAATCTTCGCAATCACATCTTCCAGCGGCGGGTCGGAGACGGTGATGTCTACGAGTTCACCTGCCTCGGATAAGTGCGACATGACTGCATCCACAGAGGTCTTGGTGGTATCGAAGCGAAGTTTGACGCCGTAGTGACCGATCTTCAGGATTTCAACACCGTTGATCGAAAAGTCTTTGGATACTTCTTCGGCGTACCGCACCTCCACCATTTTACGCGTGAGGAATTTGCGTTTGAGATTTGAAACTTTATCTTCGTAGACGATCTGTCCGTGGTTGATGATGATCACGCGGCGACACAGCGCCTCAAGATCACCCGCATCATGCGAGGTCAGCAAGACGCCGACATTCTCCTCCTGCGCCATTCTGCGGATCGCATCCCGGATGTGCTGCTTGGCGACCACGTCCAAGCCAATAGACGGCTCATCGAGCAGCAGCAACTTCGGGCGATGGAGGAGCGAGGCGGCAACTTCACAGCGCATCCGCTGTCCGAGTGAAAGTTTGCGGACGGGCGTCTCCAGCAAATCCTGCATCTCAAAAGCTTCCGCGAGAAACGCGATCCGTTTTTTTGTCTCGCGGTCGTCCATCTCGTAAATTTTTCCGAACAGCATGAACGTGTCGATGGCGGGGAGGTGGTACCACAACTGCGGGCGTTGACCGAAGACCGTGCCGATGTGATACGCAAGTTTTTGACGTTCCTTCCACGGGACGAAACCCAACACTTTCGCGTCACCTGCGGATGGATGCAGAATGCCGGTGAGGATCTTGATGGTGGTGGATTTGCCCGCGCCGTTTGGACCAATGAAGCCGAGCAATTCACCCGCCTCCATCTGAAACGAGAGTTTGCGCACGGCTTCGATGGAACTATATTCTGGCTTGAAGAGCGCGCGCATAGAGCCGCGCAGTCCCACGGTTTTACGTTTGGTCTGAAATGTTTTTTGGAGTTGGTTGACTTCAATGGCTGACATGCTGATTATTTTTTCTGCGCCAATACAAATAAATGACCCGCGCTTCCGTCCTTTATATATTTTGACCAAATGATCGAAAACCCATTTCCTTTGAGCATCTTGAGATATGCTGTTGAGTCGTAGTGACTCCAATACATGCGCGTGCCGAGATAGTCTTCTTCAATGTCGTCGATCAAATTCTCCGCGCCGAGACACAATAAGGCAACGCCGCCTGTTTTGAGCATCCAATGGAAATTGGCGAGCAGGGCTTGATGCTCTTCGCGCGGGATGTGGATGATGGCGTAGTAGGAACAGATGCCATCGAAGAAGTTTTCGGGGAAGTGCAGTTGAGTCATATCTCGACAACTAAACTGTGCGTTAGGCACGTTCTGCTTGGCGAGTTTAACTTGCGCTTCTGAAAAATCCACGCCGATCACATCGAACTGTTCAGCCAGCAACTTGCTGATTGGAATCCCCGCGCCGCATCCGGCATCTAGTACTTTGGCATGCGGGGCTAATAGCTCAATAAAATCTCCCAGCAAGCGGACATCGTCCGAGTCAACGGTGCGCTCAGCGAGATAACGATCGGCGATCTGGTTGTAACCAGCTTTGACAGTCTCTTTGAAGTCCATGGCTAGATTATATGACAACTAATAAGGTTTCAAATTATCGAGTGCATCATGAACAAGTTTTGCAAGGGCTTCTTTTTCCAACAGATTCTCGGCTGTGCGGATCGCTTCAGATAAACTCCTCAAAAAGTTCCGCGAGTTGTGAAATGCCTTTGACTGACCTTCATCCGTATATGCGCCGTTCCATGATTTCTCAGGCATGGTAAAAGATTTGAGCCAGGGTTTTAGAAATTCTGATGTAACCAGATTTCGATTAAGGATCGTGAGAGCAGCATTGGCAAGACGGTCATCCTCGCCGTGGATGTAAGTCCAATTGGTGGAATGAATGAGTTTCTTCGCGATGCCTTGTAAGATATTTTCAAGGTCATCTTTCTCGATGTTGCGATTTTTCCCCAACACCAGCATCAAGTCTGCTGTGTGTGCCAACGCGTGTGCCCAGCCTTTGACGGGAATATGTCCGCGCGGGTCTTTTTCGACGTCGAGATACCACAGTCCTTTTGCGAGAATGGCTTGGACTTGATCCTTTTCAAGCAAAGGCTTCTTGTTGTCGTTGTGAACGATTTCAGCCAGCAATAAGACAGAGAAGGTTCGCAGAAAAACCGAGTCTGATTCGGTGCCGCCGATACCTTTATCCAAATTTGCGAGTAAGTCGTCCACATGCGCGTGGACTTCCTCTTTGGTGAACATCTCGCGCTTGAGCCAGTTGGCATAGACGGTATACGCGATATCGTCGCGCAGTTCGGGGTCTGTGTTGCCTAAATACCCGAACAGTGTTTTCGTCAACTTAGTAAGTGTATGACCTTCAGGGATGGCGTAATCGTTCTTTGCGATGGATATCCAGAATTCTATGTCCATGTTAATGATGCGCCTGATAGATCGTTTCAATTTGCGGTGGATGGGATAGCGTTTGATACACTACACAATAACGCTCGGTTAATTTTTTCAGCGAAGCCACCTGCTCCTCGTTGGCATCCGTATCCAGGTCAAAGAAGAGGCGGATGTTTTGGAATCCGACCGGCGCTTCTTTCGAGACTCCAAGCGTGCCTCTGAAATCCAAATCCCCTTCTGCTCGGATGGTTGCATCGCGCAACTCCACGCCAATGGATGTTGCCACTGCGTTCAAGGTCACGCCAGCACATGCCACCAAAGCCTCAAGCAACATATCGCCAGAGCAAACCGTCAAGCCGTTGCCGCCAGTGGCTGCATGTAATCCAGCTTCGACCATGGCTTTGCCGGTTTCGATCTTGCAGGTAATGCCTTCGTTGAGTCGCCCCTGTGCTTTCAGGGTAATAAAAGCAGCTTCGGGAGTTTCGCGATATTTTTCTTTCAGGGGCGTCTGGATGGATTTGAGTTCTTCGCTTTTCATATGTGAATTCCTTATGCAGATAAGACGACAAATTTTGAGTAAGTCCGTTCGAAAGCGGAAAATTACCCTTGTTGCGAGGTTATTATTCCTATTTATCAGGAATGCCGTTACCTTTTTATTGCTTTGCATTAAGCCGGTCGATCAGGAAGGCATACTTGAAGGCGATTTCCTTCAAATAATCATAGCGACCCGATGCCCCGGCATGACCGGCGTCGAAGTTGGTTTTTAGGAGCAGTAAGTTGTCGTCCATTTTTAATTCGCGGAGTTTGGCGGCGAACTTGGCAGGTTCCCAATACGCCACACGCGGATCGTTGAGCCCGGTGGTGATCAGGGTGTGCGGATACTCTGTCGCTTTGACGTTGTCATACGGCGAATAGGACATGATGTAATCAAAGTATTCTTTATTCTCCGGATTCCCCCACTGATCGTACTCAAGCGTCGTCAACGGAATGGACGCATCGCTCATCGTGTTGATCACATCTACGAAGGGTACGTCGCAGATCACGGCGCCGAACAGGTCCGGGCGTAACGTCATGCACGCGCCGACCAATAATCCGCCTGCCGAGCCGCCCATGATGGCGAGTTTGTCTCTGCGGGTGTAGCCGTCTTTGATGAGTTGTTCCGCGCAGGCGATGAAATCGGTGAAGGTGTTTTTCTTGTTGAGCATCTTGCCGTTGTCATACCAGGCGCGTCCCATCTCGGAACCACCGCGGATGTGTCCGATCACATAGACGAAGCCGCGATCCAACAGGCTTAAGCGACTTGCATTGAAAGCGGCTTCCATGCTGAAACCATAGGAACCGTACCCATATAACAGCGTGGGATTGGAGCCGTCTTTCTGCATGCCCTTTTTATACACAATGGACATGGGCACTTGCGTGCCATCTGCTGCCGTTGCGTAGGCGCGAACTGATTCGTATTGACTGGCATCATAACCGCTAGGAATCTCGTCCACTTTTTTGACGTCCCATTCGCCGGTCTGGATGTGATAATCGATCACCGAAACTGGGGTGATAAGTGACGTGTACTTGATCCGCAATCGGTCAGTTTTGAATTCGGGGTTCGGCATGGTGTAGGTGG
>JBDTWO010000092.1:0-18486 GCA_040006635.1 Chloroflexota bacterium
TGGCTTGGTCTGGCAGTGACTTCTTCACGGGCGCATGGGCGGCGTTCAAACATCGTTCTGCAAACATGAACACACTGATCACGTTGGGCACAGGAGCGGCGTGGTTATATTCAACGTTTGCGATTCTGTTTCCATCCGTTTTTCCCGAAGGAACATCCGAACCATTTTATGATGTAGTTTCAGTGGTCATCGCGTTAGTGGTTTTAGGGCAGGCGTTGGAATTACGTGCCAAGGGACAATCCAGTTCGGCGATCAAAAAGTTATTGGGCTTGCAAGCCAAAACCGCGCGTGTCATTCGCGATGGCAAGGAAATGGATTTGCCAATCGAAGAAGTGTTGGTCGGTGATGTGATCCAAGTGCGCCCTGGTGAGAAAGTGCCCGTGGACGGTGTCATCGTCGAAGGCAGTTCCGCCGTAGATGAGTCTATGCTGACAGGTGAGTCAATGCCTGCCTCCAAAAAGATGGGCGATGAAGTCATCGGCGCGACGATCAACAAGACAGGTGCATTTAAATTCCGCACGACGAAAGTTGGCAAAGATACCGCGCTCGCACAGATCGTCAAAATGGTGCAGGACGCGCAAAATTCCAAAGCGCCGATTGCTCGATTGGCGGATACTGTTTCTGGGTACTTCGTGCCTGTTGTGATGATTCTTGCCGTGTGGACATTTGTCATCTGGTTTGTGGTGGGTCCACAACCACAATTGATTTATGCGCTCGTTACAAGTGTGACGGTGCTGATTATTGCTTGTCCTTGCGCGCTCGGACTCGCCACGCCGATGAGTCTGATGGTCGGTATCGGCAAAGGCGCGGAGCATGGAATTCTCATCCGCTCTGGTGAGGCATTGCAAACTGCGCGCGGCATACAAATCGTGGTGCTGGATAAGACAGGCACAATCACGAAAGGGAAGCCTGAATTGACAGACGTTGTGCTCAGTGAACAGTCATCAGTGGATAGTGATCAGTTGTTGAAGTTGGCGGCTTCTGTTGAGAAAGTGAGCGAGCATCCTTTGGCACAAGCAATCGTGGAAGGTGCTCAAGCGAAAAAATTGGAATTCGTAGAAGTCAAAGACTTTGATGCAATTCCTGGTCACGGCGTTTCGGCTAGAGTTGAAGGAAAAAGCATCTTGATCGGCAATCTCAAGTTGATGAACCGTGAAAATATCGCGCTGGGCTCACTCGAAGAACAATCCAAATCACTTGCCGATGATGGCAAGACCCCGATGTTCATCGCGTTGGATGGCAAAGCGGCTGGCATCATTGCAGTGGCGGATACGGTCAAGGAAGATTCCGCAGAGGCGATTAAGGTCTTGCAAGATATGGGTATCGAAGTGGTGATGATCACAGGCGATAACCGCCGCACCGCCGAAGCAATTGCGCGCAAGGTTGGCGTCACACGTGTGCTGGCAGAAGTATTGCCTGAAGACAAAGCAAATAACATTCACCTTCTCCAAGCCGAAGGCAAGAAAGTCGCGATGGTTGGTGACGGCATCAACGATGCGCCAGCACTCGCCCAGGCAGATGTCGGTCTCGCGATTGGCACAGGCACAGACGTTGCCATCGAAGCATCCGATATCACACTCATCAAAGGCAGTCTCAAAGGCGTGGTCACTGCCATCGAAGTCAGCCGCGCCACAATGAACAACATCTATCAAAATCTTGTCGGTGCATTTTTCTACAACGCGCTGGGCGTTCCCATTGCAATGGGATTGTTGTTCCCCTTCTTTGGAATTCTGCTCAGCCCGATGATTGCAGGTGCGGCGATGGCGTTTTCATCTGTTACCGTTGTTGGTAATGCCAATCGGCTGCGCGGTTTCAAACCAAAGTTTAGCGCGAAATAAGGAGCATGCTATGTCTATTCCACAAATCTTTGTGATTCTTTCTGGAATCCTTCTAACAATCCTCATCGCCTGGTATTTTTGGTTCGCGCCCAAAGCGCAGACTCGCGCAGCCGTCAGTGAATCAGGCGCGCAGGAAGTTGCCATCACCGTAAAAGGCGGCTACACCCCTGACGTGATCGTAGTCAAGGCGGGACGCCCCGTTCGATTGACTTTCACGCGGCAGGAGAGTGCGTCCTGTTCGGAGAAAGTGTTGTTTCCCGATTTCAATCAAAACGCGAACCTGCCCGAAGGCGAACAGGTGACGCTGGAATTCACACCTGATAAGGCTGGTGAATTCGGTTTCCAATGCCAGATGGGTATGTTACGCGGCAAGTTGATCGTGGAATAAAGAAAGGCAAGAACATGAAAAATGAATATCATAATTGGTCCACCATTTCCTATATCTCCGCATTTTTGATCGGGGTCATTCTGTTCTGGTCGATTGGAAAGAACTGGCTTGGACTTGAATCGCCGTCCCTCTTTCTCGCGGGATTGATTGGCGTTGCGGTGGCTGTGCTCGCATTTGGTACATGGAACATCTATTACAATTCGCATCACAAGGAAAATTGAACTTTGACCGAAACCGAAAACACCACATTGCCCGAATACAAAACTGCCTGCGGCGGAAAAATTAAAGACCCCTCCAAATATCCCAGCGCAAGCTTTCGCGGCGAGCAGATTTTCTTCTGCACCCGCGCCTGCTTGCGCGTCTTTGAGCAGGAACCTGATGCTTTTATGGCAGGTGAGGTGGAGCATCCGCTGGAGGACGATTAGGAAAATGGTATCCGTAGTAATCCCGAGTGCCAGTGAAATCGGGATTTTATTTTTGAGCATAGGCAGAATTGCTTACAAAGGATTTGGGTTGTTTTGCTCTTTAGAAATCCAAATGCTCCCTATAGAATCAATTCCATCAGCAGATGCCATTTGAGCATCCATCAATAATTTGAACGTTCTCCAAAAACCTATGCCAAGCCTGAATTGGGCGAGAAGGCAAGGAAGATCCAACACTATCCCATAAAGCAACAGAATTGAGAGGAAATCATCATGAGCGGCAATTGTCACGTCGAACCGATCCACAAGACCGCACTGGATCATGTGATCCAGAATGCCGACCGAATCCTGCTCTCCGTTTCAGGCATGGGCTGTCAGAACTGCGCCGCACGGGTACGCAACAGCCTAATCTCGCTGGATGGAGTATATGATGCCGAAGTCCTGGTAAACATGAGAATGGCTGAAATTTACTTCGATGAAAAGAAGGTCCCCATCGCGGCGCTTATCCAGGCGGTGGCAGAAGCTGGAAACGATGGGCGTCATAATTACGAGGCGCAGGTGGTCGCATCGTAAATTCATCTTAAGCATCAGATGACATTCATCATAAGCCATTTGGCGCATATCCCTGCCCGCTATCCTGCGCTGGGGACAATTGAATTGTAAGGCTACCATTGGGCTATCCGATCACGGAGGCCCAATATGTTTTCAAAGACCCATAAACTTTTATTGCTCTTGATCATCGTGGTTTTATTATCCACCACGATCTCTGCTTGTTCTACACAACGTCAGCCGGGCGAGCTGCATATGCTTGCGATGGATCAAATGCCCTCTGAAGTGAAATCCGCGCCAACAACTGTGCAGACTGCTTATCAATTTGCGGCAGCCAACCCCGATGTCATGAAGAATATTCCCTGCTATTGCGGTTGCGGAAATATAGGACATACATCCAATTATTCCTGCTACGTTTCAGGTGTGGATGATAAAGGCAAGATCACTTTTGATAATCATGCCCTCGGCTGTTCCATCTGTGTGGATATTACTCAGGATGTCATGCGCATGGTGCGAGAGGGAAAAAGTCCACAGGACGCTAGAGCCTACATAGATACAACCTACGCCAAATACGGACAATCGAACATTCCTTAACCCTATGAACCCGCGCTTCTCTCTTCTCCTCTTTGTGATGGCTGGACTGGTAGTGGCATTCGCGCCTCTGCCAGTTCCACCCGTCACGCCTCATGAGCGGGCCTTTCGGATGGATGCGCGACAATTTGCCTATTCACCCTCTGAGCTTAAAGTGAATGCCGGTGACAAAGTAAACATTGAGCTTGTCAGCACCGATGTAGTTCATGGGCTGTATATCGATGGCTACGATGTATCCATCGAAGCCGACCCGGGTCAGACCGCGACCTTGACCTTTATCGCCAACAAACCAGGTTCCTTCCGCTTTCGGTGCAACGTCACCTGTGGCGCAATGCATCCTTTCATGATCGGGAAATTAACAGTCGGCTCCAACAATTGGTTCTTCCGTTCCATTGGTTTGGCAACACTTGCCATCGTCGGCGTGGTAGCTTCAACAAAACAAAAAGCATAATTCAGTATGGCTAAGATTGAACTCACCCGCAGCACTTTTATAAAGAATGCCCTGAAGAGCCGTTACCCACAATTAGCAGTATTTAGCGTTATGCTGGTGGGCTACATCTTTGCCATCCTCGCGGGCCTCATTGGCACGCCTGTTGGCAGTCATAACTTCAGCATCGTCTTCGTATGGATCGCCTGGTGGGCAATCCTCATTCTGGTTGCAGTCCCGTTCTTTGGGCGTGGATGGTGTGCCGTCTGCCCGATTCCGCTTCCTGGCGAATGGCTGCAACGCGGCGCTGTGTTGAGTCCGCCAGAGAAAAGACCGAAATGGCTTAACCTACGCGTGCCAAAGATATTTCGCAACATCTGGCTGCAGAATATTTCATTTCTGCTTCTGGCGCTCTTTAGCAGTGTGTTACTTACAACTCCACATATCACGGGTGTTGTCCTTGCTGCGATGCTCTTTGCCGCCATTGGATTAAGCACAGTCTTCGAACGTCGCGCCTTTTGCCGATATCTCTGTCCTGTTGGTGGATTTATCGGTTTGTATTCCCAAGCAGCTCCCATCGAATTACGCGTCAAAGACAAACAGGTCTGCGTAGCGTGTGAGGGCAAGCCTTGTTACAACGGTTCGCAAGCAGGTTATGGTTGCCCGTGGGATGTGTTCCCTGGCGGACTTACAAAGAACACCTATTGCGGTTTGTGTATGGAATGTATTCGCACCTGCCCGCACGACAACATCGCTGTCAACCTGCGCCCGTTCTCTGCTGACCTCGCCAAACCGTCCACAAGAATAGATGAAGCTTTCAAAGCCTTCATCATGCTTGGGTCTGCTATGATCTATGCAGGCGTGCTGCTGGGTCCGTGGGGCGCGTTCAAAGATGCCGCATACAATGTTGGCTCAAGTGCATGGTTTATCTACGCCATCATTTTTCTTGCAATCGTCTTCGTCATTCTTCCTGGATTTTTCACACTTGGTGTCCTGAATACAAAAAACACTCCTCCGCTAAAACAACGATTTGCTGCTCTCGCCACTGCTCTGATTCCCCTTGGTTTGATGTTCTGGGTCGCATTTAGTTTATCCTTCGTGCTAACTAACGCCTCATATATCCTTGCTGCCTTATCCGACCCACTGGGTCTCGGTTGGAATTTGTTTGGCACTGCTCATATCGTCTGGCAACCAATGCTCATTTCCATTCTTGCACCTGCTCAAACCCTGGCATTGGTTGGCGGGTTGATCTGGTCAGCACGCACAGCACAGAAAGCTGCGAACGAAGTGAAAGCATCTTCAGGCCCCGTGATTATTTATTGCTTCATTGTCACTGTGGTGATGTTCTGGTTATTGCTATGAAACGCCCGGAACGCCTCTCCCGTATTTTGATCACGGTGGCAGTTGTCGGAGCGATTGCGGCGCCGCTTTATGTCTGGGCGCGCACGCCGCTCATCCATGCAAAGATCGCCGAGAATGGCGGCTGGAGTCCCGATATCATCAAAGCGAATGTTGGCGAGCCCCTTCATTTGCAACTCACATCAGACGATGTTGTTCATGGATTTTCTGTCGGTCAAATGGATATGCAAAGCGTGGATGTCCTGCCTGGCAAGGTCTCCGACGTCACTCTAAATTTTGACAAGCCTGGGATTTACACATTCTTCTGCACGCGCTGGTGTGGACTCAATCACTGGCGCATGCGCGGCACGATTGAAGTCAGCGGTTCACCATCGGACTCTGAGCCTGCTTCTGTTCCACTATATGTGACTCTCGGCCTCGACATTGACGCTCCGCACGATGCGCGATCCATTCCAACGGATAAGCCTTCGGCGGTCAGCGGTCAACAATTCACCACCCAATTATCAATTACTAATCATCAAGCTACTGATTACTACCGTACACATTCCCCTTTTCAGGCATTTGAGGATTTGAACTACACTACACTCACCGATGCCCAACGCTGGGAGGTAGTCGCATCCATCTGGCAAGCTAACACAACCAAAGCATCCCTCGCCAAAGGACAGCAACTCTACGCCCAAAATTGCGCGGCGTGTCATGGCGAGAATGGCGCGGGAGATGGTGTCTTTGCTGATGATTTGAAAGCCGCGGGCGAATCATCAGCGCAAACGATGTCAGGTGCGCAGGATATGGCCATGCAAACGCCAGTAGATTTCACGAATCCCACACGCATGCTTGATGCAAGTCCAGCTTTGTTGCAGGGGAAAATCCTGCGCGGCGGCATGGGCACAGGCATGCCGATGTGGGGATCGATTTTTACCGAAGAACAAATCTGGGATTTGATCGCTTATCTCTATTCATTCCAATTTGAATATCAAAACTGAGGAGACTCTATGAGCAAAAAACAAAAGAAACAGAAGCAGAAAAAAAGTTTTCCCTGGGCGCTGGTAGCGCTGGGCGGAGTCCTGTTGGTCATCGTTGCATTCTTTTTCGCCAGGCAGGGTAGTGGAGATGGAGGTGGAGCGCCATCCCTTACAGTGGATCAACAGAAGATCGATTATGGCGATGTGAAGTTCGGCGTCAATAAGGTCTTTGCTATCAGAGTCACCAACAACGGCGACGGTACCTTGCGTTTCAAGGAAAAACCCTACATCCAAGTCCTGGAGGGATGCTGACCTCCCGATTTGACCATCGGTTCGATGGTCCTCAAACCTGGTGAGAGTACAATTGTTGAGTCGAGTGTTTTCATGATGCACGCTGGCATGGACGGTCCCCACAACTTCGGCGTTCATCTCAAGACGAATGATTCAAACAATCCGGATTTGGTTGTGAATGTGTTATCTAATTGGATACCGTAAAACAAGAATAGATAAAAATAGTGGCGAGATTTTCTCGCCACTATTTTTATCTTGAAGTGGGCAGTGTAAAGAAAAATGTGCTGCCTTCTTTCCGTATAGATTCTGCTCAGATGCGCCCGCCCTGTATTGTTGGTTAATTACTGAATTGCAGATTCTTCGATGAACGTCCCATGCCACGTGTGCAGGAAGATCTGTCCGCTGTAGCCGTTGACGCTTAACATCCCAGTCACTTTACCGTCTTTTTCAAAGTCGAGGGTGTAGTAGCCATAGAATTGAATTGGATCTGCGGCGGCAGTTGCGCCAGGGATATTTGTGTCGATGTATTTTTGAGCAAATTCGATTGCCTGTTGAGGTGTAACTGTCATCTCGGCAGAGACGTTCGCTTGGGATGTTGTATCCCAAGCGCTCATCATATTGCCAGTGTTGCCCATCATCCCACCGTTACCACCCATCATTCTACTATTGCCGCCCATCATATATTGATGGTTCAGTCCACTATACTTCACATTCCACATCATGTTGGGACCGTGCTCGGGGTAAGCGATCTGTGAAGAAGGATCCACGAGCAGTTCGAAAGCGCCGGTCCCTGTGCTGGTTTCCTTGATGACAACATAGCTGTTGTTGTCGAAGACCATGATCTCAGCAATCTTCAAGTCAGAATTGTTGAGGTTCGCCAGGTATTTTTCAGCAGCTGTTTTCGTCTGGTCAATTGTAAGAGGTGTGGCATTAGTGTTGTAATAGTCGTAGCTGTTCATCATGTTCCCGCTGTTGCCCATCATATCGAGACCCATTTGATAATTGCTGCGTCCGTTAGCCATCATTTCGCCTGGACCGTAGGCATTGGTATTGATGTTACCGTAATCGCCCATCATGGAAGGTCCGAATGTATAGGCACGGGCATACATGCTTCCTGCGAAGAAAACGACGCCTGCCAGAGCGAGAACTGCAATAATGGTCAGAGTTGTTCGTAAAGTCTTGTTCATTTCTGTGATCTCCTTTGATCCGGTCACACTTCTGTGTGTTGTTTTATGATCACAGTTTACTTTTGCGAGATAAAGGGGCTGTAAAGCGACTATAAAGATATGGTAAAGGTTATTTTCTGATAAACAATATTACTCAATCAGTAATTTGGTAAAAAGATAGACTGAACGTTATTTAATGATTTACTGGAAAATGTAATATGAACGTGGTTCCATTACCAATTGCGCTATGGGCTTCAATTGTTCCATGATGGCTTTGAATAATTTCCTTTGCAATGGCAAGTCCCAAACCTACACCGGGCTGGGTTCGTGATTCTTCGACACGGTAAAAGCGATCAAAAATTTGATGAATATGCTCAGGACGAATACCGATTCCTGTATCCGACACTTTTATTAGAACCCCTTTTTCTTCATCATTTTCTGCAATAACAAGTATTTCACCATGTTCAGTATATTTAATGGCGTTATCCAATAAATTAACGAACAATCTTATTAGATCATCGCTGTCGCCCAACACGCTCAGGTTTTCGGATATTTGGTCTTGTATAGAGAGTTGCTTCGCCTCTGCCAATGGACGCAGAGAATCCGCAACATCTTTCAACAGCATGGATAGATCAACCTTTTCGAACAAATTGCCTGTCTGTTTGTCGCCACGTGCTAGTCGTAAGAGATTTTCAACCAATGTTCTTAATCGGTCTGTTTCCTCATTCAGGTCATCGAGGGCTTCTTCGTATTCCTTGGGAGTGCGCCGCTTCTCGCGGATCATGCCAAGGATGGCTTGCATGGCGGTAAGGGGCGTGCGAAGTTCATGTGAGGCATCATTGGTGAACTGGCGTTCACGCAGGAATGAATCGTCAAGGCGCTCCAACATGTCATTCAAGGTTTGCGTGAGTCTGCCCACTTCATCATCTGTTACGGGGATATTCAGTCTCGCCGAAAGGTCTTCTGCGGAGATTTGGCGGGTGGTCGATGTGATCTGGTCAATGGGGGCAAGTGCGCGGGACGCCAGAAAATAACCGCTGACTCCCGCAATGACCACAAGGATCGGAACGCTCACTAGCAGGGTTACCAGCAACCTTTTGAGTGTGATCTGTATCTCGTCGAGTGATTGAGCAACTTGCACGATCACAACCAATTGATTGTTGTCGTAAACAGGTTCACTGTACACCCGAACGTCCTTTTGGCTGGCAGGGTCAATATAGGTGGCAAACGACTTTTTCAATGAAACGGGTAAATTCTGATAAGGACCAAACTGTTGAATGGGTTCACCCGCTGGTGTGATAATTCGAATCGTATATCCGCGTTTGCGTAGTTCGGCATTCTCGGGGTCTTCAGACAGGCTGTCGGACAGGATCAACTTTCCATTATCAATATTCAGCCCTGCCGCAACTTGTGATGCGTTCAAACTGAGTGAATTATCGATCTCAGCGGAGAGACTGCGTGACATGCTGAAATAAACATAGGCGCTGAAAAATGTCAGGATCGCCAGAAACAGGCTGGAGGTCCAAAACGCGAAGCGAACGCGTAAAGTTTTAATCCGTTTCATTATCGTTTTCCGCTGAAATGCGATATCCCGCGCCGCGCACGGTATGGATCAATTTGACATCGAAACCATCATCAATTTTACGTCGCAAGTTTCTAATATACACATCCACCACATTCGATTGATTGTACACATCATAATTCCAGACGTGCTCGGCAATTTGTGTTCGCGAAAGAATATGTTCAGGCTCACGCATAAGACATTCCAAAACCGCATATTCTTTGGATGTAAGTTCGATATTTTTTTCACTGCGTTTGATACGGCGCGTTAGTGTGTCCAATGTCAAGTCGGCAACAATAAGCGTTGTACTTTTTGGAGAGTCTGAAGTTCGGCGGGTCATGGCGCGCAAACGTGCGAGCAATTCTTTGAATGCGAACGGCTTGACGAGGTAATCATCCGCGCCCGCATCGAGTCCATTAACGCGGTCATCCACAGTATCGCGTGCGGTAAGCATCAGGATCGGCGTTCGGTTATCGCGTTTTCGCAGTTCACGGCATACGGTCAACCCATCTATTTCTGGCAAGAGAATATCGAGCACGATCATATCGTAATTAGCGGCATCTGCCCAATCGAGGGCTTCCTGCCCGGTGAAAGCGGTATCCACCGCGTAGCCTTGTTCCTCCAAGCCGCGCTTGAGATAGCTCGATATTTTTCTTTCGTCTTCAACGACCAATACTCGCATATCTTTCTCCTACCATGAGTATAGCGGGAAAAGATGAAGACGATATGAAATAGAATACGCCCCGATGCAAATCAGGGCGTATTGGGCTGAATGGAATTCAGTCATTAATCTTCGGCGGCTTCTGTTCCCAACACAGAACCTGTCATAGCATCTACCTTGACATCAGTAGTACCGATCTCGACACTGTAAACGAGCTTGCCATTTTCATCGCCTAATTCCACTTTGGTGGCTGTGCCTGCATTCAAATACGTCTCGGCAGTTTTCTGGGCGACTTCGGCAGGAATAGATGGAGTGCCAACTGGCGCGTTATCCTGCCCATCGGCAGATTCAACTTCTGAACCATCCGCTTCATTCTGATCCCCAACCTGCTCCTCGATATTATCTGTATCTGCCGCCTCAACAGTTTCCTGCTCATTGGCAGCGTTCTGATCGCCACACTCGAGTTCCACATTATCAGTATCAAGTGCATCCTGAACTTGGGCTGGGTCATCATTCTGTTGGTCACAAGTTTGTGACTGCGCGGCTGGCGCCTGGTTTGATTGAGCATATGCTCTCATACTGACTGCGCCCATTGCGCCAATGGCAAGCAGGACAATGGCGGCTAAAGCGATAATACGGTTGATATTCATTGTCTTATTCCTTTCTGAATTCAACAAGCCTTGTTGTTGATGCTCACATTGTAGGAGATGGAGATGAAGTCCTAATGAAGCGAAAATGAACCTTTCCCCATGCCTGTCGAGAATTAAGAACAGATAATAACTTATCGGAATGTGGCTTTTAAGTTTTCAACTTCATGTAGTCTTCATGCTTCCTTGTTATCATTTCGTAAACTATTCACAACTTTTGCAGGATGAGGTAAAGCATGGATCTTATGAAAACAATAAAGTGGAAAACTCAATCTACCCAGTTGCTTATTCACTGGTTACTTGGATTGGCAATCGTAGCAGGTCTGGTTGTGGTATTTGCCAAACTGGCAGAGGATGTCTGGTTTCAGGAAGGCTTTGCTTGGGATGCCCCCATCATTTTGGCAATACACCAAATCGGCAATCCGATGCTCGATGTCATTATGAAATTTGTAACCCAAACAGGCGAAGCAGGAGCTATTACGATTGCTCTTGTTTTGGTTAGCTGGTTTGCTTGGAAGCATAGACCGATAGAAGCCTTGTCCATACTGATTGCTTTTGGAGGGGCCGTGATCATAAACACTTTGTTGAAATTGATTTTTGCACGTCCGCGACCAGGTTTATTTCCTCCGCTGGTAGTGGAAAGCGGTTTCAGCTTTCCTAGTGGACACGTTACCGCCTCAGTGGCTGTTTATGGTTTTCTGGCTGTCTTGCTCTGGCGCAATAAGCGCTATGGGTGGGCGTTATTCTCAGGCGCCTGGATCTTGATGGTTGCCGTGAGCCGCATTTATCTTGGAGTGCATTATCCCAGCGACACGATTGCGGCAATTGCTTTTACCTGTCTGTGGCTGATCGCCGTCTTTTATGTGAAAAACAGATATTCAAAATGAAACAACCATCACTCTTGCTTCACTTGAACTTCATTTACGCAAATTAAAATTAATATTGTTCAATCAATCCAAAAGGAGAACGTTCATGTTCAAACATATATCAAAAAATCTATTTACCTTGTTGCTTATCCCGCTCCTCATCGCTGCCTGTAACGCTAACTCTACTGCACCTGCTGGCGAAAACGGCGGCGAGGGTGGCGTGGAAGCCGCGCTTGTCACTTATTCCGACTCGGCGCAAGGCTTTGCCATCGGTCATCCTGGTCCGTGGACTCAGGATACATCCATCACCAAGGGTGTGAAATTCGTTGGTGGCGACGATTATATGACTTTGGAATTCGTTACGCCTCCTGCTGGGACCGACGCCATCACCTACGCCCAAAGCGATGTCTCTGCTGTAAGCGCTTCTCTCACCAATTTCAAGCAATTGAGTCTCGCTCCATCCACAGAAGTAAAAAACGCGATCATCCTTGGCTTTACAGCAGACGGAAAATCAGCAGTGACGGGTAAAACCTTCACGGCTCATAACGAAATTTATTACATGCCGCTTGCTGACGGACGTATCGCAGTATTAACAGTCGTTGGTCCCGAAAATCATTATGACCGTGAAGGCGTGCGCGACATTGCTCTTACCTTCAAGGTGACAAAGTAAATCACGAAGACTGTAGGTCACGCTTGCGAAGTCCTCGAGGAGGGAAGCGTGACCTACTCGCAATAAAGAAAGAAAATCATGGAAGCATTACTTATCAACAACCTCTACAAAATATACAAAGAAGGCGTGGTCGAAACTGTTGCCTTACGCGAATCAGAGTTGATGGTTCAGCCTGGCGAATTTGTCGCCATCACGGGGCGTTCTGGTGCAGGCAAAAGCACGCTGCTCAACCTCATTGGCGGACTTGCCGCACCCAGCGCGGGACAAGTCATTATTGACGGGCAAGATATCACCCGTATGGAAGAAGCCCAACGTGCTGCATTTCGTCGCGATCACATTGGTATTGTTTATCAAATGGATAATTTGATCTCATTCCTTAGCGCGTATGAAAATGTTATGTTGCCCATGCAAGCATCCAGGCGGACAGATGCCAAAAGTCGCGCAATTCAGTTGCTAAAGGACGTAGGTTTGATGGAACGCATCAACCACAAACCCGCGCAACTTTCTGGTGGAGAACGTCAGCGCGTGGCGATTGCTGTCGCGCTGGCAAACGAACCGTCATTACTTCTTGCGGATGAATTAACTGGTGAACTGGACTCGCAAACCGCCGACAAAGTGATGGATTTGCTGGGCGCGCTTAACGCAAGTAAAAAATTGACATTGGTGGTTGTTACACACAATAAAACTGTTGCGGCACGCGCCCGCAGACAAGTAAAGATCGCCGATGGAAAATTATACGAAAGTGAGGCTGTTCATGTCTGATGTTGCTTTACAAACATCCGCTCTCAGACGCGAATATGCTATGGGACGTGAATCCATTGTCGCTTTGGGAGGAATCGATATCTCCATCCAACAAGGTGAGTTCGTCGCCATCATGGGTCCCAGCGGAAGTGGAAAATCCACGCTGTTAAATCTGCTTGGTGGGCTCGATCAACCAAATGCTGGCAAAGTGATCCTTGATGGGCACGATCTATCTGAATATAACGAAGAGCAGCTGGCAGCGATTAGGCGCCAGAAAATGGGATTTATTTTTCAACGTCACGATCTGTTTCCCGTACTTACGGCTCGTGAAAATATTGAATTTCCCATGCTACTTAATGATACTGGCATTGAAGAACGGCACACTCGAAGTCAGCAACTGCTTGATCTTGTGGGATTGAGCGATAAAGCCGATTCGTTGCCCGAAGAACTTTCGGGCGGGCAACAACAACGTGTGGGTATTGCACGTGCGCTCGCCAATGCTGCGTCTATTTTGTTTGCAGATGAGCCGACAGGCAATCTTGATAGCACAACATCCGAAGATATTATCGATTCACTGATCGCGCTAAAACAAGCGCGTAACTTGACGCTCGTTATGGTCACGCATGATCCAGAAGTAGCAGCACATGCGGATCGCATCCTGCAATTGAAGGATGGTCAATTAATTGCATCTTCCACCGGGAGAGGGCAGGGTGAGGGAAAATGATTTTTTCTTATGCATGGAAACTTGTAACTCGCAATTCACGTCGTACGCTCACTTATCTTTTTGGTCTGGCATTAGCCGTTGGGCTTTTCTCTGGCATCCTCTTCTTCGTGGATGTCACCGCCCGCCAGATGACCGCCACCGCCATTGCGCCTGTCAAGATCGACATCATCGCGCATGGCACAACACCTGATGTGAATATCAGTGAAGCCGCGCCGACCATCGCAAATGATCGTGGTGTCAGTGCAGCGGAACCTGTCTACGCCGCAGACTTTACGTCTGCTACAAAATTAAACGGCGAACATCCATCTCCTGCGGGACGCATGTTCGCGATCCAGCCCTCCTATCTGCAAACTTTCGATGTCTTGCAAATCAGCGAAGGCAAACTCGACCCATCGGGCGCAGTCATCAGTGAAGCGATGGCTATCGCGCAAAACATCAAACTTGGCGATTCGATTCAGCTAACTTTCAACGGCGTGACCGATCCTGTTTCATTGCCTGTCACGGGCATCATCAATCTCGACAATGCCGATGCACTTTTTGCAACTGCCACCGAAGCCGAAAATGCCATCGTGTCAGATGTTGTTATTGTGGATCAATCCTGGTTCCAAAAAAATCTTTTAGACTCATTGACGGCTGTCGCTTCGGATCCAAATGCAATTGTGGTTCCTGGATTCATCTCGCTTGACCCACAAATACACGTCCGCATCAATCGTGACCTGTTGCCTGGTGACCCGACCCTGGCAGCCATCCACGCTGAATCCTTGCGGCGCGGCGTCGAGCGGCTTTTCCCTGGTCAACTCAAATCCACCGACAATCTTTCTGGCGCGTTCAAATCTGCCAAAGGTGATGTGCTCTCCGCCAAAATATTATTCATCTTTCTTGGTCTGCCAGGTGTTTTCCTAGCCGCCTATCTTTCCAAATTTGCTGCCGAACTCTTCGCTGAATCACAACGCCGCGAGATCAGTTTGCTCAGAACGCGCGGCGCAACTCCCTCGCAAATTACTGGCATCGTTGCAGTGACATCTCTCTTCCTCGCGATTGGCGGCTCACTGCTTGGATTATTCTTTGGGATACTCGCTTTATACGCGACATTGTCCCGATGGTTTTTCGGGAGCGCAGGCGCACAATTGACTTCCAATCTAAACCCCTTCGCCTCCACCTTTGACTGGAATCTGTTCGCCAACTCAGTAGGCATTGCCTTCCTCGCAGGCTTGCTCCTGACCTTTCTCGCCGCTTTCCTTCCAACCTTCGGAGCATTACGCCGCGAGATCACGCAAGAACGACGCAACGTCCGCCGTGTGGAAGCCGTACCTTTCTGGAAGCGTTCCTACTTCGACTTTATCCTGATTGGGATTGCGATCACCTCGCTCTACATTACACAGCGTAACGGCGGCTTCAAACCATCAGGCAACGAAGGCGCAGCGATCACGCTGTCAATTTATATTTTCCTAACCCCATTCTTCGCATGGACAGGTTTAACTCTGCTCGTCCTGCGTCTGGTTGAAAAGGGGCTTACAGCTTCGAGTAATCAAATCGGCGCATTTTTCCGCCGTCTGTTCGGGGAGATCGGCGAAGTGGCAGGAAAATCTTTGGCACGACGCGCGTCCCGCGTGAGTGCGGCAGTCACGATCATCGCGCTGACACTTTCCTTCGGCGTCAGTCTTGCCCTCTTCCAAAAGACATATACCAACGAAAAACAACTCGATGCACAATACACCGTTGGCTCGGATATTCGCTTCACACCTGCATTGAACACCCCGCAAAATGCAGACTTCGCGAAACAATTGCAGATCCCTGGCGTGGAGAGTGTCACGGGCGTAGTGCGTGATCCGCTGGCGTTGGTCGGCTCGGAGAAGAATACTGTCTATGGTATTGACCTGGCAGCCTTCCGCAAAACGGCTTATCTCCCTGATAGTTTCTTCGTGGACGGCAACACACAACAAACGATTGACGCTATGACAAACCGCAATACAAACTATGCGGCTGGTTCCGCGAAGCAAGTCCTTGACGCGTTAGCCAATACCCCTAACGGAGTCATCATATCCGTGGAGCAAGCCGAGAAATACAGCATCCATCTCGGTGACCCCATTCTTCTGCGGCTGTATAACCGCAGTACAAATCAATATACGGATGTTCAAACTCAGGCGGTCGGGCTATTCATTTATTTCCCGACTTCCGCACAAGATTCGGATTTCATTCTGAACAGCGATTTCATGATCAAGAGTTCAGGTTATGCCGCGATGAATTACTTCCTGATCAAGACCGATGGCAAGCCCCAAACCATTGCGAACATCACATCTGATTTGACCGCGCAATACAAGAACGTGATGCCTGTCCGCATTCAAAATATTGATACGGTCATTAAGACCGAATCAAGTTCGCTGACTTCACTAAATCTTGGTGGGCTTGGTGCGATGGAAAGACTTTATACGATTGTCGTGGTTTCAATGGGACTGGCGATCTTCCTGCTGGCGATGATCAACGAACGTCAGCGAGAATTTGGAGCCATGCGTGCGCTGGGCGCAAATCTCAGTCACCTACGCCGCTTCCTTTTCACCGAAGCACTGGCAATCGGTGGAATGGGTCTCATCATCGGCGCAGGCGTAGGCGTTTTATTGGCACGTTTACTGGTTTTACTTTTGGGAGTCATCTTTACCATCCCTGCGCAATCCCTTTCATGGCCTGTGCTGGAATTATCCACCCTCGCCGCATTTGTTGTGGCAGGTATGATAATCAGTGTGGCGGTCACTGCTCGAAGGCTATCAACTCTAAAGGTGGTGGAGGCATTGAGAGAGTTATAAAAGGATAAAGAGTGATGAAATTAAAGCTGTTCTTTATTGTTATGCATTCATTTACCGGTTGGTTTTCTTGACTGGACATAGTGCGTTTCTCTATGCCTTCTTCGGCAGCATACCAAACGTTGTCAGGAATACCCGCATGTACATCCACTTTTTCGAGATTGCCAAAACTCAGAAAGGGATATTCATGGTCGAAAAGGGTTTTCATAGGACGGTTCAGAAAATCTGCCCATATCAATAATTGACCTACGACAGCCGGATTACGCTCGAGCCGTTTGATACCTTTCAACAGCTCATCTCGATAAGGATAATCATCGAAACCGTTTTTCGTGAAATGATAGTTAAGTGTTATTTCGAGAAACCACCGATTTTCGAGCCGTAAAAAGTACCCTTTGAAAGTGCGTGTCGGCAATATGTTTTCTTGGTTGCGTAAATCGGACATGGGGCAGACCAACTTGCCAGTAATGGTATCTATACTGGCGCATTGACCATCCTCATCATTTACTTTCTGACAGACTGGTATTGGTATTCCATCTTTCACAAGAAATACGACGATACATCTTCAATCAAAGGAGCAATAAAATGAACACGAACAATCAAGCCACCCTTCGGCGCGTTCTCTTCGGAAACGCCATATTCTCTGGCGTAAGCGGGTTACTCTTCACCTTTGCCTCTGCACCGATTGCCAGCTTTCTCGGCATCAACACTTCCATCGTCATTCTGCTCATCGGGATTGGGCTGGCGGGCTACGCCTTTCTGATTTACCAAAACGCATCTCGCAATGAAATTTCAAAAGCCTTTGTCCTCACTGCCGTCATTTCAGATTCGATCTGAGTTGTGTTGAGCATCCTCCTGCTCCTCACGAACTGGGTACCCTTCACCACCGAAGGCAAATGGACGGTTGGCATCATCGCCGCCATTGTGGATGTCTTCGCCACCTTACAATTCATCGAGTGGTGCAAGATGTAAAATGCGTATGCCAAACAAAACAGGATGCGCTCGAAAGCACATCCTGTTTTGTTCATCGTTTACGGCTGGTAAATTCTCGTCTCTGGCTTGAATGCCGCCCAGGAAAACCAGAAGTGATTGATGGACACAATCTGCATAAGCTGTTTTCCTTTCAATTCGCCTGATATTGCTTGACCGAAAATATTCCACTCGCTGTCTGTCTGCTCATCGAATAACTTGCCATCGTCGAATATGAACGTAAGTGTTTGACCATCAAGCAACCGTGAATATGCCACTGCCGAGCCAACCTCGCGACCTTCGGGGATGTTGCTCGTATCCAGCGCGGAGGCGGCACCCTCTGCCCAAAAGACGACAATGTTTTCGCCGCCGACGGTGTCGTGGATGACGTTCACTTTACGCAATACATCATAGGGATAAGCCACGACTTCATCATTCAAATCAATAGTCAACACACGAGCCATCGGTCGGAGCTGGTTCGGTGTTGAGCCATCGTACAGGAATGGCGTTTGGTTGATATCGTCGTAGCCGAAATATGGATTTCTTCCATAGTCTCGTGGGTGTCCTGTGTCACGTGAAAGCACTTTGCTGTTGGGATATTGCGATTTGAATTCCGCCCAAGAGATCATGGAAGCGGGGTAGAACTCCAGTTGCGCGCCTGTGTGTTCGCCAGCAATGGCATCGCCTGTGGCTTGTTGCCACCAGGTTTCGGTCTGGCGGTCGTACATAATCAGGTTACTGTAACGCAATCGCCCAGTTGTGCCGAAATCGAAAACCTGTCCGCCTTGCCCTGAGCCTGTCGAAGGGTTGAATGTTCGTTTGAATGCGATGGCTGTATTGCACAGCGGACAAAACGAAA
>JBDTWO010000093.1:0-18479 GCA_040006635.1 Chloroflexota bacterium
GCCTGAGAGTTGATCGGGACGATTCAAGAGCCGGTCAGACAACCCGAATCTTGTCAGCCATTCTGTCGCTTTTAGCTTCGCCTCAGCCGGTTTGACACCGTCGAGTGTGATCGGCAGTGCCGCATTTTCCAAGGCGTTCAAAACCGGAATGAGGTTGAAGAACTGAAATATAAATCCGATCTTACGGCGGCGCAGTTCGGTGAGCTTGTCATCGTTGAGGTCAACGAGGTTATGCCCGCCGATGAGCACATCGCCCTCGGATGGTTTATCCAACCCGCCAAGCAAATGCAACAGCGTAGACTTGCCACAGCCGCTGGGTCCCATGATGGCGACGAATTCGCCTTCCCTGATATTGATATTGACATGGTCAAGCGCGGTCACAGCGGTTGCGCCGGAACCGTAGATCTTGGTCAATTTGCTGGCTTGAATGTTGGACATGGGTTGCTCCTGCGGGTCAGACTAAAAATTCAAAAAGGCTAACTATATGTCGTTGCGAGCCGCTGATCTTGTTTTTGGGCGGCGAAGCAATCTTCTATTTTGACGGGAAGCTGACTTGTTGGAGATTGCTTCGTCGGGGGAAACACCCTCCTCGCAAAGACATGGTCATTTTCCGTACTGCACGGTGACGCTCATGCCAGCGCGAAGTCCTTCGGGGAGTTCGTTCAATGTAATGGTTGTCTTGTAAACTACGTCACCGCCGAGGGTATCGGCAACAGATGAGATGGCTGTGACTTGGCCGGCAATTTCTGTATTGAGCGCCTCTACAAAGACTGTCACGCTCTGCCCAACCGCGACCTTGGCTACATCGCGTTCGCTGAGGTCGGTGGTTTCCACTTGTAAATTTGCCACATCACTCATGGTGACGAGGGTTTGCCCCGGCAGGACATATTCACCGGCGACAATGTTGATGGTCGTAACGGTACCTGCGAAGGGCGCTAGCAGACGGGTGTGGTCGAGTCTATTTTGGGAGGCTGTTAGATTACCGCGAGCTTGTTCCAATTGAGCAAGTTTTACGCCCGTGGCATTAGCAGGAATCGCTTCGCCTTTCAACTCAGATAAATACCACTTGGCTTCCTCGAGAGCGGCTGAGGCTGAATCGAAGTTGGCGTTGGCGAGATCGACATCGTTTACAGATGGCTCATCCGTGAAATAGTTGAGATTGGACAAGGCTGTGTTATACGCCTTTTGGGCATTGTATAGGTTGGAGCCTGCTGTGGCGCGGATCGGGTCAGAGCCAGAGAGGCTGGAGGTCTGCCGATAAGCATCGCGCGCGCGGTCCAATGTATTCTGGGCAAGGACAAGTTGATCCTTGTAATATCCAATGGTGACATTGTCAGCATGCCGATTGCTGACACCGTCCGCCTTCTTTTTAGCGTCATCGTAGGCTTTTTGCGCATTGGCAACATCCTGTTCGGCGGCGGCGATGGCAGATGCAGATGTCAGTTCCCGCAAGGTGCGTTGGGCTTGTTCCACTTCCAATTGGAAGGCGGTGTTATCCAACTCTGCAAGCACATCGCCAGCCTTGACCTGGTCACCTTCGGCAACATTGACTTTCTTAATATCGCCAGCCAGAGCGAAAGCCAGTTGCGCTTCCTGCGCGGACACGATGATGCCTGAGGCAGATATATCCCCACTTGAAGAAGGTCGCGGCGCAGTTTGTGTGGCTGATGAATTTACAGTACCGCCATCCAAAACCACAGTGGGGATAGGCTGATTAGAATTGCCGCCCGAGCCGCAGGCGGCAAGCATCAAGGCTATTAATACGCTAATAATTAGTAATACTTTCTTCATTCTTTTTTCCTCTTACTTTCCGTTGGCTTGGCTGTCTTTGGTGATGACACCGTCTTGCAAGGTCACCACTCGTTTGGCATACCCGATCACGCGCGGATCATGGGTGGCGAACACGAACGTGACGCCCGTCTCTTGGTTGAGACGCTGCATAAGGTCCATGACTTGCTTGCCGTTCTCGGTATCGAGGTTGGCGGTGGGTTCGTCAGCCAGGATCAGCGTCGGTTTGGGAGCCAGCGCTCGGGCGATGGCGATGCGTTGTTGTTGTCCACCGCTCATTTGATCGGGACGATTGTTGGCGCGGTCAGTTAAGTCCACGGCCTTGAGCAGTTCTGTCACGCGGTCGTGACGTTCTTTGGGACTGTGACCATTGAGCAGCAACGGCATTTCGATATTTTCGTAAGCGGTCAGAGTGGGGATCAGCGCAAAGAACTGGAAAATAAATCCAATATGACCGCGGCGCATATCGGCGCGTTGATTGCGGTTGAGGGTGGTGACATCATTGCCACTGATGAAGACGTGCCCCGAGGTTGGCTGGTCAAGACAGCCGATCATTTGCAGGAGTGTGGTCTTGCCTGAACCGGAGGGTCCAACCAGCGCAGTGAATTCACCATTCGCGATCGAGAGATTGACGCCTCTTAATGCCTTGGTCTCGATTTTTCCAATTTGATACATTCGAGCTACATTTTCAATTTTTACGACTTCCATGTTGTTCTCCTTATGGACTCGAAAGTCTCCGACTTTCCATATCCCAACGCCGGGAGACGTTGAGTCTATTAATTATTATTTTTCGGCGCGCAAAGCTTCGACCGGTTCCATGTGGGAAGCCATCACAGCCGGGTAAAGTCCCGATAGCAGCGTGACCACGAAGGTCATGATCGACACGTTAATGGTGTCATTGAGGGTCAGCTTGGCGCGGATCGTATCGGTGACGAGCATGCCATTCAGCCCCATGTTCCCGATGTAGAATCCGTTGATGTTGAACAGAAAGACACCCAGCCAGCCCACGACAAGTCCGAGGATCACGCCGCCAATTGCCAGCAGGATGGATTCAGCCAGGAACATCATCATGATCCGGCTGCCTCGCATTCCAACTGCCGATAGGATCCCGATCTCGCGTGTGCGTTCGTAGACCGACATGATCAGCGTGTTGATGATCACCGATGCGGTGATCGCCAGAATGATCAGGTAAAAGAACCCAATGTAGCTGTTTGCCATGGTCTCAAATTCAACGATCAGGGAGTTCATATCTACCCACGACAAAACTTTCAGGTTGGATACTTTCAACGCGCTGACAACGCTGTCTGTGGATGAAATATCCTTTAGCAGAACAAAGATGGTGCTGGCATGGTTCTCAGTCTGTGTGATAGCTTGCGCTTTGGCGAGCGGCAGGAAGATGATGCTGTTATCGAAGCCATAGGTGTTGGTGGTGTAAATGCCACGCACGGTAAAGGTCTGTTCCAACACGTCACCATTGGAAGTGTTGACCGAGAGGCTGATTTGATCGCCCGCTTTCAAGCGCAGTTTATCCGCCATTGGCTTGCCAACCAGCAAGCCTTCGCGATCATCGGCGGTCAGATAATCACCACTGAGCAGCCCTTGACGATATGGATCATTGGCGGCCGAAGCCGGATCGATACCGATGATCCTTGCGCCCGCTGATTCGTTGCCATTGGAAAGGAAACCGCTCGCGAACAAACGCGGCGTGGCTACCTTCACCTGAGGCAGCCCAGCAACCTGACTGGCGATCTGATCCGGATTCTCGATCAGATCCGCCCACTTGAGGCTGGATTTGTTTTCATCGTACGATTCGGCGCGTATTTGAAGATGTCCGCTTTGCAGAAGGATGGCGCTGTCGATCGCACTGCCCATTTCGCCTTTGATAACGGATGCCAGCAACATCAACAACGCGAGTCCAATTGCGATTGCCAACGCCGAGAAGAAACTTCGGCGGCGGTTGCGGCCAAGATCACGAAAAGCCATTTTAAAAATTTGTACCATCGCATACCTCATACAAAATGCAGGGCTTCAGCAGGTTCGCGCCGCCCGGCTTCTATGGCGGGGATGACCGCCGCAAGCGCCGAGATGATCGCGACCATGGATGCCCGCAGTACCAATTTTTCAACGCCCCAGGTAGGGTAGACCCTGTCTTTGATCAGTGCCATATAACTGGCAGCCTGTGTCATGGAGCCAAAGTCCAGCCCAACGCGCATCAACATACCGTTGAGCGCGAGTCCCAGAACGACCCCTACCACAACGCCGACCAAACCGATCATGATGCCTTCCAGGATGAATAGCAGCGCGATCTGGTTCGGCTTGAGTCCCATTGCGCCGAGCACACCGATCTCACGTGTCCGCTCGTAAACAGCCATCAGCAGGAGGTTGAGAATGCCAACACCCGCGATGGCAATGATGATCACGCTAAAGATATTCATCACACCGCTCTTGGAATTGATCGCAGAGGCGAGATCGGGATAGTTCGCCTGGAACGATTCGATCTCATAGCCGGGCAGGCTGGGTTGCATGCCGTTGATGACTGTAGCTTCCTGGCCCAGGTGCTGGAGGAAGATCGCCACTTCGGTGGGGGCGGTCATTTCATAGAGCGATTGCGCCTCGCCAAGGGAGATGTAAACGGTTTGCTTCTCGATATCAGCCATGCCGAGATCGAAGATCCCGATAATGGTCATCGTGCGCTGACGCATTTGCTGATGTTGGGAACGACCCACCAATGTGATGCGGTCTCCCAACTTCACGTTCATTGCGTCGGCGAGCCCCTTGCCAATGAGGATGTTATCCGTATCGGCACTGGTGAGATTGCGCCCGTCTTTGACATACTGCCCAATCAGATTCACCGTCTGCTCTTTTTCAGGCTCGATACCGGTGATGCCAACCGCAAACGCGCCCTCACGATTGGTGACCAGTCCGCCGGTGTTGATGCGTTGTGTGGCAGCCAGGGTTAATGGATTTGCCTCAGCCGCCTTGATCACCGCTTGCGGATCAGCCAGCGGCAGCAGCGGAGTCGAATTCGCTTGTGCGCGGAATCCCTCGGTATGGACTTGAATGTTGCCGCCCAATACTTTTACAGCGTTCCCGTAAATTGCATCGGTAAAACCGTTCATCAACCCATCGTAGAACATCATCAAAGCCAGGGTCAACGACATGGCAAGGACGATAATGATTGTCCGGCGTTTGTGCCGCCAGATGTTGCGCCATGCAAGGCGCAGATATAAATTCATGGTGATTTCCTTTCTCTATTCCGTAATTAACTTCGTTGTAGAATCCCATAGTCGTTGTTGAGTCTTACGATCGTAGGCGTTTTTATTGGCCTTGACGGGTACGTTAGGCGCATCCCAGTAAGCGCCCGTGACATCTTGCAATGCGGGGTCAGCTGCCAGCCATACATAAGTCTCTGCCATTTGTTCGGGCGTAAGCGCAAACTTACGCTTGGCATGATAGATCTTCAACAGCCATTTCGGCAGGTAATCAAGCCGTGTATCAGGGACGGCAACATTGCCGACGCGGACGCAATTGACTGCGACCCCGGTCCCTTTCAACCGTTCTGCCAGATCAAAGGTATACATTACCTGCGCCTGTTTGGCATGATAGTAGGCGTGCTGCAGGTTGAATTTCCTTTCACCGTACAGGTTATCAAATTCGATATCAAGGAATGGGTAGGTAACCAATCCCTTGCTTGCCACGGTGATAATGCGGCTTGGAGCGCTTTGCTTGAGTGTTTCCAGCAGCAACTGGGTCATTAGGAATATGTTCACATGATTGGTAGCGAAGACATTTTCCAGTCCATCTGCCGTGATCACCGGTTTCTTTTGACGATGATCAAAATTGGCAGCGTTATGAATGAGAACATCCAAGCGCGTGTGTTTGCTCAAAAATTCCTGTACGGCATTGCGTACTGATGTTTGTGACGACATGTCCACAAGGATCAGTTCCACATGCGCGTTGTTTGAAGCCAGGTGCACATCCTGTAGCGCCTGTTCGCCGCGTTCCTTGTTGCGGCACAGCATGACCACATTCGCACCTAGACCCGCAAGTTGAATCGATGCGGCTTTGCCAATGCCTGAATTCGCGCCAGTAATAATGATCGTTTTGTTTGAAAGGTTATAGCTCATTCGAAATCCTTCTAAATCTAAAAGTTGGTGTTTTAAAGGTTAGGTCTTTTCAATGGCTGCGTTCGGCGGGGGATGGGTTGAGCCTTTATCGCCTTTTTTCGGTCGCCCGCGCTTGCGGATCTCCACTTCGGCGATCGGTTGATCTTTGATGGCTTCGAGCCGCATTTCGATCATGTCGAGCCAGCGCAAGTCCGCTTCAAGGTGCATGATGGCTTTGTCGATCAACAGGATCTGAGCGATCTCGATTTGCGGGTCATAGGTATCGCGCTGGGCGGTGGCATCATGCAGCTCCTGATACAAACGCGCGCGCTGGCTTTGGATGATACGCCCCGGGTCCGCCTGCCCGGAAGCCAGCCCGATCATTAACTTCACATAGAACTCGTCGCGTTGGTGTTCGGTCACCACACCATCGGCAAACCAGGCCTTCAACACGTCGCGGCCCTCGCGTGTGATGTTGTAAATGCGCCGCGCGGGTTCGCGTCCCTCGCCCAGGTCCGATTTGGTCTGCACCAACCCTGATTCTTCGAGCCGCTCGAGCGTGGTGTAGATCTGCGCGGGCTTCACGTCCCAGTTCTGATCGCCGACAACCGCCGAAAACGCGGCATGCAGTTCATAACCGTGACGGGGCTTTTGGGCGAGCAATCCTAAAATGGCGTTACGTACGGACATATGCCTCTTTTGAGAAAATAGTCGACGAGTTACTGTTTTTCGAACGACGAAAATAATATACGAGTTACTATTTTTTGTCAAGAGGCTGGATATTACGCTTCATACGTGACTTTTGCCTGCTGAGGCTTCGAGAATCATTTTCTCCCCTGAATCTTTGACCGCCGATCATGTCGACTGTCAGTGGTCATTCTGATCACTACTATTCACCGATAACTGCTTTACCAACCTTCCCCCATACCATCTTCACCATCAACCCCGCCCTCCAAAATGCGACCGCCGCCATACCATGCGCAAGGACTGCGAACAGTGGCTGCGTTTGGTTTGTGTAATACGTCCAGCACTCGCGCGTGGTGCCCCACAGTTCGAGATAATATCCCAACCCCGAACCGGCGATGAAAGTCAGCAAGGCGTAACGATGATCCGTTGGCGTCAGGCTGAGGAGCAGGCACAGGCTCAAAGCGAGCCCGGTATAGGATTTGTCAAAGGTTGGGGCAACAAAGAACAGCATCAGGCTTAGGAAAGAAGCGAAGATGATCCAATAAAGAATAGTGAATAGTGAATGGTGAATAGTCGGCTTGAGATTCGTGCGTCCAACGAGCCAATCCAATAGGCGTGTGATCCTATCAATGGCTAGACTCGCGATGGGCCACGCTGGGATGATCCACAGCGGCGGACGTTCGGCGGTGTAATAATGCCAAAGATTTGTCTGCGTACCCCACGATTCAATTGCCAGCCCGCCGCAAACGCCAACGAAGACAATTAGTAGATCGGCTTTGAGATTTGCGCGCGCAATGATAGTGACCGACATGAACCCAAAGATGCCGAGCAGAAGCCAGTCCATGTAACGCCACCACTCGCCGTGCCAATCCACATACTTGAGATACTCTTCCGCGAGGGGCCACCAAATATAAACGATGAGGAAGATGGTCAGCAGAAATCCGCCGAGCAGGATGCTGCTATCGCGGGTCCAGATATTTTTGAGCGCGGCGCGGAGTTGGGTCATGGCTGGATTATATAATACCCACGGTCACAAATTGCGCTTTCCACCTTCAGAAAAAGCGCAATTTGTGACCGAGTGCGGTATAGCAAGAAGATTAAACGAGACGTTAATTTGAAAAGATAATAAATGACTTGCATTTTTGATTTGTCTCACATAAAATAGGACAATTCAAGTGGGATTAATCTCACGTTCGCATTTGTATCCAACTCTCTTTAGTAGTAGGAGGTGTACGGGACGTAGATAACGAGCAAGCCAATTCATACCAAGCAACAGTCTCAATTCAATTTCATAACGTCTTTTGTTTGAGGAGAACAAACATGACCAAAACGTTTTCGAAAGTATTTTCGTTGATCGTGATTCTGGCTTTGATGCTGATGGCGCTGCCTATGCAGAGTGTGCAGGCTCTTGGAGGTGGTTCAGGTGCGATTAGCCTTATCACCTTGGGAAGCGCATATACCCAAGACTTTGACACCCTCGCCAACACGGGGACAGCGAACAACCTTGCCATTAACGGCTGGTACTTGAATGAAGCGGGGACCAGCTCAGCCAACAACGGACAATACAATACAGGCACTGGCTCGGGTACTGGTGGCGATGTTTACAGTTTTGGAGCCGCAGCCAGTTCAGAACGTGCTTTTGGGACCCTGTTTAGCGGCACATTGACTCCCACCATTGGCGCACAATTTACGAACAACACTGGCAGCACAATTACTTCGCTCGATGTCTCTTATGTCGGTGAGATGTGGCGTCTTGGTCAAAACACAGTGGGGCGTGGTGCTGACAGACTAGATTTCCAGCTTAGCACAAATGCAACAAGCTTAACAACCGGTACATGGGTAGATTACAACACTCTTGATTTTTCAAGTCCTGTGGTTGCCGGTACAGTTGGTGCATTGAATGGCAATGTCTCGCCCAACCAGACCTCCGTGAGTTTTTCGATCGCTGGTTTGAGCATTTCCAGTGGTGCATCTTTCTGGATTCGTTGGAACGATTCTGATCTAGCCCCGGGCTCAGATGATGGACTCGCGGTAGATAATTTCTCGATCACACCCAACACCTCCGTTGCCCTGCCCAATCTCACCATCACAGATGTCTCAGCCAACGAAGGAAATTCCGGTACTACATCATTTAATTTTGTTGTGAATCTCTCATCACCGGCTGGTGCAGGCGGCGTCACATTTGACATTGCCACACAAGATGATACTGCTACTTCACCAGATGATTTTGCAGCTCAATCGCTGACCGGGCAAACTATCCCTGCAGGGCAATCTAGCTTCCCGTTCAGCGTCCTGGTCAATGGTGATATTGTCAACGAAGCTGATGAGACCTTCTTTGTCAATGTAACAAATGTGACCGGCGCTGCGGTTGTTGATGGTCAGGGCGAAGGAACGATCGTTAATGACGATGTTGCCGATGCGGCTCCCACTGTAGCCAGTACCTTCCCGGCAAACGGATCGACCACCTTCCCGATTGGCTCCAACCTCACAGTTACATTCAGCGAACCGGTCAATGTGACTTCCTCCTGGTTCACACTGGTTTGTTCCACGAGTGGAAATGTGACAACAGCCTTCAGTGGTGGACCAACTACCTTTACTCTTGACCCGAGTGTCACGCTTGTTCACGGTGAAACCTGTACATTGACTGTGTTGGGAAATCAGGTCAGTGATCAAGATGGAAACGACCCGCCTGATAATATGGTTTTCAACTTTGTTGTCGGCTTCACAGCCTACGATGTTTGTTCCGACTACACTCCAATTTACACCATTCAAGGCAGCGGACTTGCCCTCCCGGCCCCTGGTATAGTTTCGACAAAGGGTGTAGTAGTTGGCGATTTTGAAGGGACAGCCGCTGCTTCCGGTTTCTATATCCAAGACCTGACTGGTGATGGCGATTCGTCCACTTCCGATGGCATCTTTGTGTTCACCGGCAATTCCAACTTAGTCAGCGTCGGACAGGTAGTCCGTGTGACTGGCTTTGCCCGTGAGCGCTTCAATCAAACCACGATCAACGGTTCGAACAGTAATGCCGCCGCCGTGCCAGCCGCGAATATCGTTCAATGCGGCACTGGTTCTGTTGCCGCGACGGACGTGACATTGCCTGTGACCAGCCTCGATGACTTTGAAAAATACGAAGGCATGCTCGTGCGTTTCCCGCAAGCGTTGGTCATTGCTGAATACTTTAACTATGATCGCTTTGGCGAGATCGTGCTTGCCCAGCCGTTGGCTGGCGAGACGCGTCCTTTCAACGGAACCGCCATTGATGCCCCCGGCGCCGCGGCAAATGCGCGCACCGCCGCCAACGCCCTGAGCCGCATCACACTTGATGATGCGCAGAGCGCACAAAACCCAGCCACACTGCGCCATCCGAACGGACTCCCCTTCTCTTTGAGCAACCTCTTCCGTGGCGGCGATACGGTTCAGAATGCGGTTGGCGTGCTCGCATACGATTTCAACTTGTACCGCATTGTTCCAACCGGACCCGCTGATTACACATCTGTGAATCCGCGTCCGGCTGCGCCCGAGCCGGTTGGTGGCACCGTCCGCGTGGCGGCGATGAACACGCTCAATTTCTTTGTCACGGCAAATTACCCGTCGGGCGTGCTGGATAATAAATGTGGTCCGCTTAACAACCTGGAATGTCGCGGCTGGGACAGCGACCAAGCTACCGAATTTACCCGCCAACGTGACAAGCTCCTCACTGCGCTATCTGGTTTGGATGGCGATATCATCGGCTTGAACGAACTGGAGAATTCCACAGGTGTTGAACCGCTTGCCAGCATTGTGTCTGGTTTGCCGGGTTATGCCTACATCGCCACCGGCACCATCGGCACCGACGCGATCAAAGTTGGCATGATCTACCGCCCCGCCGTTGTCACTCCGGTTGGTGATTTCAAACTATTGACCTCGGCTGTCGACTCGCGCTTCATCGATACCAAGAGCCGCCCGTCACTGGCGCAGACGTTCGAAGTCAATGCAACAGGCGCGCGCTTTACCGTGGTCGTTAATCACTTCAAATCCAAAGGTTCTGCATGTGATGATGTCGGTGATCCCGATCTTTTGGATGGTCAGGGCAATTGTAGTCAAACCCGTAAGGCGGCTGCCCAGGCATTGGTAGATTGGCTCGCCATGGACCCAACTGGCAGCGGTGACCCAGACTTCCTTGTCGTAGGCGACTTGAACTCCTATGCTATGGAAGAAACAATTGCTGCGATCAAAGCTGGTCCCGACGATACAGCTGGCACAACCGATGATTACACCAATTTAATCTCGCATTTCCACGGTGGGTACGCTTACTCGTACACGTTCGATGGGCAGGCTGGTTACCTCGACCATGCGTTGGCAAATGCAAGTATCTTCCCCCAAATTACCGGGGCGGCAGATTGGCACATCAACTCCGATGAACCGGATGTACTGGATTACGACACATCCTTCAAGCCCGCCGCCCAGGATGCGCTCTACGAAGCAAATCAGTACCGCACCTCTGACCACGACGCTGTTGTGATCGGACTCATCCCTAACGCGCCTCCCACTGTGGATGCCAACGGGCCATACTCTGTCAACGAAGGCAGCTCGGTCACACTCACCGCTAGTGGCTCCGACCCGAACGGCGACAATCTCACTTATGCCTGGGACCTCGACAACAACGGCTCCTTCGAAACGGCGGGACAAAGTGTCTCGTTCGATGCAGCCCTGCTCGATGGACCTAGCAGCTACACGGTCAAAGTGAAAGCCACTGATCCGTTGGGTCTTTCCGCTGAATCGACTGCGACCGTGAATGTGATCAATGTTGCCCCTTCGGTTACTGCTGCGTTTACCTCAACTAGTTTGAGCTGCGGTGCTAACAACAGCATGCTCAATGTCAGCTTCACCGATCCTGGAACACTTGACACGCACTCCGCTGTGATCAACTGGGGTGATGGCAATACTCAGACCTTCAGTTCGGTCACCAGCCCGTTCTCGGCTGCACATACCTATGCTCTTGTAGGAACGTACACCGCAACCGTAACAGTGACCGATAAGGACGGCGGCGCAGACACGAAGACCGCAACGGCGACAGTCAACTTCAACACCAGCGGCATCTTACAACCGATCAATGCCAATGGTACAAGTGTGTTCAAGTACAACAGCACCATCCCGGTTAAGATCAGTTTCACAAACTGCAATGGTTCCATCCCCGCGAACCTGGCACCCACCATCAAGCTCACCATGGTCTCTGGTGCAACCCCAGGTTTGGAAATCAACGAACCGATTTCAACTAGTGCCGCAGATACGACCGGTATCATGCGCTTCAGCACGAACCAGTATATTTACAACCTGGCGACAAAGCCTCTGCCTGATCCCTCTGCGACCTATCGCATCACCATCACCGTCCCGCTTACCGGACAAACGGTGACAGTGAATTTCGGTCTCAAATAAGCGTCACTACGTGAAATAAATAAAAGCCGAGCCTGTGGAAAGGCTCGGCTTTTATGATTCGTGTTTTACGAAAAACTTCTGCGTTTTCTATTTATACACCTGTGGGTTCACACAATTCGGCAGACGCTCACCCTTCAATCCGGCGATCAAATTCTGCGCTGCCATCCAGGACATCTGATCGCGTGCAACAGTACTGGCGCTTGCCATATGTGGCATGACCAAAATATTATCCAGTGTCAGCAACGGATGATCGGCAGGCAACGGCTCAGGCTCGGTCACATCCAAGCCCGCCGCAAAGATGCGTTTGGATTTCAAGGCATCATATAGTGCCTCCATATCCACAACGGGACCACGCGCTGTGTTCACGAGCACCGCAGTGGGCTTCATCTTTGCCAAGGCTTGGGAGTCGATCAAATGGTGAGTAGCAGGCGTCAGCGGCGTGTGAAGCGAGATGAAGTCCGATTCTTTGAGCAGAGTCTCAAAATCCACCGAGGTGGCTTTGATATCCAGGTCTTGTTGTTCAGTCGGATCATAATAGATCACACGCATATCAAAGCCCAGCGCGCGACGCGCCACGGCTTTGCCGATGCGCCCGAAACCAACGAGACCCAGCGTTGAACCGCGCATTTCAGTACCCAGCAAAAGCATCGGACCCCACGTTTGCCACTTGTCAGCGCGCACATACCGATCACCTTCAAGGATGCGACGACCCGCGCTTAACATCAACGTGAAAGCAAAATCGGCGGTTGCATCGGTCAGTACATCGGGCGTGTTGCCCACTGGTAAATTGCGTGCGGTCGCGGCGCTTATATCGATGTTATCGAAGCCCACCGCAAAATTGCTGATCACTTTCAATTGCGCACCCGCTGCATCCAGCACCTCGCCATCGATCTTATCGGTCAATAAACTCAACAAACCATCCACGCCCTGCACACGTTGCAAAAGTTCCGCGCGGCTGGGTGGCAGGTCGCCTGTCCACACATCCACATCGCAAAAATCTTTTACAAGATCCAAACCCTTGTCAGGAATGATTCTGGTGACGAAAACTTTTGGTTTCGGCATACGCTCTCCGTAAAATAATTCTGATATGATAACAGACATGGATGCAAATCGTTTCGCTACGCACAGCCTCACCGATCCGCGTATTTTGCGAATCCTTTCTGCTGCGCTTGAAGCTGTTGACCCATACAAAGCCGTGCAACAGCATTTGCCAAAACTTTCTGGGCGCGTGTATGGATTAGGAATTGGAAAAGCCTCCATCCCCATGCTGACAGCGCTTGCGGAAGCGTATCCACTCTCAGGCGCGCTCGCCATCAGCAAGCACGCTTCAGCTTCTACCCCAAATTTGTTTCCTGTTTTCTTGGGCAGTCACCCCATCCCTGACTCGCGTTCGCTCAAAGCGGGTACGCGTGTTTTGAATTTTGTTTCAGCTTTGAACGAAGAAGATACATTGGTCTGTTTAATTTCGGGCGGCGGATCGGCATTAGTCACTGCGCCGTATGAAGGCATCACGCTCGAAGATGTGCAAACGCTGACATCCTTGTTGTTAGCCTGCGGCGCGCGCATTGACGAGATCAACACCCTGCGCCGCAGCCTGGATCGAGTCAAAGGTGGGGGATTGGTGCGTACAACAAAAGCAAAGGTCATCAGTCTGATTCTTTCAGATGTGATCGGGAATCCGCTCGAAGCGATCGCCTCAGGACCAACGGCACCAAACCCAACGACAAATGCGGATGCTTTGAAGATTTTACAAAAATATGAACTTGAGAAGCAGGTCGCAATATCTATTATTAAAACTCTGGAGTCTGACAGCTTCCTGTCAGATATCGAGAAGCAAGCTTCTCGACTCCAGAGTCGCCAAAGTCAAAATATCATTATTGGCGATAACAGACTCGCCGCACAAGCTGCGCTTGAACAAGCGCAACGCGATGGCTTTTATTCTGAAATCATAACCAATGAACTGCAAGGCGAAGCGCGCGAAGTTGGTGTAAGGCTGGCAAAACACTTGCGCGATGAGGCATCAATGCGCAAGCGTCCATTTTGCTTAATCGCAGGGGGAGAGACAACTGTCACTATCAGAGGGAATGGTAAAGGTGGGAGAAATCAGGAACTTGCATTAGGCGCAGTGAATGAATTAAGCGGATTGGAAAACGTGATGCTGATCGCACTCGCGACCGATGGCGAGGATGGTCCTACCGATGCGGCGGGCGCGGTGGCGACAGGTGAATCCGCTCAAAGGGCTGAGTCGCTTGGGGTAGACGTGACAGACCACTTGTCGAGGAATGATGCGTACGTCTTCCTTGATGCGTTAGGCGATTTGATCCGAACAGGTCCGAGTGGGACGAATGTCAATGATCTGATTTTTTTAGTTGGGTTGTGATCGCTAATCATCCAATGTTGGTTTTTTTTCCAGCCAAAGCAGGAGCAGGATGCCACTAATGATCGTGGTGATGAAGAAGGTCAATGCGAGCCAGGCTGGCATGTAGAGAGTTAGAAAGGCTAGGCAGCTAATGCTCAATGCCGTGAGATGGACAAGCAATACAGCGGAGCGCGGCGAAATACCCAGGGCGCTTAGGCGGTGATAAGTATGGTCGCGTCTGCCGCTCCCTACTCTTTGTGCTCTGCGCAGGCGTGATAACACAACCAAGGATGTATCGAAAATCGGAACACCGAGCAACATAATTGGAACAATCCATGAAGATTCAGGATTGCGATTGAGAGGGTTATACATAATGCCAAAGGATGCCAGCAGAAAGCCAATTGTTTGAGCCCCTGAATCACCAAGAAAGAATTTGCCTGCCAGGTTATTCCAGTAATATAAACCGGCGCTGACCCCCAATAGAATTGCCGCCCAGAACGCGAGATTAGATTGACCTGCCAGTTTGGTTGCCCCCATAAAGCAGGCGAAGGCAATGATACCCAGGCCCGCGACGATCCCGTCCATGCTGTCGATCATGTTCAAAGCATTGGTAATACCGAGCAGCCAAAATAACGTGATCGCAATGTTCAATATTTGCGCGATGAATGGGGAGATGTATCCGGCATTCGAAAAGATCGTTGCGAAATAAACCTGCACACCTGCTGATATTAATATTGCAGCGGCGATTAGCTGACCTAGTAACTTTGGTGCGGCGGATAAGCCCCTAAGATCGTCCCATAAGCCAAATATGAAAATGATCAATGCGCCAGTCAGCACGACTATAAGTTCACGGTTGAGCCATTGATAGAAAATAAGCATCATCACCGCCAGCGTGGATACAATTAACAATCCTCCAGCCAGGGGCGTAGGGTGGGCATGGGTCTTGTGAGGAGCAGAGTCGGGGATATCGATCAACTTTATGCTTTTTGCGAAAAGCATGGCAGGATATCCCAGACCGAGACTGACCAGAATGCTGATAATAATAGGCGAAAATAGATTGCTCATAAATCCTGTTGGACGGATAAGGTGTGTAATTGAGATTAATAGTTTATCAGAGTTTGCTTGCTTCAAACCCCCAAAGCTATAGAGACCGAGAGGTTCTTCGAGAAAAAGTCTGTGGCTCTCCGTGGACTCTATTCCTTTCGCCGTATTTGGCGATATACAGGAGATGTGAAAAACCGCAGCGCACTTTGGGTGTGTAGAAAAAGGTAATATAACTTCCTGCGGCTGGATCGTTGCGCATCGTGCCAGACTTGCACATTCGTATCCCCGAGTATCTTTAATCCCTGCAGCCGGGCACGCGTGCAGAAATCAACATCTTCGAAGTAGAGGCGGTATCTTTCGTCCATGCCGCCTAATTTGCGATACACATCTGAAGTCATCAGCCAGAACATGCCTGCCATCCAATCTGGGTGAATCAGGCCTTCGTGATCTGGTTGAAATGGTTTGAATTTATAACCAGGGAGTCTCCGGCGGATGATTTCAAAAGGGGAGGGGCTGGCGCGAAACGAGTCTTGAGCAATTCCGTTTTCATCAACAATCTTGGGGGCGATCACGTCCGCCTGATGCTTATGCAGGCTGGTTATTAATGGCTCGAAGAGAGATTGTTCAAATATGAGGTCTGGGTTGAGAATTGCAAAGTATGTCCCATTGGCAAGCTTGAAGGCATTATTATGGTTTTGGGCAAAACCTATTTGCTGGTCATTCCGTAAAATATGTAAGGACGCCCAGGGCGCAGGGTCAAAATCGGGCAGGTCATTTTTCAAATTGTCGGTAAGGATCAGTTGAAACAGCTTCGTATCCTGTTCATGCTTTTGCAGGCTGGCAAGCAAGTGCCTGATCGGTTCAGCGTTTCCATGGCTGACAACCGAAAGCGTGATGCGATATGCACCTGTCATTTGCCCTTGTTCCTGTGTGTAAATTCCTGAAGCGGCTCAAACAAACCCGTAGACATAACCTTTAGCAATTCGCCCGGTTTTACTTTTTTATTTTTCTGAATGGATTTTCTTTTTTCGATCATTTTAGGCAAACCCCGTAGCGCATTATAAATTGCTTTCCATATGACTTTGCCCTGTCCACGTAGGGTGAGGTAAACAGCAAAGAAAAGTATGGCTGATACATGCAGAGGCAGAAAAATCCAGATCAATGGAGACGGCATATTTTTGACGAAGGTCCAGATCATGTTGCGATAGCCATAATAGACGGAAAAGTCGCTGCGCTTGCCGGTACTCGCGGATCCTACGTGGTGGACAACTGCCTCTGGAACATACAGGCATTTTTCTCCACTGAGGCGGAGTCGAAAGCCCAAATCCACATCTTCGAAGTAAGAGAAGTAATCCTCGTCAAATCCGCCCACTTCGAGGAATTTTTCGCGAGAGTAGAGGGCGGCGGTAGGACATGCGCTGAAGACTTGTTTTTCTGTGAGTCCATAATTCTGGGATGGTTGATTATATTCTTGCCGCCAGGCAAGCCCGGTGATGTGATATGCATCTCCAGCACCATCGAGGACATCTGGAGCATTTGCCTGAAGTTGACGAGATGCAAAGATTTTATATTCTGGGTTTTCTTTTGCGGCACCCAGTAATTTTTCCAGCCAATCAGGTTCGGGAAATGCATCTGCATTTAACAAGGCAAGCCATTGTCCATTTGCAAGGCGGGCGCCGATGTTGTTTGCGATGGTGTAACCTTGATTTGAGCTTAATTTTTGGATATTAAAATCAAGTACGGGATGTTTTTCGTGCAGTCCATCCAATGCATTATCAGTGGAGCCATTATCTACAAGAATGATTTCAAAATTTTGGAATGTCTGAGCAGCAAGCTGATGCAGGCAGGATTGTAAATATTTTTCAGTATTCCAGGTGACAATGATTATTGAGACAAGGATGGAGGATTGCATGATTTGTATATCATGATTATACCGCCTTGATCAAACAAGATTGTGGGTTCACAGCGATTCCCTATATGAGGAGAGGATTAACCTGAGGAAGGGAAAATAGGGTATGGTAGGGAAATATGTTGGAAACTATAGCCATTGATCAGTTAGTCAAGGAACTGAAATTATTGTTTGAGGATTTTCCTGATGTGCGAACGGGCAGCAACAGCCAGTATGAAATAGCAGATGCAGGGTTGGGAGCATTTTCAGTATTCTTCACGCAATGCACCTCATTCTTGGAATATCAAGAAGAGATAAAACGGCTGAAAGGGCGGAGCAACGCCGAGAATTTGTTTGGGATGAGAAACATACCAAGCGACAGCCATATTCGCTCGCCGTTGCATGCGGTGCCGCCGAAGTATTTGGAGCCCCCGTATCGGCTGGTCTTTGAAAGATTGGAGGCGGTCGGGGTGCTGGAAACATATCGGTCGCAGGCCCGTAATTTTTTAGTGGCACTGGACGGGGCCGAGTATTTTCTTCGTCAAAGATACACTGTTCGAATTGTAGCCATCGCGAACTGGTCAATGGCAAAACCAATTACTATCACAGCGTCATCACGCCGGTGATAGTGCAAGCGGACAATGAACACGTAATTTCATTGGAGCCAGAATTCATCGTGCCGCAAGGTGGGCATGAAAAGCAAGACTGTGAAATTGAGGCGAGCAAGCGTTGGCTGCGTGAGCACGGCGCCTACTACGCCAAACGGAACATCACGATCCTGGGCGATGATCTGTATAGCCGCCAACCTTTCTGTGAGGCGGTCAGAGATGCCAAAATGCACTTTATTTTGGTGTGCAATGATACTTACATTAAGTTAATTTACCTGCGCTCCCGGATGTATTCCCCACTGACTGGACGCTTCACCACCCAAGATTCATGGCAGGGCGATTATAACAGACCGCTTTCTCTCAATCGCTGGATGTACGTGGAAGGAAACCCTGTCAATCGACGTGATCCATCTGGCTTATGCCCTAACTGTTTCGTTTTCTTCTTTACAGGCGCAGGAAGCGCGGGTGATGTTGATGGTGATAACAACATAATTAACCCAAGTTGCTACCTACCAAAGGAAGTTGAGGCTGCAAGCGAGCACAAACAGAGCGACTTTGATTTCAAATCCTTTGGCGGTCAC
>JBDTWO010000094.1:0-18447 GCA_040006635.1 Chloroflexota bacterium
CAATACGGGCGATTATAACAAAACCGCGCTGGCGGTTTGTCAGCGCGGCGTAAGAGGTGTATTAGATTTGGAGAGAAGTCGCATTTTTATCAGGCTTCGTTTCCTGTAACAAAGCTAGTATCAATTTCATGATGGATGTTGTTTTTATTGACGCTCGCCAGTAATTCTTCGAGTGTCCAACTTTGCACTACAACTGGAGTAACGATGATTTGACCTTCAACAACAGTAATTTCCACAAAGGAATCGTTTTCCAATTGAGTGTTGATGGCAATTGCTTCCGGTATGCGTAGGGCAAGGCTGTTGCCCCATTTTTGAACTTTTGTGAGCATAAAGTCATCTCCTGTCTGTATCTACAAAAAGGTACACTCTTTTTTGCAATTAATCAAGTGCCTTTGCGATAGCTTTATCAACGCGGCGAAAGAGGTGTAATGAATTTGAGTCGTTCTCACAACAAATCCAGTTGGACGTGTGTTTCTTGTTTTGTGTCCGTTTTTTTTGATAACTTAGGTAAATCGTAATTTGCAATAAAAAGCTCTTTGCCTTTTTCTGCTTTGTTCTTTTTGTAGTTATTCATTCCGTATTGCAGTTCCCATTCGTAAATTTTGGCAAACACAAAGTTCTCGCGGATTTCCGGAGAATCGTCATAAGTAATTAGCCACGAATGTTTACACTTTTTCATTGCCTGTGCAAATTCAATATGGTTGAAACCAGTGTGCAGAATGCCATTCTTGCCGTACAACTTGGATTTAGTTGCTTTGAAATAAGGAGGGTCAAGGAAGGTAAATACTCCTTTGCTACCTTTTGCTAAAAGTTCACGATAATCCAGATGGGTTATTTTTATACCTTCCAAAAGCTGCCCAAGTTTTGCAACACGCTCAATAGATGAGTCCGTAAATCTGCCTTCAAAGGCGAGTTGCGAATATCCACCAGATTCAACTACGCCGGAAAAAGTAATACGGTTAAGTACAAAAAAACGGACTGCGCGTTCGGAATCCGTTAGTGACTTTACATCGACTTTAACCAATTCGTCAAATAACTTTTGTCCATTCGAACGTTCTTTTTTGACTTTAGTTACTTCGCGTGCCAATTTCTCCGAATCAATCTGTGCATGCTTCCAAAAATAATAAAGTTCTGGATTTAGGTCATTGATCCATATTTTTAAATCCGGCAGCTTTTGCTTAAGATAAATAAAGAAAGAACCACCACCAACAAAAGGCTCACGATATTCTTCAATTTTAGTAGGCAGAAGATGTTTCATCTGCTCAATGGCTCGTGACTTTCCGCCAGGATAGCGTAAGGGACTTTTAGTAATCATCGTGTATTCGATGAGATTTGAATTTCGAGCTTGTTGTTGTTCGACGCTTCTAAGTTTAATTTGAGTATCGTTTCTGCCTCTCGCTTAGAGTAATTTCCTTTATTTCCATTTAGGAATTTAGTCATAGTCTCTTCATCGCAGGGCATTGATAAAATTCCTAGTACTTTTTTGCCTGTTAGTTTTAAGCGCGTTCGAAATTCCACAAGAGTTGAGTCTAGCATAAGGTAGTGTAGATTCATATAAAGTATTAATTTGAATAAGCCGTCTTTTATGTCTGGTAAACCGGGCAAAAATCCTGCCGATGAGTTTTTCGACTCCTGAATGATATAAATTCCAGTAGCTTCATCTTTTATAACCTCATCAGCTGTCAAATAGTATACTCCACCAAGGTAGTTCTCGATTTTAAAACTCGCTTTCATGCCATCAGACAGGTATTCAAGTTCATGATTAGTTTGAGTTTCACGAATAGATGCACCTTTAGATCCACGCAAAGAAATGTCCCTAAATTGATGAAAATCTCGCATAATAATTGCAAGATATTGTTCCTGTGTTCCCCTATCATGCACTTTTACCCCTGTTGTTTTGGATATATTTTCATAACTTTCTAGTGCTTTTTTGTAAATATCTGTAAAATGATTTTCAATCAAATGGAGATTCCAGTGAAGTGCGCTTTGTTGTTGACCCTCAATTATTTCCATTATCTGTTTGTTTACTGTAGCTTTGTTGAATTCTTGACGAGTAATTTTGTTTTTAACAGTTTGTAGAGGACGAATGTTCTTATTGGCTATGTCATAATATGCTAAGACGATATGGACGTTCATTAAATTCATCCACGAAATTGTGGAGTATTGAATTCTATCTAAGTCGCCATCCCAGCCCTCGTCTTTAAGAACAGGAATAACAGTTAAGCGTGTCCGAGAATTCAAAGTATTGTAAATTCTTTCGAAAGGATAACTGCGAGTTCTTTTTGGCGAAACCCATTTAGAAAAGGCAATTTCCCCATCCTTGAAAATAATTTTCCCGAATGTTCCGGACTTATTGATGTCGAATTCATTAATGCTGTGTTGTGGCAAATCTTCTGTCAGAAATGCTTTGTATTGAATATTTCTGACTTCGCCATAAAAGTGGAGGCTCATAGTTGTTTTATCTCCGAAGAATTTCCAGAAAATGTTGAGAAAAGATTTCTCAAAAATTGTATCATTGAATTTTCGTAGCAACGTCTTGATGTGGCACATCCCCGCTTCCAAAAAAGAACAACGCGACTATAATGTCCATCAATGAGTTCCATCACACTCCCGGCAAAGGCGAATGAGCATCCGCAAATGCGGTCGCTCAATATTTTGCGCGACCTGCCCGCTGTTGCGGACCTGATCGAAGTGTGCTTCTCACCCACCATGGATCAGGACGGGCAGCGTTACCTCGCTGATATGCGCCGCGCCAGCAGCGATGACAGCTTCTTGAACTGGGCGAACCATATCACCGAGTCCACGTCCCTGCCGCTGACGGGTTATGTCTGGGAGGAAAACAACAAGATCGTCGGCAACGCCAGTCTCATCCCATTTCGCGATCAAGGCAAGCGCATCTTCCTGATTGCCAATGTCGCAACGCATCCCGATCAGCGCCGCCACGGCATCGCGCGCATCCTGACCCAACGCGCCATGGAACATGCCCGCCACAAAAAGGCGACCGCCATCTGGCTCCACGTCCGCGATGACAACCCGGGCGCGATCAAACTCTACGCCGACCTTGGCTTTCGAGAGATCGCGCGTCGCACCGCCTGGCAAGCCATCCCCGATCTACACTTCCCCAAGCCAACTTCGGACATTGAGATCGTCCCGCGCCATCCGCGCTTCTGGTCCCAGCAACAGGACTGGTTGCGCCGCCTCTATCCCGACGCTTTGAGCTGGTACCAACCCTTGAACTTAACCGCCCTGCAGCCGGGTCTCATGAACTGGCTCTACCTACTCTTCATGGACTTCAACATCAAACAATGGGCAGCCGTCTCGAAGAGAGACGGCAATAACTTGCTCGCCACATTGTCATGGATGCCGCATGGGGGCAGATCAGAGGCGCTTTACGCCGCCACCGCTGTCATGCAGAGCGGAGCGACCCGACAGGGGAGCGAAGTCGAAGCGCGCGGAATTGAACCACATGCCGAGGCGTTCACACAACTCCTCATCCACGTGCGGCGCGCTTTAGCCAATCGCGCAAAACTAACTCTCGACTATCCCGCAGGCGAAATGACCGATGCCATCCTGGCAGCCGGCTTTAAACCACTCCGCACCTTGATCTGGATGCGCGCGTAAGTGCAACTAAAACCATAACTCTTCGTATTAATAGGTGATGTCGTTGCGAGGGCGATGTTCTTTCGCCCGAAGCAATCCCCAATTTGACGGGAGACTGCTTGTCATTCGCAGAGTTTATCCTGAGCTTGTCGAAGGATCGGACTCGCGGCGACATTGAATATTGATATTCATGAGGAGAAAAAATGACAAAATTCATACTGCGTTTGGCGATCAATGCGATCGGGTTATATCTGGCGGTGCAAATCGTACCCGGCATTAGTCTGCATAGCGGACTCGCCTCCCTGATCTGGTTGGCGCTGATCTTTGGTTTGGTCAACGCGCTGTTCGGACCCTTGCTCAAGTTCCTGACCTGCGGCTTGATCGCATTGACCCTCGGCTTGTTCACGCTGGTCATCAACACCTTCCTGTTCTGGCTGACCAGTGTCATCGGTCAATCGTTTGGGTTCGGTTTGATCATCGCTGATCCCGTTTGGTGGAATGCGTTCCTGGGCGCGATCATCGTCAGTATCGTTAGTGTGGTGATGACGTTGATTCTGAAAGATGAGTTGAAGGGGAAGAGATAATCCGTATTGCGTAATGCGTACTACGTAAGAAGACGGCGTGCAACTTTTGCATGCCGTCTTTTTGTTGTGTTTTACATTTTACGAACTTACTTGACTTAAGTGATAATCCCGAAGGGATGGCAGGGTTATAGAAAATTGCATATATGGATTCAAATCCCGCAGGGATGACATAGTTTTTAAAGCTCTGGCCCCCTTTGGGGGTGGATGTGTTACGCCGCACAATCTATAATCATTTGACCCTTTCGGGGTTTCTGAGTATTTTACGTTTTACGAATTACGCTTTATTCACCCCCGGCAAACCACCTGCCGGACTCGCCATCTGCACTGCGCGAATGATCGCTATTGCCAGCACTTCTGCTGCGTATGCGCCGATGGTGGAGACATCCGCTGTTTTCGTGCCGGTAGATAATGCAAAGATCGTATCGCCATCGTTCATGGTGTGTGCGGGTTTGATCGTGCGTGCAAGTCCATCCTGTGCCATTTGTGCGACTTTGGTCGCCTGTGCTTTGGTCAATTTTGCATTCGTCGCAAACACGCCGATCACGGTGTTGGCGTGTGACGCAAAGCCCAGCAGGTTACGTCCAAGTGGACTCTTCATCATTGCCAGCGTATCTGCAAAATAGTCTTTCTTCCCAACCCGCAGCGGACCAACTTTCCCGGAACGCAATCCTGCCATGATTTGATGTGTTTGCGGGTCGAGCACATCACCCCAGGCATTGACCGCGACGATCGCACCGACAATAATTCCGCTGCCAATGTCCATGCTCGCGGTTCCCAAACCAGATTTCATCGCAAGTGATGGACCGAACATCTTACCGATCGAGGCGCCTGTCCCTGCGCCGATGTTGCCTTCACTGGGCGGATCCGAAGAGGCTTGAGCTGCCGCCAAATATCCCATTGCTGAATCAGGTCGAACGTCGGCGCGACCGAGGTTCAAGTCATAGAGAATCGCAGAGGGGACGATGGGAACTCTCGCGACGCCGGTATTGAATCCGATTTTTTGTTCTTCAAGATATTTCATCACGCCAGTTGCCGCGTCGAGCCCAAACGCGGAGCCGCCCGCCAGCACGATGGCGTGAACTTTTTGAACCAGGTTGATGGGGTTGAGCAGATCGGTTTCGCGCGTGCCGGGCGCACCGCCGCGCACATCCACGCCAGCCACCGCACCTTTGCGGCACAGGATGACCGTGCAGCCGGTGAGCGCTTCTGCATTCTGCGCGTGTCCCACTTCGATACCGCGCACATCGGTGATAGCGTTATTGCGTTTCATAATTTATTTTTACCGCAGAATTTGAACCACTGAGACACTGAGCTTTTTCTTTTCTCCGTGTCTCGTGTCTCAGTGGTTGGTAAATTTTTCTCAGTTTCTCTGTTGCAAAACTTTAGAGTTTATCGGAAATTAAATCGGGACGCTGACGCGAAGCGCGCAGAAAACGCAGATTTTTCTTTTTGAATCAGCGAAAGTCAGCGTTTGTCAGCGTCCAAAAATTGACTCTTTACTTATTACCGATAAAGCCTTCTATTTCAAGTTCTTGATCAATTGCAGGAACTCGGTCCACTCTTCTTCAAAGAAATGAACGGTGACGTTGTTCAACTCGATGTGGTAGGTGGTTTCGCCATCGGGTTCGGCTGCCTTCCAGGCAAGGAAGTTATCGGTCTCGGCGATGGTTTCGGTCTCGGGTCCATTGTTATTGCTGTTCATGATTTATTCTCCTTGGGTTGTTTGTTTTGTTTACGATTGTTGAAAAACGATTTAATGCGTGTGATCCATTCCGCGCCAATAGGCGGATTGGGTAGTTCCTGTGCTTCGGGCCACGGGTCTTGATCGAACATTTTGCGCATGGTGTATCTGCCTAGTAAGGTAAAGGATGCAAGGATGGGCGCAGCGATCACGACGCCGAGGATGCCCAATAAACTTGCTGCGATGAGTGCCGCAACCAACACGGCGGCAGGATGCACCTTCAAGGTGCGTGCCATGATGCGCGGGGCAATAAAGCTATCGATGATCTGATCGATCACCAGCGTCATGCCGACTACGATCAGGGCGTAGACCCAGTGCTTTAAACCAAATGGGTTACCTTGGATCAAAGTCACCAGCCCCATCACGATCCATGTGATTGCCGGACCGATATAGGGCAGGAACTTGGCAAGCCCAGCCATGAGGGCGATGCCAAGCGCATACCTCACACCAAGGATTGGCAACAGGATGGCATAAACGCTGACCGCGAGCGCAAAGATAAGGATCTGCCCGCGCAGGAACGCGTTCCAAATGCGGCTGAGTTCATTGCCAAGCCGCGCGAAGTCCTCTTCGTAACCGGGGAGTTCCACTTTGAAAAGGTCCCTACGCAAGCCGCTGCTTTCGATCATGATGAAATAGGAAACGATCAGCACAAAGGATGTCCAGCCAAAGACCTCGGCGGCGCCGCTGGCGAGTGTGCCGACTAAATTCCCGGTGCGGGAAAGAATCGGTTGAATCCAGGAGAGCAGCTGCTGGCTGAGTGCGTTCAAGTCGAGCGTCCGCATATCCAGTTTGAAGGGACCGAAGGTGAAGACTTGGGTGGAAAGTTGCGCCACATAGGTCGGCAGGTTGGTGAAAATATCCTGCACAGACGTGATCAAATTCTGGACCTGACCCACCAACCCGAAGCCGCCCAGAGTCAGCAACCCTATTAGAATAAGCAAGATAACGAGAAAGAGAATGTTCACGGCGGCTTTCCATGAAAGCCGTAAGCCGCGCGAAATGGCAGTGTTGATCGGATGCAATAAATACACCAGGACAAAGATCATCAAGAGCGGCGGGATCAGATTCGAAAAACGGTATAACAAAAATGCCGCCAGTCCAACCATGACCAGCCCGATCAATAGTTTTGTCGTGGAACCCCAACTGGGCGATGTGGTGGATGTTTGATTCATGAACAGTGCTCCGGGAACCTATTTTGCATAAAAACGAATGCGCATCCCTATTCTAGTCAAGAGGGATGCGTTTGGCAACTTAAAACAAGAACCCCCGCAAGATTGCTCTGATTTTGCGGGGGGATTTTTCGATTATGCACATCCGCTTAGGAAGGGCAGGAAGGTACACCACAAGAAATTTGCATCGATATACCACAAAGCGCCCGCACAAGCGCAGATACAAAGCAAGACAACCACGCCGATGATGATCGGTGTCAGATTGAGTTTACCCGATGAAGCCGGAGTCGCTGCCATGGGCGCGGGGCTGGCAGGCACACTGCCTACATACTCAGCGGGTGCAGGGGGCGGCGGAACCTGTACAGCAGGGCGCGGCGCCGAAGGGACAGCCACCGAAGCGCGCGGTGAGACCATAGTCGCACCCGCGTCCATCGAGGTGACCTCGAAGACCAGCATGATCTGCTCGCCGAACTGCACCACTTCACCGGCTTTCAAGACGCGTGGTCCAGCCAAGCGTTGACCGTTGACAAACGTCCCGTTGGTGGAGCCGAGATCTTCCAACACATACTTGCCACCCTGGAACGTGAGGCGGGCATGGCGGCGCGAAATCTCCGCATCGTTGATCACGATCTCGTTCGTCGCGTCGCGTCCAACCGTGAGTTGGTCGCCTTCCAAAATAAAGGAAGCGCCCGGCGTGGGACCTGACCGCATAATAAGCTGGAATTGAGATACCATGACTGCTCCTGTAACTGCGAATAAGTTGCATAAAGTGTAAAGGTTTCAGGCGAAAAAGTCAACTGGATGTTCCAATTGAAAGGAAAATATTATACAATCAAGGCGGAGGCAAGATGAACGCAGTAAACTTACCCAACCCTGATTTTTTTGACGCAGACAAAGTCGGCGCCGTCTGGCGGATTCCCTATGAAGAACGTGCAAAGCAAGCGCGGGACTGGGCGCATCAACACGCCCTTCAACCTGCTTCTGTTTCGACGACCTCAACCTGGCTGATGCTGATCGACGTGCAGAACACCTTCTGCATCCCCGAGTTTGAACTCTACGTCGGCGGCCGCAGTGGACGCGGCGCTGTCGAAGACAACACACGCCTGACCGAATTCATCTACCGCAACCTCGCGGACATTACCCACATCACCGCCACCATGGACACCCACAAGACCATGCAGGTCTTCCACGCCATTTTCTTCGTGGATCAAGACGGCAACCATCCCACCCCGTACAGCGACATTCATGTCGCAGATTTGCGAAACGGCACATGGACCTTCAACCCCGCCCTCGCCAATGAATTCGATATCGCCCCCGAATACGGACAGCAAATGATGCTCCACTATGCCGAAGCGTTAGAAGCGAAAGGCAAATACGCGCTGACGGTCTGGCCCTATCACGCCATGCTGGGCGGAATTGGTCATGCGTTGGTCTCGTCAGTTGAAGAAGCATTGTTCTTTCACTCTATTGCCCGCAACACGCAATATGAAATAGAAATAAAAGGCGATAAACCCTTCACCGAAAATTATTCTGTTGTTGGTCCCGAAGTGCTGACCGGTCCCATGGGTGAGACATTGGGAACGCACAATACCAAATTCATCGAGCAACTCCAGCAAGTTGATCGCCTCATCATCGCCGGTCAAGCCAAGTCCCATTGCGTGGCATGGACAGTCCAAGACTTACTGAACGACATTAATGCGATTGATCCTGCACTGGCAAAGAAAGTCTATTTGCTTGAAGATTGCTCCTCGCCGGTCGTCGTCCCCGGTGTAGTGGATCATACCGATGCAGCAAGTGCGGCATATCAACGCTTCGCGCAGGCTGGCATGAATGTTGTGAAATCTTTGGACGAAATGTAGACAGGTATACACGTAGACAAGGAAACACGTGTTTACGTATCTACCTGTTTACCTGTTTACATGTCTACCTGTCTACTTTATCAATCGCAAATCCAAAATCGTAAATCCAAAATCGCCAATCGAGAACCCCATGTCCATCTTTGATCACAAACGTCTTACTAATGAAACCTTCAAACTTGATATCGAGCGCATGCGCCGCGGCTGGTACTCGGATAAATACTTCGAGAATATCGGTCGTATGCTCACCGCGCTATCCGCCGAAAAATATACCTATTCAGGCAAACATCACAACCTGCCGTTCGATGTCTCACCAGATAACATCGCTGTGGGCGATATCGAAGTGGAGATGCAGTGGTTCACGCGCCGTCTGGGCAATACCGTGGTTGTGGGTATTGATAAAACCCTCGAGATGCTCCGGCACTGCACTGGTTACTGGGACGGTGATACCTTTATCGACACCTCCGACAAATTGGAAGTCTGGGCGATCCATGATGGGGCAATGGTCAAGTCCGATGGCAATCCGTTGAACTCTGAAGCGGTGATCAAGGCGCGCGGACGTTATCGCGACTTCGCATTGCTCGAAACGCCCTCGCTTGGCGTGTTGACGCGTTTGAGTCGCGTGGCAACGAATGTATATGAAACGCTCATGGCAGCGCGCGGCAAACCGGTGCTGTTCTTCCCCGCGCGTTTCGATCTGCACGAAGTCCAAGCCGCGGACGGCTATGCCTACAATCTCGCCATCGAACGCTTCAACATGGACTTCTCGCATCAGATCGGATCGTTCGTCTCGACCGACGCGCAGGGCGACTGGTGGGGCGGCGCAGGCGGCGGGACGGTTGCCCATGCCGCGATTGCCTCTTTCCTCGGCGACACCGCGGAAGTGATGATGCAATTCTCGCGCGTTCTGCCTGCTCATATCCCCCGCATCGCACTTGTTGATTTTAATAACGATTCTGTGCGCGATACATTGCGCGCGATGGAAGCAATGTTCGCGAAGTATCGCGAGTTGTGTGACTTGAACGATGAAGCCGAAGCCGCCAAATATGTTTTGTACGGCGTCCGTCTCGATACCAGTGGGACTCTGCGCGATGTGTCCGTCGAACCGTTAGGCGATGCGGCGCTTGATCTCGGTGTGAATCCGCGGCTGGTATTCAACGTGCGCCAGGGCTTGGATTCGGCTTGGGAAAGTTGGAACCTGCCCGAGATTTGGAAAGATGCGGCGCGTGAATATTGTCGCACCGTGAAGATCGTCGTCTCCGGCGGATTCAATCCTGAAAAGATTCGCAAGTTCGAAAAGTTGGGTGTCCCCGTGGATATTTACGCGGTGGGTTCATCGCTCTTCAACAACAACGGCGCGACAGTGACCGACTTCACCGCCGATGTGGTTCGCGTGAAAGTCCACGGCGAATGGATCGACATGGCAAAGATCGGGCGTCGCCCGTTGGCGAATCCGGATTTGGAACGGGTGTGGTAAATAACAGCGTAGGGGCGAAGCATTGCTTCGCCCTTTTTTATTGGACCGTTATCCTCTCCACCTTGAACGGTGTCCCTTCAACATTCTCCTCATCAAACTCCCGCGCCGCGAGATGACCTGCGAACACTGCCTGTGCAATGATATTCGGTGCTTCGGCATCACCGATGAGACGTAATGATTTCAATTTGTCTTCATCCAGCGCAGGCTTGAGTTCATAATATAAAGAACTGTTGGGCGTTCGATCGCTCACCAATACAACTCCATCGCGCGGCAACTCAACTTCATCCCCCGAAATCGTATTCGACAACTTCACAGAGTCATTTCTAATTTCGCTCAACACTGTTTGCGGATACAACTTCACGCCCAGCTTCATCAACTTGGCTTGAATGCGTTCCTGCTCCAACGTGAACTGTGACCAATACGAAATCTGCGGTGCGGGTGTGACGAGTGAGACTTTGCAGCCCTGCTCCGCTAGGAATTCAGCTAATACACCACCCATGTAGTAATGGTCATCATCGTAGATCACAAAACTCTGGAGTCGGACAGCTCGTGTGCCCGATAGGGTATGCTGTCCGATATCAAGCAGCTTGCTGCTTGACTCCAGAGTCATCAGATCATCGGGGCTAAACACATTCTGCAAATCAAATCCGATAATCGGCTTCCACAACGTGCGACCCACGCCATCGCGCCGCCAGGTCGCACCGGTGGCAAGGATAATATTCTGTGCGCCTGTTTCAAGAATCTCATCTGTCGTCATTGGGCTGGATGGATACATCCCCACATTCTTCATTTTCTTGAGCTGTGTCAAACGCCAATCGATCACGCGCCGCCATTCGTTCAAACCCGGCAATGCTGATTCGCGCAGAACGCGCCCGCCCAATTCCTTGCGTGCATCAAGCAGTGTGACATCATATCCGCGTTGACCCAATGCTCGCGCCGCTTCGAGTCCTGCTGGTCCCGCGCCGACGATCATCACTTCCTTATCGCGCTTCTTCGGTGCAATCTTTTCAGGATGCCAACCGCGTCGCCATTCTTCGCCCATGGTGGGATTCTGCGTACAGCGGATCGGCACGAAGCGCGTATCACCCGTCACGCAGATATTGCAGCCGATACATTCGCGGATGTCTTCGATGCGTCCTTCTTTTATTTTCGTCGGTAAAAACGGATCGGCAATCGATGGACGCGCCGCGCCGATCATGTCCATCACGCCGCGTTGAATTGCAGAAACCATTGATTCAGGTGATGTATATCTTCCAACTCCCACAACCGGTTTCGTTGTCAATTGCTTCACGAACGAAATATATTTTTCCTGATGTCCCTCTTTGCCAAACCGTGATGTGACCGAGTCGTTACTCCAGCCGCTGACATTCACATCCCACAAATCGGGCAGTTCAGCCAGCATCGCTACCACATCATACCCTTCGCCTTGATGGGTGAGTCCATCTTCGCCAAGCAATTCATCTACCGCAAAGCGCACCGCCACCGCGCACGTATCACCAACGGCTTCTTTTGTCTCCTCGATCATTTCACGGAAGAAGCGCACGCGGTTTTCCAGCGAGCCGCCGTATTCATCTGTGCGGTCGTTGTAGCGTTTCAAAATGAATTGGACCGCCGCTGTCATGCCATGCCCCGCGTAACAATAAATAATATTGAAGCCTGCGCGCTTCGCTCGCAACGCCGCCTCACGATGCCAGCGTCGCACATTGCGGATATCTTCCTTATCCATGCGGCGCGTCTGCACCGGGTCATAACCCGAGCCGCCCACCACACCCATTGAACGCGGCGCCAGCGACGGCACACGTGAATATAAATTTGGCGCATCGATGCCGTTATAAGAAAGTTCAACGCCCGCCAGCGCGCCGTGGATATGCACCGCATCGGTCATCAACTTCAATGTGGGAATATCATCATCGCTCCAAATGCGCCCCTCGAAATACGGCGAAAGATCGCTCGTGTGATGGATCTCCGTCTCCTCAGTGCACACCACGCCCCAACCGCCTTCCGCTTTCATGCCGCGCATCGCCGCCATTCCTTGCGGCATGCGATGACCAAAGCCATTGCAGTGCGGCACTTGATAAAAACGGTTCGGAGCAGTGACAGGTCCAATACGAATCTGTTCAAATAGAATGTCAAACGGGCTGGTCATATATTCTCCTTTTTAATCCACTAATCCACGCTAATCTTCGCGAATGGAAAAGACTAGCGTGGATTAATCAGCAAACGCGCAGAGGGCTTATTTTAACAGTTCTGGGATGACTTCCAACATCTCGCTTCGCACCGACCGAAAAACTGCCAGCTGTTCCTCGTCATTTCCGTCCGCCTTAGCCGGGTCCACAAAACTGTGATGGATACGTTTCCCTGCTTTCCCGGGCCACACGGGACATTCCTCCGCGGCTGAATCACAGACCGTTACAACGATATCAAAATCCTTGGTATGCAATTCATCAATTTGTTTGGACACGCCTGTATGGATAATGTCGATTTCTGCCAATACCTGAATTGCTTTCGGATGCACATATCCTGCTGGCTTTGTCCCTGCTGAATAAGCTTGCCATTGATTAGCATAGCGCGCATTGACAATGGCTTCCGCCATTTGCGAACGACATGAATTACCGGTGCAGAGGAAGAGGATGGTTTTCATAACGAATATTCCCTGTCATTGCGAGGGCGGTGTTCTTCCGCCCGAAGCAATCCACGTCACAATGTTGGAGATTGCTTCGACCCCTATCGGGGTCTCGCAATGACGGGAGTGTAGTACTACCCAAACCGCCCGGTGATGTAATCCTCGGTCCGTTTTTGTTTGGGCGCGGTGAAAAGCGACTTGCCTTCGCCGTATTCGATCAATTCACCCTGCAAAAAGAATGCGGCGTAATCGGCAGCACGACCAGCCTGCTGTACAGAATGAGGCACAAGGATGATCGTATATTCTTTCTTGAGTTCAAGCAATGCGGCTTCCACTTTACCGGTGGAGATCGGGTCAAGACCGGAGGTCGGTTCGTCGAGCAGGATGATCTCGGGTTGAAGCGCCAGCACGCGCGCGAGACAGATGCGTTGTTGCTGTCCGCCCGAGAGGGCGATGGCGGGATCATCTAATCGAGTGGAGACTTCGTCCCAGATGGCTGCCAGCTTCAGGCTGCGTTCGACCGCTTCGTCCAGTTTTGACCGGCGCTTCTCGCCAGCAAGTTCCAATCCATATGTGAGATTTTCGCGGATGCTCATCGGCAGCACAACCGGGCGTGCAAAGACCATCCCCACTTTGCGGCGCAGCGCGATGACATCCGTTTTGGGGTCGAGCACATTTTCGCCATCGATCAGAATGCGACCCGCCGAGGCTTTGACTTCGGTGAGATCGTTGAGACGATTGAGGCAGCGCAACAACGTGGACTTGCCACCGCCCGCCGGACCAAAAAGCACGGTCACCGCGTTCTCGCGAATGTTCAGATTCACGTTGCGCAGTGATTCGACACCATCTGAATATTGGAGCGAGAGGTTCTCGATAATGATCTTATCTACCATTGACGCTTTGACCTCGCGCGTGAACGAATGACGGTTGCAATGAGATTCATGGTGAGCACGAAAGCCAAAAGGACGAGCGCTGTGCCATATTGAATTTTGATCGGCATTTCGGGGACTTGCGTTGAGATCACGAAGAGGTGATAGGGTAATGCCATCGTCGCATCGAACGGCGAATTGGGCAGACGTGGTAGGAAGAATGCCGCACCGGTAAATAGGATCGGCGCAGTTTCACCGGCGGCGCGTTCGAGACCGAGAATGACTCCGGTAAGAATGCCGGGCAGGGCTTCTTTCAAGACAATGCGGCGAATGGTTTGCCAACGCGTGGCGCCTAATGAAATGCTGACAGTACGGAAGGCTTGTGGCACTGAACGTAATGCTTCTTCGGCGGTGCTGATGATAACCGGCAGGGTCATGATGGATAGAGTCATGGAAGCTGCAAGAATGGATGTGCCGAATTTGAGGAAAAGAACGAACAAGCCCAGTCCGAATAATCCATACACAACCGAGGGAATGCCTGCGAGATTGATGATGGCAATGCGGATCGTGCGCGTGAGCGGTGAGTCTGATGCATACTCTGAAAGATAGATCGCAGCGGCGATGCCAAGCGGCACCGAGAAGATCGCGGTGCCAATCGTGAGATACAACGTGCCAACGATTGCAGGGAGAATTCCACCGGCGCGCATGCCGTCGTGTGGAAAGCCGGTCAGAAATTCAGTGGAGATGGCGGGGAGGCCTTGTGCAAGGATGTAAATGACCACAGCAATGATTGGCACTACTGTGGCAACAGCCATCAAGGTAATGCCGGTGAAGCCGATGCGTTGCATCAAGTGACGGTTGATGGATAGTTTCATTATGACAGGATCCTCTCGGCACGTTTCTTCGCACGGAAGACTACCGAGGATGCGGCGATGTTTACACCGAGCGAGATCAGGAATAAAACCATGCCGATGAAGAACAGCACGTGATAATGGGTACTGCCGTTGGCGACTTCACCCATTTCAGCAGCGATGGTCGCAGTCATGGTGCGAACGGGGGAGAAGAGGCTGCCCAGTTTTGTGGCAAGAACGGGAGCGTTACCGGTGACCATCATCACGGTCATGGTCTCGCCGATGGCGCGTCCCACACCGAGCATGACGGCGGTGAGCACGCCTGATTTCGCGGCGGGGAGTGTCACGCGCCAGATGGTTTGCCATTTGGTGGCACCCAATGCCCACGCGCCTTCACGATACGCGCGCGGCACGGCGTCGAGCGCATCTTCCGCAACAGAGACGACCGTGGGCACGGCGATCCCGCCCAAAAGCAGAGACCCGGTAAGGGCGGTCAGACCAGTTGGCAGGTCCAGAAAGACGCGGATGTAAGGGGAGACCACGAGAATCCCGAGAAATCCCAAAACAACGGATGGAAGTCCACCGAGCAATTCCACTAAGGGTTTGAGGATTTCACGCATCCAGCGCGGGGCGATCTCAGAGATGTAGACCGCTGTGCCAATCCCAAAGGGAACGGCGATCAGTGCTGCGCCGAGAGTCACAATGAGCGAGCCGGTCAGCAGCGGCAGGAGTCCGAAATAATTTTCGATCGGATACCAGCGAATGCTTAATAGAGAAGATAATTTCGCTTCGCCGAGCGCGGGCAGTCCTTCACGCAAAAGGAAGAAAAAGATCAGCGCGACGAAAAGGATGGCTGAATAGCCCGATGCCTGGATCAGACGGGTGATAACAAATTCACGCCAGGTTAAAGATTTTTCCATAGTTAATTCTTTTTACCACGAAGGGCACAAAGGTCACGAAGTTTTAAAGCCTTAAGGCTAAAAAGCTTTTCCTTGGTGTACTTGGTGTACTTCGTGTCCTTTGTGGTGAAAGTTTTTTTCATTTCGCAGGTACAAACCCAAGATCGGCAACGATCTGCTGTGCTTCGGGCGAAAGGATCCAATCGAGATATTCCTTCACTGCGCCGGTGGCTTCACCGTTGGTGTACATATACAGATCGCGTGCAATGGCGTAGGTTTTATCGTTCACCGTCGCGATCGATGGCAATACATACGCACCACCCGCTTCTTTGGCAATCGCGATCATCTTGAGATCTTTGGGGACATACCCCAGCCCGTCATAACCGATCGCGTTCGGGTTTTGCCGAACTTCAGCAATGATGCCTTCGGAAGAGGGCAGCAAAAGTGTGTCCATTGAGAAAAGCGTTTTATCTGTTTTACTGCCGAGCCGCAAAACAGTTTCGAGAAAATAAACGTGCGTGCCTGAATTGGTCTCACGCGAAAGCCGCACGATGGGGCGATCTTCACCGCCGACTTCAGACCAGTTGGCAAACTTGCCGCTATAAATATCCGAGATCTGTTGCAGAGTTAATTCGTTGACGGGATTTTCCGGGTTCACGATCACAGCGATCGCATCGCGCGCGATGATGTGCTCAACCGGGTCCACGCCGTTGGCTTTTGCCTCATCCAGTTCCTCAGATTTGATCTTGCGCGAGGCATTGGCAAGATCCACGGTCTTGTTGATGAGCGCGGCGATCCCCGTCCCAGACCCGCCGCCGGTCACTGATATACGGATGTCTGGATGTTCGCCTTGATATTTCTCTGCCCATGCCAAAGCAAGATTGACGATCGTATCCGAGCCTTTATTTTCGATGTATGCGGCCGGGGAATTAGATGTGGTATTGGAAGGTGTATTGGAAGAACAGGCTGAAAAGAGGAAAGACGAAAGAAGGAGGATGACAAGTGCGCGTTTCATTGGCGTGAATTATAGTCGGAGGTAGACAGGGCAACAAGTAGACAGGAAAATCCGCTTCCCACTCACTCGAAGTTGATCCCGTTTCGATTGGCATTTTGCCCGAATTCAGCCTTAATCCTGTCAGCCTTTTGACTTCTGATAAAATCAACCCATGACCAATCCTGCCTCTGCCTTCTCCGTTCAGAAACTTGATTTTTATTACAGCGCGTCGAAAGCGCTATCGGACATCAATATCGAGATCGAACCGCGCAAAGTGACCGCCCTGATCGGACCTTCAGGATGCGGCAAGAGTACGTTCCTGCGCTGCTTGAATCGCATGAACGATACGATCGCCGGGACGCGGGTTGACGGCAAGATCCTGTTGAACGGGCAGGATATTTACAGCTCGGAAATGGATGTAGTCAATCTGCGCCAGCGCGTGGGCATGGTGTTTCAGAAGCCGAACCCGTTCCCGCAATCCATTTATGACAACGTGGCGTTCGGTCCGCGTGTGATGGGCATGAATGTGAATTTGAACGACTTGGTCGAGAAGTCCCTGCGCGCCGCTTCGTTGTGGGATGAAGTGAAGGATGATTTGAAATCCGATGCGTTAGGTCTCTCACTCGGTCAACAACAGCGACTGTGCATTGCCCGCGTCGTTGCCGTACAGCCTGAAGTGATTCTCATGGACGAATCAACTTCTGCGCTGGATCCGATCGCCACCTTGCGTGTGGAAGAGTTGATCGCGGAATTGAAAAAAGATTACACCATCGTGATCGTCACGCACAACATGCAACAAGCCGCACGTGTTTCCGACCACACCGGTCTATTCTGGCTGGGCGAGCTGGTCGAGTTTTCGGAAACGAACGAAATGTTCACGCGCCCGAAACAGGAATTGACTGAGGCGTATATTACGGGAAGGATGGGGTAGAGCCATGTCTTGTGTAATGTCATGCTGAGGGGCGTTCGTTGCCCCGAAGCATCTCTACGATTGTCTTATAGACCCTTCGCTAGCGCTCAGGGTGACATGCCCTAAGAACTCGAATAAAAAATCCGCTGACATTGTCAGCGGATTTTTGTTTAACTGCCTTTGTTTTGATTTTTCCAGAACTCATCGTCTGTGGATTTGATCTCATTCATTTCACCGGTGGCGATGAAGACGGTGCGCTCGCAAATATTCGACACACGGTCTGCAAAACGTTCCAGGTTGTGCGCCACCCATAAGAGCCAGTTCGCGCGCTCGATAGTGGTCGGGTCCGCGATGATGAAGGTCATTAACTCGCGGTAGATCTGGTTATAGAGCGCATCCACTTCATCGTCTTCAATGGGAAGTGCCCTGGCTGTTTCCACATCTTCGGTTACAAAGGCGGTCAGGGAGCGGTGCAACATGTCAGCGCCCTTTTGTGCCATTCGCGGCACATCAATCAACGGCTTGAGCAGAGGCGTGTCACCCATCCGGATATTGATATTGGCGATACCTTTGGCATAATCGCCCATCCGCTCCAGTTCGGAGATGATCTCCATGGTAGATGCGAGTAAGCGTAGATCGTGTGCCATGGGTTGTTGCGTGGCGATCAGGATCATTAATTTGTTTTCGATTTCGAAGCGCTTCCCGTTGATCTGGTTATCTTCTACGAAGATTCTTTCTGCAGCTTTGATATCCCGTTTTTTAAGTGCCTCCACCGAACCGAGCAGCGCATGTTCAACCATACTCCCGAGCAGAAGCACATCATCTTTTACCTGTTGAATTTCACTTTCAAATGTTTTACGAAGCATAAAATCCT
>JBDTWO010000095.1:0-18377 GCA_040006635.1 Chloroflexota bacterium
CTCATCATGCCTGCGCCAAACAGGAATAGAAGGACGATAACACCGACAATTCCAATGATTATCCAGTTAATCTTTTTCATTTTCGTATTTCCTTTTTATAAAGTCTGACCGCAATGCGGGCAGTTTTTCCAATCGCGCTGTACTGCTTGTCCACAATTGGGGCAGGCACGGCTGGCGACGGGCTTCAAAGCATTGGCAAAATTATTGCCAGAAATGGCATAGACTACAATGCCGATCAGTAATAAGGGCACGATCCACATGAGAAACATGATTTACTCCTTTTTTATAATTCAAGAATAACAGGCGTTCTTAAAGGTTTTATAAAGGCAGAACAAAGAGTGGATGAAGTTCTTTTCGCGATCTTGCCTAGCTCAGAGAAAAGAATGACCTATCTTTTGGATAGGTCATTCCGTGGAAAGGAAGAAATTCTAATGTTGATGTGTGTGCTCGTCAGCTTTGCCAAGATACTTCTCAGGTTCCTTGTCGAAAGATTTCTTGCAACCGAGCGAGCAGAAGTAATACGTTTGTCCGTTGTATTCGGACGTGCCTGCGGCGGTGGCGGGATCAATATCCATGCCGCAGACGGGGTCATGTACGGTTGTTGGCATAAGTAACTCCTTTGATCTGATTTGATGATTCTATTAACAGACATCACCACTGAGCGTCCCATTACCTGACACTTTATAGGCATTTTGCCCATGCTTATTTCTCAAGTGGATAGCCAGCTTTTTCCCAGGCGTCCATGCCGCCATCCAGATTCCAGATGTTGGTATATCCAAGCGAGACAAGCTCTTCTGCGGCAATCGCGCTCATGCGTCCACTGCGACAATACAAAACGATCTTGGCACTTTTATTGGTGGGCAGTTGGGATAGATTCTCCGAAGTGCTGATCTGGTCGTAAGGAATCAACAAGTCTGTAGCAGCGATGTTTCCAGCAAAGGGAATGTGGACATTGACGAACGTAAAATCCTTGCTCTTCAATACTGTATTCAATTCGGCAGCTGTGATGTTTTGATACGAGCCACCCGTTACCGTGACCGTTTCACCAGCCACGGTTTTGGATTGACAGCCCACAAGAACAACAGCGACCAACAAAGTAAAAATTAACTTTTTCATGGCCTATGACCTTTGTAAAGTATGCCCACTTAAATAACCGAGATATGCAGGTACCAGCGGGAGCACGCACGGAGACAGGAACGATAACAATCCCGCGATGATCGCAGTGAAATACGTTGGCGCGGCCGCGAAGAGCGCAAACTTCTCAACATAGTAGCCGTGCTTGAAAGCCCAGATGGCAATCAGGCTCATCGTATTTGTCAACAGTAAGATACCAATCGCGATGATAAATAAGCCGCTGGCAAGCCTGAAAAATTTCTGATAAAGTCGCATGCGTTTGAGCCAACCTGAGGCGCGTTCGAGACCAACTGCCATCGCTAGGAACGGAATACCCAACCCCAGCGAATAGCCCGAAGCGAGCCACATCGCCTGACCCACTGTTTGCTGACTCAGGCCCATCGTCAAAATTGCACCGAGTGTCGCGCCAATGCATGGGCTCCAACCCGCAGCGAAGAAAATACCCATGAGCGCCGAACCGCCATACGTCCCGCGCTGACCGGAGTATTGGGCGCGTGTGTCGGCATAAAACCAGGGGACGCGAATCACCTCGAGCGTCGCCAAGCCAAACATAATGACAATCACACCTCCGATCTGTGCGATGACTCTTTTATAGGTTCCAAAGATTTGTCCGACGAGAGTTACCGAACCACCCCAGCCAATAATGAACACCAGCGAAAAGCCCGCCACGAATAACAATGCGTGCAGGAAGATTTTCAAGCGGTCATTGTGCGAAGCCAATGGAGTTGCAGTTTCAGTTGTCATACGTTCACCTTCCAATTCAGGATGGTGTCATGATAAGCAACATCCCGTCTCTCCATGAGCGCAGGATGACGGGATGTTGAATAAGCAATATGGCTTATGACTTTCGTCGCTTCACAAGTGGACCTTCAACCTAGTTCCCTTTTCTGGAGCCGACTCTACCTCCAGACGTGCCCCGATCAAATCTGCGCGTTCACGGATTCCCAGCAAGCCAAAATGCCCACTAGCTGCAAAGTCTGTGGGACTCTGTGGCATGACAAATCCAATGCCGTTGTCGCTGATTTCGACTTGGACTTCGCCTTCGTTAAAAATGATTTTCAAATCGGCATTTTTTGCGTTTGAATGTCGCACAACATTATTCAAAGCTTCCTGGGCAATTCGATATAACGCCAGTTCCACTTCATGGGAAAGCCGTTGTTCATCGCCTGATTTTTTGAATTCAATTTGAACAGCATTATTCTGGCTTGTCTCGTGCGCCAACATTTCCAGCGCTGTGACCAAACCCAGGTCTTCCAGATAAATGGGGCGCAGCGCGCGTGTCATGCGGCGTAAATTTTCTATGGTTTGTTCCGCCAGCACTTCCAATTCCCCTAAAGTGCGCCGGGAAGTTTGGTCTTTCACCGATGTTTGAGCAAGCTGCACACGCTGCTTCAAAGCGATCACAGATTGAATGGTGTCATCGTGTAATTCACGGGCCAGACGCAAACGCTCCTCTTCTTGCGCTGATGTGATTGCACCGATGTAGTCACGCAATCCATTTTGTGCAGCCTGGACCTTGCGGGACATCTCAGTTAATTCTTTCTGTAAATGTTGTATCTCAGATATTCCGCCGACTGAATCCTGGATGGCTTCGAAGTCGCCCCAAGCCAGTGCAGCAGCTTTGGTCTCCAGTTTTTGCAGCGGTTGGACGATGCGGGTCGCTACAAACCACAACGCCAGCAATGCAAGAATAAAGGCGGGGACAAGCACCAGCGGAGCCAGTTGGGTGATCTGTAGGGATGGGCTGACCACCATCTCCCATTCCTCTTCCGTGATCAATGCCCATTGCACAGGTCTGATGGAACTGTATGCAACTACATGTTCAACTCTGTCTTGCCTTAAGTATGTTGTGCCACTTTCACCACGCAGTGCTTCTTTTACACCAGGATGATCGGGCATGAGACTATCAGATGCAAGCGGTCCACTGGAGAACAGGATCTGACGGGTAGAGTCAAGCAGGATGATGGTTACATGCGAATCATCAGGATAGGAAGCCGAAAGAGTCTCACGGGCGAGTTGTTCAGGGGAGAATGCGCCCGCGACAATAATATTTCGAGCAGGGATCACCTGCGAGATAATGACAAAGAGTTTTTTTGAATTCGGATCGAGAAATGGGGCTGAGAAAACCGGCTCGAGGTCAGTGGTTGAGGCGCGGGGAATATTATTTTGCGCGACCCAGTTCCAAAGTCCAGAAGGAGATGTGCTGGTGATGACGTGCCCATCCATGCCCAGATATGCGAGTCCGCCATCGAAGTCAGCGGCAAGATCATCCGTAGTTGAAATGGAAGAATTGTTTTCAGATAATTGTGCCAGCGCAACTAAATTAGAAATGTTTGCAGCGCGATGATGAAGCTCAGAATTCAAGGCCGCTGCAGCCGATTGAACCGCGCGTTCATCACGTTCACCCACGAGGGAGCGCATGTCCTGTTGATGAAGCGCAACGCTTCCAAATGCAATCACCAATAAAAGTAAAGTGAGCGGCAGAACCGTGATAGCCAGCAATTGCACTGTGAGTCCGCGCAGAAATGAAGTGCGTGTTTTTTTCATTCTTCGGCGATGGTGCCTGTGCTTTGTGAGATCCAACCCAGTGACACGCCACGCATGACAGCTTCGGTACGGCTGTTGGCTTGTAGCTTGGCGAAGATGTGTGCGAGGTGACCTTGTACGGTTCGGTCGCTGATGTTCAATTGCACACCAATGGCTTTGTTGGTAAAGCCTTTGGCAGCAAGTCGCAACACATCCAATTCGCGCTCAGTGAGCGGTTCGACCGTTGTCTTCTCGGAGCGCTTGAAAAGGTTGGACATCAATTTTTGAGTAACGGTTGGACCAAGTGCCGACTTGCCTTCATGGACATCATGAACCGCCTGGATCAACTCTTCAGTCTTCGCAGTTTTGAGAACATAGCCATTAGCGCCTGCCTGCAAGACAGCCATAACATACGGTTCGTCATCGTAGGCGGTGAGGATCAACACGCCGACCTCGGGCAAATGTGATCGTACCCAACGGGTCACTTCGATACCGCTCGCTTTCGGCATTTGAATATCCAAGACAGCAACATCCGGTTTGTACTGCTGGATGAGAGCTTGAGCTTCTTCACCATCACCCGCTTCTGCGATCACTTGAATATCTTTTGAGCTTTCAAGCAATTGTCGAATCCCGGCACGGACGATGTGATGATCGTCTGCCAAAACGACTTTGATCTTCGCTTTAGTCTTTGCCAAATGAGTCCTCCATGTACGGAAATGCCAGCCAACTGATCCCAAGCCCAGCTAAAATCCCAGTAATGAACCGCATAAGAGAATTGAAGGAACCAAGTGCGTCACCGACATAGAATGATGCAGGATATGAGCTATGGGTCAACATGGCGAGCCATTGATTTGTATCACGAAAGCCCTGTCCGATACCCGCGAGATCACTCATTGCATGAGTGCCGCCGTCTACTGCGAGAGGCAGGAGCAAGAGTACGAATCCCCACCACGAAAGCGGCTTTATCTTTCTTCTGAACGGAAACCATGCCACGGCGAAAAACCAAACACTGGTGTAAAAAGAGATCATCCGATCTGACCAGGCGATCTTCCACCCCATGCTTTCGTTACCAATGAACTGACGGAGAATCATGGGGTTGAGCGTAATTTGCCAGGCGGCTTGGATTTCAGAAATTGAATACATGGTCTTTTTACCAAATAAAAAGAAAGAGCGTTCCGGCAATTGATGGCAAAAGAAGGAGTAAATGAAGTATATCGCTTTTCCTGCACTGTCCCAGCCGATCTTCATCAGGAGCGGCGCGAGAAATGGAGCAAAGACCAAAATGCCGTAGACAGCTAGAAAGACCCCAAGCCAATATGCAGATAGCCACTGGCTTCTAGAGGCACTCTTTTGTTCTTGAAATTGAACACTCCTAACAGTCATTCGTGACTCGCTTTCATGAAAATGGCAGGCACAAAGCGTATTCCTTCGAGCCCGCCATTTTTAGTTGAATTGAAGACCCGGTTATTTAGTAACGGTAATGGGAAGTTTCATATTCGCTTCATAGTGACCGGGTGTATGACAGGCAAACTCAAGCGTTCCATTTGAAGCAGCGTCTTTAAAGGTCAAATCGAAAGACTTTGTTGTGCCGGGGGTGAGAACATCAGCGGAAATCATCGCCAGCGCCATTTGATCCATCGTACTCATATCCATACCCATACTCATTTGATCTTTCGACAAGGGCGGCATGATCATGATTTCGTGATTCACTGTCCCTGCGTTCGTAACTACAAAATGATAAGGAACGCCTGCTTGGAATTCGGTGATGGAGGATTCAATTCCAAATTCTTTCACCGTGATCTGAACCTCGGTAACTTTTTGTTGCCCGCCACAGGCAGTTAACAACAATCCAACAACGAACAAAACAGCCAATACTTTTCTAAATTTAAACATCTCTTCTCCTTGGGTATTTATATTGATATTCAAACCCGAGCGTAGATAATTTTGCTCATGCCTGGTCAGGCAAATGTCCCTCCAACGTATTCCTAATGGCTATTGTTACCAGTGTGTTCCTTTTCTGATTAGGAGTATCTGTCATCGAGATCCAGGTCTGTCCATCATTCCCATGCAGGATCAACGTTTCAGGTTCGGTGGCTGCCCCATACACCAACAGGATCACCATCTGGCAATCACATTCACTGGTTCCATGATTGGGGCACTGACAATCGTGTGATCCGACCCGTGCGGCATGTAGATCGAATGTTTGCACAGTCCGCAAATCGGCAAGCGACAATTGCTGCTTTGCCCATTGCAATGTTTCGTCACAGGGATGGTTGACTGCCAAGAAAGGAGAAATATTCATACGCGCCTCTGGTTTGATACTGCCATTGTAGGGTGTCCCTCAAAAAAGGCGGAGGGCTACTTCACTTATTAATGAATAGGCAAAATTGCCTATTATCCTGATCTGCCATCAGTGAGCATTCAAAAACTGTCAAAGAACAAAAGTTCTTTGACAGTTTTTTTATAAAGTTGTTCTTTTTAGCAGTTGGGCATTGATGGCAACCACAATGGTACTGATAGACATAAGCACGGCACCCACTGCGGGAGAGAGCAGGATACCCCACGGTGCCAGTACACCTGCCGCGAGTGGAATGGCGACGATATTGTAACTTGCCGCCCACCACAAGTTTTGGATCATCTTGTTGTAACTAGCCCGGCTGAGTTTGAAGATTTTGACTACATCCAGCGGGTTACTGTTGACCAGGATCAAGCCTGCGGATTCGATAGCCACGTCCGTGCCGCCGCCGATGGCGATGCCCACATCCGCGCGGGTGAGAGCGGGCGCGTCGTTCACTCCATCACCGACCATTGCCACGCGTTTCCCAAGCTTTTGCAACTCCATTACTTTCTGGTCTTTGTGCTCCGGCAGGACTTCAGCAAACACGCGTTGGATTCCCAACTGGTTTGCCACTGCTTTCGCCACGGCTTGACTGTCACCAGTCAGCATAGCGACTTCAATACCCATTTTGCTTAATTCACGAATCGCTTGTTTGCTTTCAGGGCGAATGACATCGGCAATTGAAACAGCAGCAATGATTTTTTCTTTTTTCGTCAGGTATACAACGGACTGTGCCTTGTCGTTGGCAGAGTCGGCAAAGGATTTGATGTTGGATGTAGGCGAAAGCGAAAGCATTTCAAGTAACGTGGTCCGCCGATGTAATAGGTCTCGTTTTCGAGGTCAGCCTGTACACCGCGTCCTTTCAAGGAGGAGAAATTGCTGATCGAAGGCATGGACAATTTCCGGACCCGTGCGAAGCGGCGGATGGCTTGGGCAATGAGATGTTCGGAGTCTGATTCCAGCGCGGAGGCAAGAGCCAGTGCCCGGTCGGAGTCCCAGTCATCTGCTGTAGCAATATCCACCACGCCGAATTGACCTTGAGTCAGGGTGCCGGTTTTATCAAAGATAACAATATCGATTTCACGCGCAGCTTCAAGCGCGAGACGATTGCGAATGAGAATGCCATTCTTTGCACCCATTGCAGTGGTGATGGCAACAACGAGCGGAATGGCGAGCCCCAGCGCGTGCGGACAGGCGATGACCAGTACAGTGACGACACGATTCAAAACTTCGATATTGAAGGTGTCGGCGATGGTCCATGCGATGGCAGTGATGAGCGCGGAGGCAAGGGCGATGTAGAAGAGCCAGCCTGCCGCTTTATCAGCAAGGACTTGTGTTCTCGATTTGGATTGCTGCGCCTGCTCAACGAGTCGCATGATGCCGGCAAGGGCAGTTTCAGTACCGGTGGCAGTGACCTTCACACGCAAACTGCCATCGCCGTTGATCGTACCCGCGATGACTTTCATGCCGTTCATTTTGTGCACAGGCTTAGACTCACCTGTGATCATGGATTCGTTGACATCGGAATGACCATCAATCACTTCGCCATCGGCAGGGACACTCGCACCCGGACGAACGAGGAGGATGTTGCCATGTTTTAGCATGGCGACGGAAACGGTTTCGGTCGTGTCGCCGTGCTGGATGCGTTCAGCGGTATCGGGCATTAACTTGGCTAGTTCGTTGAGTGCGCCGGAGGCTTGACGCACGGAACGCATTTCCAGCCAGTGACCGAGCAGCATGATGTCGATGAGTGTGACGAGTTCCCAGAAGAAGCCTTCGCCCAAATTGATGAACTGAGCTGCGACGCTATAAATAAACGCAACGGAAATTGCCAGCGAGATAAGGGTCATCATGCCAGGCTTTCGTTCTTTCAATTCGGGAGTTGCCATTTGGAGAAATGGGATGCCGCCATAGCCGAAGACAATCAGCGAAAAGACAAAAGGGATCCACTCGCTGAATGGAAACAAGCGCGGCGTGAATCCGAGCCACATCTGGATCATCCCGCTGTACGCGAGCACGGGAATGCTCAACAACAGACTCCACCAGAAACGGACGCGGAACGTCTGCTCATGCCCACTATGATCCGTGCCATGACTGGTATGGGCGGAATGGTCTTCGTATCCCATTTCTGTCTGCGCCGGCATAGCGTGCGCTTGATACTCATCATGAGCGGAGTGATCTTTCACATCGTGCAAGGAATGATCCATTGCACCGTGTTGGGTGTGATCATTTGCTTCCTGCGATGGGTGCTGGGAATGGTCTTGCATGTTGTGTTGATTATGTTCGTCCATATTTACCTCCGAATCATTCTCATATTGATAAAAAATTAAGAGACCGGAATTGCACTTTGCCGACTGGCATTTGAATCCTATCCCATATTTTTCCATATAGTGGTTGATAAATATAACAGGAAAATATTATTGAACCGTTTTTAGGTTGATACTACTATTTTAGTTTTTGGTGCAAAACTCAGAAATGACATTGAACGGCTGGCTTGAATCAGCGTTTTGCACCGAATGATATTTAGAATGTTCGTACCTTAACAAACGAATAGCTCCAATTGTTATGTTCGTCCGAGAACCGCCAGGTTTCCAGCGATCACTCCCCAGCCGACCCAGCATTGGAAGCCTGTTTTTCCATGATTTGGGCAACGACCCAACCCATGAGCCCGTTTCAAGACACTGATGCGACCTTCCACACCCGCATGCCAGTGACGACCTTTCACGAACCAAGCCTTGTGTTCGTGCTTTACGCGAGCCTTGGAACGGTAGCCCCGTTTCGGCATGACCACATGTCGAACGCCCAGGTCATGGGCAAGCTTTTCATTGGGGTCAGAAGATAGACCACGATCTGCACTGGCCTGAAGAGGAGGATGCAGAAAGGTTTTGAGGTGAGCCTTCAAACTTGGTTTCCATTGTTTCTCTTCACTCGGGTTGCCATCCAAAATACGGTAGTGGCTAACGATGCCACCCTCCACTTCATTGAGCCAGAGCTTGTGTCCATATTCCACCGGTTTGGCTTCCTTGCCGCGAACGATGATATCAGTATGCTCTTCAAAGATGGAGACAATCTTTTCTTTTGCTGGCACCTGCTCCCCCTGCAGTATCCGACGGGTTGTTTGTTGGATCACCTGTCGGGCAAGCGGGATGAAATGGTGGAGGGTTTTCACCAAGCGCTTGGCACTGCCTTGAGATTGTTTCTGCAATTGCTTTTGGGTCTGAACCGCCCAGCCAATAGTTTGCTCGGTCATCTCCATTAACTTCTCGTATTGTTGTCTGCCTGCTTCTTGGGCTTCCTTTTTCTTGTTGCGCAAGGTTTCGCCGATCTTGCGCGAGAGGCCTTTTGCAGTTTGCGTGAAATCCTCGACCTCCTCCAGCACTTTCTTCCCGACGGTCTTCAAGATCGTTTGACCACGAGCCACAATACGTGCGAGTACCCGTACGCTATCGGACAATAGACGTCCATCACTGGGCGGCCGAATGTTACTCTCGACCACCGTCTCGTCGGTCCGCATTTTTCGACCGCGGGTTACCTTGCGCTCGATCGCCAATTGTGTGATCCGCTCATTGAATTTCTCCAGCGTCTTTGGCTGGATCAGATTCGCCCAACGGATCAGCGTCGTGTCATCGGGAACGGCATTCAGATACACCCGGCAAAACTTGTCTCATTCTCAGACTGTCGCTCACTTGCCGTTCTGTTTCTTCATAACTGTATTTGTACAGCCGTTTCACTACCAGCATTCGCAGGATCACTTCCACGGGTGTTGAGTTTCGTCCCGTTTGCGTTGTCTTGGGCCGCCTTTGCGCGAGATCCTTCCTAATCAGACGATATAACTTCTCGTCTTCCAGATAGCTGTCGATCTTCTCCAGTTCAGGACAAAGGTTTGGAACGTATCCAAGGATTTCTTCAAAAAGCTTGTCAAGCGGGTAATGTTCACGTAACATTGGAGTGCCTCTGCGGTATGGATTTGGTTTAGTCACCTTCCTTTTACCAAAGAGGCCTTTCGTTTGTCAATTGTTAATGTACTGCGGTGTGCCTTTTGCACCAGAAACTATTTTAGGGATTTCCTCAGCAGATGTTTAGGGCTACTTAACTTATTTACATATAAGCAAAATTGCTTATATGTGTCACTCTCTATCTGGTGCAACTCATATGTTTCTCTCTGGATAATGGCAGTGTTTGGACCAACGATATCGTTCTGGATTGGGCGACGCAACAACGGTCGAAGCGCCCTGAATGTCGAAGTTATTGCGGAGAAAAAAGCGGAATTTTGGTTCTACCATTAGATTACCTCCTGTAAGATGAAGAACTGTTGTTGTTGATTCTTATAAATGCCTTCAGAATCAATCTTTTCTTTTTTAAAGAGCAGGAGATATAGGTCATATTGTGTGTATCACTCCCTATGGGTTCATATCCCCTATTTGAACAATTACGCCCTAACTATGATAGGGCGTAATTGTTTTTTTAGTTATTTATCCTGGACTGGACTTCTTATATCGACACAGCCGAAAGACCTGTGAGCCAAAGCAACTAATATTTAGCAATTGCGAGAGCCTGTTATGTGGCTGAACAGGACAGACACCATTGCCAATTTTTACCTCATAACCGCAATCGGATCTGTCCGGCGGGGTACATATCTGGTATACGGGTATAAGTTCCGACCGGCTGTAGTGGCGTAACCTGCTCCAAATCCAATTTTCGCCCTGTCAGTTTTCTGGCAGGGCGATTTTTATTTATACAAGAATTGAGCAATGTTGCTCGCGATTAATGCGCCTTTCACCATACAGGCATATAATTTAATAACCTATGGCAAAACATATTTTGCTCGTGGATGATGATGCCCTCATGCGCCGCAGTCTGGCGTTCAATTTGGAGCAAGCCGGGTTCCACGCCAACGCCGCCGCCAATGCAGAAGATGCCCTGTCCCTTGCACGGCAGACTCCGCCCGATCTGGTCCTGCTCGATATTGGTCTGCCCGGCATGGACGGGCTTGATGCCATCAAGCGTTTCAAAGAGCAATTTCACGTGCCGGTGATCTTTGTCACTGCGCGCCGCCGTAATCTCGATGAAGTACTCGGACTGGAACTCGGTGCGGATGATTACATCACGAAGCCCTTCGATGTGGACGTATTGATCGCGCATATCAAAGCCGTTCTCCGCCGACACGAATCCGCTTCAGACTCAGTTCAGCCTGCCTCGCCATTAATCATCGGTGACCTCACCCTCGACCCTTTTGCACATACCATCAGCCTTGCCGAAAAGCATATCGAACTTTCTCCCAAAGAATTCAACTTGTTACATGCCCTTGCGCTGGAACCCAACCGCGTCCGCTCAGTGGATGACTTGCTGGCAATTGTATGGGGCGCGGAGTTTATCGGTCAGCCGCAGGTAGTGTATGTCCATATCCGCTGGCTGCGCGAAAAATTAGAAGTTGACCCCAATCACCCAACGCGGATTCTAACAGTCCGCGGCGTGGGCTATAAACTTGTCGGAGGCGAATAATGTTCCGCACATTGCGACAACGTCTCATCTGGAGTCAGATTCTCCCCCTCTTGATCGTTTTACCTCTGATGGGTGTGCTGTTGATCTACACCCTCGAAGGTCAAATTTTGATCCCACAACTCGCGAAAAATTTAGTGAGCAACGCTCGTCTCCTTTCAGAGATCAGCAGTGCGGAATTTGAATTATGGGGTGACCCGATCTTGTTCGAAAGCCTCATCTCGCGCGTTCAACTTAACTCAGATATTCAGGTCATGTTTCTCGATGGACGGGGTGAATTGTTGTATTCCAGCGATCCCAATGACCTGCCAAATCGAGGCTTGATCTTAAATCTGCCTGGCATCACGAAAACCCAAAGTGGAAAAGAAACTGCATTTACCAATTATTCCATTCTCAATTTAAGTAACGTCCAAGTGGATGTCTACGAACCAGTCCTCAACGCCAGCAATCAGGTGATCGGTATCGTGAGGTTAACCTACACTATTGGTTCGTTGTATGATATTTTCAACCAACTCCGCTGGCAGATTTTGGTGGCGTTGCTATTGGGATTGATCATGAGTGCACTGCTGGGAACCTGGCTGGCAATCGGTATCAGCCGCCCGGTGCGCGAAGTGACCGAAGCTATCTATAGTCTTGCCACTGAACAACGCCGTGAACCCGTGCAGGAACGCGGACCAGAGGAAATCCGTTCGCAAGCCCGAGCCGTCAACTTTTTGGTGGAAGAATTGCACAGCCTGGAAACATCGCGCCGACAATTGCTGGCGAATATCGTCCACGAATTGGGACGACCATTGGGCGCATTACGCTCAGCCATTCATGCGCTCGGCAAAGGTGCAGCGGACGACCCCAAACTGGTCGCTGATCTAACCCACGGCATGGACGAGGAAACCCTGCGTTTGCAATATCTCCTCGATGAGCTCGCGAGTCTGTACGATAAGGCTACGGGTAGCTTGGAGCTTGATCGAAAGCCGGTCCAAGCCGCGGGTTGGCTGCGAAGCGTTCTGATTCCGTGGAAAGCCGCCGCAGAGGAGAAAAAACTTATTTGGCAGGCAGAGATCCCAGAGTCGTTATCATCCATCAATATTGATTCGGTGCGTATGGCACAAGTGGTTGGAAATCTTTTGAACAATGCGATCAAGTACACACCCGCCGGTGGCACGGTAAAAATATCGGCTGGCATGGACGAGAAGATTTTTTGGCTGCGAGTCAGCGATACCGGCGCGGGCGTGCAGGTGGATGAACGCGAGAAAATTTTCCAACCGTTCTATCGCGGCGATACGGGCAAGCGCATCAAGCAAGGTATGGGGCTGGGACTCACCATCGCGCGCGAGTTGACGACAGCGCATGGCGGCGAGATCACTGTAGAAAGTGACGGCCTGCCGGGCAAGGGCAGTACATTTACGATGACATTGCCGCCTTAAGGTTTTCATAAGGTTGCCATAGGCTTCTCATAAAGACACAGCGACTGCTCCTTTGTATACTCTCAAGCGAAAGTATACAAAGGAGTATTCTTATGAAATCTAAAATTTCCCAAATCACGATCGCCATGTTAATTGGCAGCCTGCTTCTGGCGGCTTGCGGAAGTATCTCGCTTCTGCCAAGTGGACAGGTCATCACAAATCAAAAAGCGCCTCCAAGCACAAGCCCGCAGCAGGCACAACCGCAAACAAGCACGAATAGTGGCGTGACCGCATCGCTGAGCGGATATGAAACCGCATTGGAAAATATTTACGCCCAGGTCAACCCAGCTGTGGTCAGCATTCGTGTGGTGCAAAAGCAGGATGCCTCGGCGTTGAACTCCAACAACAACCCGCTCTCCAATATTCCTGGCATTCCCAATTTCTTTGGCACACCTGGTCAAGATAATAACCAGCCCGCTGCGCCGCAATACAGCCAGGCACTTGGCTCCGGCTTTGTCTGGAACGCCGATGGATACATCGTCACCAACAACCATGTTGTAAATGGTGCGAATAAGATCGAAGTCAAGTTCGCCGATGGCACCACGCTGCCGGCCAAATTGATCGGCACCGATCCGGATAGCGATCTCGCCGTTATCAAAGTGGATAACCCTGGCTTTACGTTAACACCCATTACTCTGACGAGTGCAACTACTGTGAAGGTGGGGCAGGTCGCCGTTGCAATCGGCAATCCCTTTGGTTTGGAAAACACCATGACAGTGGGTATCGTCAGCGCTTTGGGACGTACATTGCCATCTACAGCAACGAATAATAGCGGCGGACCCGGCTTCTCGATCCCCGATATTATCCAGACCGATGCATCCATCAATCCCGGTAACTCTGGTGGACCATTGGTCGATGATCAAGGCGGACTCATCGGTGTCAACTCGGCAATTGAGTCATCTTCGAATTCCAACTCAGGTGTCGGCTTCGCCATCCCTGCGACGATCGTCAGCCGTGTCATACCTGAATTGATCGCCAATGGCAAATACGAACATCCGTATGTAGGCATCAGCGGCACTTCATTAACACCTGATATTGCCACCGCGATGAAACTCGCAGCCACGCAGCGTGGTGCCCTGGTGGAAGAGATCGTTCCGAATGGACCCGCAGACAAAGCCGGTCTGAAAGGCAGTGACCGTCAAGTGACGATCGATGGTCAAGACATCAAAATTGGTGGTGATGTAATCACAGCCTTCGATGGCACGCCTGTCAAAACCATGGATGACCTCATCGCTTATCTCGCTGACCATACCGATATCGGTCAAAAGGTCACGCTCACGGTCTTACGCGCTGGCAAAGATACCTCGGTCAATGTCACGTTGGAAGCTCGCCCCGCGCAAACAGAAAAGACCCAAATTGCCAGCGCGAATTCAGGCACAACTACACCCGTCTGGCTCGGCATTGCCGGTCAACCGCTCACACCTGAGATCAATAAAGAGATGAATCTCACCGATAACCAGACCGGGATTCTGGTGGAACAGGTGCAATCCGGTAGTCCGGCTGACCAGGCTGGCATGCAGGGTAGTTTCAAACCCGTGCTGATCAATGGTCAACGGGTGTTGATCGGCGGCGATGTCATTACTGCCATCGATGGAACTTCCGTTGCCAACTTTGATGATCTGCAAGCCTATTTGCAAAACGCGCAACCCGGTCAACAAGTGAAACTGACCATCCTGCGCGATGGTAAGGAACAAACGCTTACGGCCACTTTGGCAAAACACCCCTAAGGTGTGTTTCTCCTCCTCAAGACTGCCCCGAACATGGAATCGGGGCAGTTCTTTTTTTGCCGGAACAGCAGCCAGTCTGTTTGCGTTATATAATACCCGCGATCAATATGGGAAAAACCAATTTATAACCATGCCGGGTATACTTTAATCTCTATGAACAAAAAAATCATTTTGACATTCATCCTCATGGGACTCGCACTCAATGCCTGCGTTACCCTCGCCCCAGATTCAGCGGCGACGGAAGCCCCGCCTCTTTTCGTGACCTCGACCCTGCCCCCCACCAAACCAGGCATTACTTTGCCGACAGCGACTCTGGTCCCGGTAACCGCAACACCAGATCCGTTGACACCCCAACCTACTTCTGCCACGCCCAAATGCACCGACGCTGCCATCCTCGTTGAAGATGTGACCTATCCCGATAACACGGTGATACCTGCTGGCGAAAAATTCACCAAGACCTGGAAACTGCAAAACACCGGTCGCTGCAAATGGACAGGCTACACCATTGCCTTCGCCTCCGGTGACCGCATGTCGTCACCCGATGCGGCGCCGGTCCCTGAAACCGAAGCAGGCAAACCTGTGGATGTGTCGATCGATCTCGTCGCGCCCACAACGGATGGAAATTATTTGGGGAACTTCGAGTTACGCAACGCCGAAGGCAAATCTATGCTGATCGGGATTGAATCAATTTTCTGGGTCAAGATCGTTGTGGGAACGGGCGGAGCGTCCAACATTGTTGGCACGCCGATCGTCTCACAGGTTGGCAATTGCACGTATACAACGAACGATAGTTATGTCCAAACCCTGATCGGGCTCATCAATCAAGCCCGATCAGATGTCGGACGCGCGCCGCTCACAGTCAACCAGCAATTGATGAATGCCGCGCAAGGTCACAGTTTAGATATGGCTTGCAACAACTTCCTGCATCACAGCGGCACAGACGGTTCATGGATCGGCGACCGCATAGCGCAAGCCGGGTATCCCAATTCCTATTATCTTGAAATACTCGCCATCGGGCTGGCACAAGATGCGATGAACCAATGGCGCAATGACAAAGACCATTGGGACGCCGTGCTCAACTCGCGCGTTACTGAAATTGGTGTGGGTTATGTCTATTCCAAGTTCGCGGCGTTTGGAAGTTATTGGACGGTCGATATGGGTGGACCGTAAAACGCTATAGCGAAAACGCTTGCGATGTCTTTAGCACTTCGTATTCATATTGTTTCACTAAAGTATCGTAGTTCAAAAACATTACCCGATTCTTAATCTTGGAAAATGCGCTAAACTGTAACTTGTCATCAAATTCCCTGTTACGGTTTTTATCTGCTACAACAATCATCTGCGAAGAAAAATCCTGCAAGTCATAGAACTTCAACAAAGAATTCTTTATATCTGTTGAATGTTCAACTTCAAAAAAACTATGTGGCATTTGTCGTTCATTAAACCAAATTACATCTATAGTCTTGCTTCTATTAACTAATGCATCATGGGTAAAATGAGGTATCTCATCTAATGAACGAACTGTTCCTAAAGGTCGATTCACAAACAATCTACTCTTATCTTGATTGGGTATAAAAGTCGCATATCCCCGCAAATTACCAATCGTAGCAAGCACTCCTTGATAATAATAATGGCTATTATTTTTTGCCTCTTCAGATTTATCCTGCTCTTCCAAACCAAGTTTCTTCTGATAAGAACGTAACGCCCATAGACCAGGTCTAACCTTGAATATCTCTGGTCGCGTCTGAACAATTCGTCTAATTGACGCAAAAGGAGTTTTGGTTTTCCATTCACAATTCTCGACTTTCATTACTTGATGATAAAGTTCAACAAGCGTAGCTTGACCACCTAGCTTATCAAGAGTTTGGATAACTGCCTCAAATTGTTTCATAACTAATCTCTATTAACTCTGATTCCTAATTGGATATTGGTGCTTTAAAATACGAACTTCATACCAGCAATCATCACACAAATTAACTAAATCAGTAGTGCCTTCTTCCCAACAAATCTTTTTATGGCATCTTTCACATTTCCATAATTCTCCTCTACAAACTGTATGGTTTGTGCTTTCACATCCCTGAATTCTGAGTGTCTGTTTCTTCATTGTAGGACCATGTTTTCCATAGAAAGGCTTGATAACAATTATACAATACCTACCTTCCCCACCTCGGCTGCCAATCTGAATTTGAATTATTCGTCAGGTTTGTTGCTCGCGTTCCATCGGGATGGATGACATAGATTTCATTATTCCCATCGCGAAAAGATGTGAACGCGATCCAGTTTCCATCCGGTGACCAACTGGGTCCGAGGTTATCGCCGCCATTGGTGAGCTGCACCAAACCGGTGCCGTCCACGTTGATAATAAAAATGTTGTGGTCACCGGCGGGTCCGCGATAGAAGGCGAGTTTGGTTCCATCGGGTGACCAGGTGCTGCGTCCACCCATGTTATTAAGATCAGTCACCTGCTGGATGTTCGACCCGTCTGCATTCATCACGAACAATTGACGGTCTCCCGCACGCGAAGAAGCAAATGCGATCTTTGAACCATCGGGCGACCAGGTTGGATCAATATCGTCTTTGTTCGAGATCGGATGTGGATTCTTGCCATCGGGTTTCATCACCCACAATCCATTGCCATCATTGGTGAAAAGAATCCGTTCGCCATCTGGCGAAAGTTCGGGCGCATACAGACTGCCGATGTTTTTCGTCAGTTGTTTCAAATCTCCCCCATTGATGTTCATTGAATAAATATCAAAGCCTCCGCTTTGCCTGGAGGAAAAAAAGATCGTCTGTCCGTCTTGTGAAATGGATGGATAAAAAGCCGTGGCTTGAAAATCTGTGAGCTGCTGGCGTCCAGTCCCGTCGGCATTCATGAGGCAGATCTGGTCGATCTGTTTGACGTAACAGGCAAAGGCAATTTTGCCGCTCGGCGGTGTTCCATCAAAACTGCTGGGAATGGGCGAAGGGATCAGCGCAGTATCCAGTGTGGGGAATACGGTTGGAATCGAAGTGGGAGTTTCAACGCTGGGAGCAATGGTGGTGACGGTGGGGAAATCCACGCTCACAGTTTGAGTTTCGACAGATCGTGAAGCCGGTAAATTATTGGCGATGTAATAGATCCAGACGCCTAGAATACATAAAACCACCACCCCGCAGCCCAAACCGCCGAACAGGAATTTATCGAACGTGGAAAGAAGTTTATTGGATGGACGCATACGAATGCGAGGGATTCTAATCCATAAATCACTTTATCAAGTCATGCCAGCGCGATTCGTAATTCGGAAATATTTCAGCAGTTGCCGGATTATTCAAACGCTTCTGCAAGATCTCAGCTAACACATCGCGATAATCGGTCGTGACGGCTAGATCGCCTGGTCCAATCAATTGACCTTCTCCCAGCCCGGGCCATTCGCCATGGACCTTGCCACCGTTCACATTCCCACCCAACACCATCATCATACTGCCGTGACCATGATCCGTGCCGAGACTGCCATTCTCCGAGGCACGCCGCCCAAACTCGGACATGGTCACTGTGGTCAGTTGATTCATGTGGTCAGCCATATCGGCATGGAACGTGGCAAGACCATCGGCTAAATCTTTCATCAGGTTTGGCATTTGTCCACTGGCTGAACCTTGTGCGAAGTGTGTATCCCAGCCGCCCACATCGATCGCAGAGACTTCAAGCCCCACCTC